>JAURCU010000007.1 GCA_030828305.1 Luteolibacter sp.
CCCTGGATCCGAAGCCATGAGGACAACGGCAAGTGTGGCATGGCAGCCGTGCTCTTCAACCTGCTCAAGGAACCCGAGGGCTCGAAGTTCTTCTCGCGCATGAGCTTGGCCTCCCACGGGCTGGAGCGCGATGCCGGTCACACCGGCAACTTTTGGAACATGGCCTGGGCCATGCCTGGCGTCAACCAATCCGGGCCGCAAGCCACCGGTGCCTGGATGAAGGAGTTCGGAACCTACTACTATGACATCGCCCGCACCCATGAGGGACTCTTCCCCCACCCCGGCCCGCCGCAGGCCACTCCCGATGCCACCGCCAAATGGGACGCCAGCGGAGCCTATCTCCTGGCTTACGCCATGCCCCTGAAAAAACTCATTCTTACGGGCAGAAAACCCTCCACCTCCAAGCAGCTTAGCGCCGAGGAGGCACGCTCCATCATCAGTGACGGGCGTGGCTACAGCCGGATCGGAAGCAAGTCCATCTACGAGGACGTAGCTGCCGAGACCCTAATCGAACGTCTCGGATCTTGGTCTCCCGTCGTGCGTGAGCGTGCGGCGGAGGCGCTTGCGCGTCATGGGAAAATGCCCCTGGAGCCCATTATCGCACTGCTCGACAGCAAGGATCTCAACACCCGCCTTGGAGCCTGCCAGGCTCTCGCACAGTTCGAAAAAAGTGCAGCACCCGCAGTGCCAAAGCTACGCGAAACCCTCAAGGCCGAAGACATGTGGCTGCGCATCAAGGCTGCAGATGCGCTAGCCGCCATCGGCGAGGCAGCCAAGCCTGCGGCCACCGACTTGCTCAAGATGCTCATCTGTGAGCCCGGCCCCGATGATCCACGCGCCATGGAACAACGCTACCTGTGCTTCGCCCTCTTCAACCGCGGAGGCTTGCTCAACAAAGATCTCAATGGAGTTGATCGTGCTCTCGCAATCAAGGCCATGAGTGTCGGGCTCACAAACGAGGACGGCCGTGCACGCGGCGCCATCTCGGGCATGTATGCCAAACTCACCGGGGAAGAGATCGCAAGCCTCATGCCCAACATCAATCGCTCGGTAATGGAACCCTCGCTGAGCGGCATCATGTTCTCGGACGGCAGCCGCATGGAAGGGCTGAAACTTCTGGCGCAAAAAAGAATGGAGGAAGGGATTGACGCTAGCATGTATTGGCTCAAGACCCAGAACCACTGGGGCAGCCAGAAACGCACGCCCATCCTGCTCGACATCCTTCTCGACTACGGCGTCCATGCCAAAGGCTGCATTGCGGAATTGGAAAATCTGGCTGCTGACTACGAGGCCGGAATTCCGATCTACTTTCCAAAGAAGTTGAGCCTGGAAAAGGCGAAGTGCGTGCGTGACGCCATCGTAAAACTCAAGGCCACCACCGAAAAACCGATACTGCAACGCATTGACTGAAAAACCGCGGGATCTGGGACTCCAGGTGAAGAAGGTCCATCAACTCGCCGATCCAGCAGGCAAAGCCCTCAAATTTATTGGCGGCGATAAGGTGGGCAGCGTCCGTTTTCCGAAAAGTCCATCGACCCCGTAACTACCTTCGTGCTCATCAACATGAAAGTCACCCTCAAGTCCCCGCGGCTTTGAGGGATTTCTCGATGAGCGCCTTGGAGGCGAGCACGCCGGGCACCGGTTTGAGCTTCTTGCCCTCCCACTCGATGGCGAGGATTCCCCTGTATTTCGAGGCAACGATGATGTTGATGAGCTTTTGGTAATCGAAATCGGATTGGTTGCCTGTATCGTCAAAGCTGTGCATCTTGCAGGAGACCACCTCGCTGTGCGGCATCATGGCCTCGGTGCCGGCATAGATGTCGCCGCGCAGTTTGCCGTTGTCGGGCATCAGCCTGCAGTGCGGGTGCTTCAGGCCCTTGGCGATCTTGGCGAGAAATTCTCCCTGCTGGGTGCGCTTGGACGCCCCGGGCTCGATCGCCAGTTTCACATCCAACTTGGCGAGTTCGTCTGCAATGGGCTTGAGCGCTTCAACCGCGCCGCTCGCGGCCTCATCGAGCGTGCCGTTGTCGGGCACCCAGAGAAAGACGCGTAGGTAGCGCGCGCCAAGTGCTTGGGCGCGCTTGGCGGCCTCCACGATGTTCTTGTTGCCCTCAAGATCCTTGGCGGCCCCATTGACCGCCCCGGTCATCAGCAAAAAGAGATCACAACCGGCGTCAGCAGCGTTACCACGGATCTGCTCCAGATAGGCCATGTCGTTGAGCTTGTCCTTGGGCAGGCCACCTTCCCAATAATCAATGGCCCGGATGCCGAACTCATTCACCGTGAATTTGGGGTAGTCGAGCGGATCCAGTTCGCCAGACTTGAAAAGTTCACGCAGGGAATACTGAGACAAACCCATCACAAAGCGCGGCGGCGCGATATCCTCCTCGCCAAGCTTGATGGTTTTGTTACATGAGCTGAAAGGCAGCAAGGAGGCGCCAAGCGAGGCGGCACCCGTGTTCGAGACGAAACGACGGCGGGAAATGGGAGCGTTCATGGGCAATGTGTTGAAGGAGTTGCACAAACCATTCAAAAAACCGGCATCGGGGGAAAGCAAACTCGCACCAATTCTGTCGTTTCGCAAAAATCCTTGGACAAAGGGGCGAGGCTGCCTGTGAATACCCTGCAAGCATCGTCGAACATCCCCATGAAAGAAGTATTGCTCTCCCTCAGCCTGTTTTCGCTGGCAGCCATCGCATCCGCCCAGGACTTCTCATTCGCTTTTGAGGGTGACGCCAAACAACGCGAGCGCCTCAAGGAACTCCAAGGCAGCGATGAGCCTCCTGCCCTGCAGGTCGAAGGCTGGATGAATTCCGAGCCGCTAAGCCTCGACAAACTCAAGGGCAAGGTGGTGGTGCTCGACTTCTGGGCGACCTGGTGCGGCCCCTGCATCCGCAGCATCCCCAAGACCAACGAACTGATGGAAAAGTGGGGAGACAAGCTTGTCATCATCGGCATCTGTCACCCACGCGGTTCGGACAAGATGGCGGCGGCGGCCAAGAAACACGGCATCAAGTTTCCCATCGCAATTGACCCGCAGGAAAAGACCGACCTGTCCTACATGGTGAACGGCTACCCGGACTACTTCATCATCGATCAAAACGGGAAGCTTGTCGTCGCCGACTGCGCCAATGACAAAGTCGAAGCCGTGGTCGAGAAGTTGCTCAAGCAATAAATCACTGCTGAGATCCACCGCCCGCGTTGTCGCTGGGCATTTGGCGTGCCGCCAGCAGATATTGCAACACGGCCTCCTCATCCTCGTGGTCGATTCCAGCATTCCAAGCCATGCCCGGCACCACGATGTGCCAATCTCCCTCACTGACCTCGTGAGGTAGCAGGGGTTGCGGATGGCATTGCTGGCATTGCTTCTGATAGACCATGTAACCCCGCTGCAGATGTCCGAGATCTTGCCCGCTGAGACGCGCCATCTCTTCATTGGGGAACGGGCCATAACCGCCGTCAGTGATGGCGGGGGTGCAGGCGGCAATCAGGGCGAAGACGGTGCCAAGGAGGGCAATGGAGTGGGCTTTTTTCACACCTGAAGTCTATTGGAATGAGGCCCTGAAGGCAAGCCGGCCCCAAAGAGAATGTCAGCAACTTTTGCCGGGGCAGCGGGTTCAACCTCCACCATGAGAACATTGATCGCCCTCCTCTGCTGCCTGCCCTTACTGTCCAGCGCCCAGACCTCCGAGACTTCAGAGGCACTGAAGAAGGCCCTAAAGAAATACCCCAAAGCCGACTCCAATGGAGATGGCATCCTCACCCGTGAGGAAGCCAAAGCCTTTCGTGACAAGGCCAAGGAGCTCCAGAAAGCACCGCAGGTCAAGATGCCTGAGTCGGCGGACAAGCACATCTACAAGACCGTTGAAGAGGTCAAACTCCCTCTCTACGTCTTCAAGCCCGAGGATCACAAAGCTGAAGACAAGAAACCCGCCATCGTGTTCTTCTTCGGCGGCGGCTGGAAGAATGGCAGCCCCAAACAATTCACTCCTCAATGCGAACACCTGGCCAAGCGTGGCATGGTCGCCATCACCGTGGAGTACCGCGTCTCCTCACGCCATGAGGTAACTCCCGCTGATTGCGTGGAGGACGCCAAATCCGCCATGCGTTGGGTGCGCGCCAATGCCAAGAAGCTCGGCATCGACCCCAATCACATTGCCAGTGGTGGCGGCTCGGCCGGCGGCCACCTCGCTGTCTGCACCGCCCTGATCGAGGACTTCAATGCCAATGATGACCCCAAGGTCAGCCCCGCACCCGATGCCATGGTGCTTTTCAATCCCGCCTTGGCCCTGGCTCCTCACGAAGGTTTGTCCGATATGGCCAATGCTCACCTCACTACCCGCAGTCGAGAAAGCAAAGTTCCACCCAAGAAGATTTCACCACTCAGCCATGTCGACCAGAAGCAGGCCCCTTGCCTCATTCTTTTCGGCACCGATGATCGCCTGCTGGAGGGAGCCAAAGTCTTTCAGCAATACTCCAAGAAGGTCGGCAACACCTGTGAGCTCACCACTTACGAAGGCGCCGGGCACGGCTTCTTCAACAGCGGCAAGCACTACGACCTCACCTTGAAGGCCATGGACGACTTCCTGGTGAAGCTGGGCTGGCTGGAGAAGGGATAATCACTTCTCCACCTTATCCGGCACTTCCAGAGGCATCCCCTGCTTCACGATCATGCCCTGAAGGGCGGGCACGTCGATGTCCTGCACGGTGCTCTTGTTCCTAATGGCAAGGGAGGCTGCCATGCCGCTGACTTCACCCAGGTGCATCCACGTGGGTTCCAGGCGGATGGCACAGAAGGCCACGGCACTGGAGGACACGCAGACGGGCACCAGTAGGTTGTCGCATTCCTCCTGCTTGGGCGTGATGGCGCGGTAGGGAATGTCGAAGTTCATCCCCTTCTGCCAGATGCGGCCCTCGTTGATGAAGGAGTTCTTATCGTAGGCGTAGCGGGTGATGTGGTGGGAATCGATGTAGTGCGAGCCGATGTGGATAACTTCCTTCTTGTCGCGGGTCTTGGTGATGTCGTGCTGGGTGATCACCACCGGGCCGACCATGCGGCGCGCGGCGCGGATGTAGAGATACCAGGGCCAGTGGTCGTTGTCGGTCCACTCGTCCTTGCAAAAGCCGAAGGTGGCCATCTCCTTGCGCACCTTTTCGGGCATGCGCGGGTCGCTCTTCATGAACCACAGCAGACCGTGAGTGTAGTCGCGATACTTGCGGTGAATGGCTTCGCGTTCCTCGAAAGTGGCCTCGGCCCAGGCGGTCTGCACGCCGGGCATGTTCATCGAGACGATGGCCGCCTGCTTGTTGTTGCATTCGGCCTTCTTGCCGGGCATGCCGTAGAGCGCGAGCACGTTGTCGACCTTGGTCAGCTTGCCGTTCTGGAAGTTACCCAGAAGCAATTCATACTGCTTGGGGTCGTAGCGCTCGGGCTTCTGGATCTCGACCATGTTCTCGGGATCGAAGCTCAGATTGAGACGGATGTTGTAGCCGATGGGATGCGGGCTGGCGGAAAATTCAGCGGGCGGCTTACCAGGCATGATGCCGGGCAGGAGCTTGCCGTCCTTGTCATAGGGGGCCACCGGAATGGGATCGTCGAGGTAGCGAACCCCGGCGAGGCTCTCCTTGTATTGGTCACGCGACTCGCGACCCATTGCATAGGACACACCCGCCTTGGCCATGAGGTCCCCTTCGTAAGTGCAATCGATGAAGACCTTGGCCTTGTAAGTGGTGTCGCCGCGCACGGTGAGCGACACGATCGAGGCCGCCTTCTTCTCCACCGACTTGAGGAGTTGCTCAAAGCGCACTTCCACGCCGGCCTCCTTGAGCATTTCGAGGAACACCTCTTCGGCGACCTTGGATTGCCAGGTGCGCGGGTAGCGCTGGTCTGGATGCTTGAGTTTGGTCCAGCCACGCGTGCGCAGATGAGCCCGCAGCAGAAACTTTTCACTGAGGCCACCAAAGGTGCGTGTGTCCATGTGCTCGGCCTCATCCCGGTTGAGCCCGCTGGTACTCAGCCCGCCCACGTGCATTGTCTGCTCCAGCAGCAACACCGAATGGCCATCACGAGCCGCGGCGATGGCAGCAGTGATGCCGGCCGGTGTGCCACCATAAACCACCACATCTCTGCTCACCTCGGTCGCGTGGCTGAGCAAACAAAAAACAAGTCCGGCAGCGATGACGCAAACAAAATGGATTGGCCTGGGAATAAGTTTTGGCACGTGAAACCATTTCATCAGCTCAGCCACTCCTGCCAACGCAAATATTCTTGCATGGCGACAACCGAATTTGGCTTGCTTGCTGCTAGCCGGAACCATCCGGCACACGCCAAACATGTCGGGGCGTGGCGCAGTCTGGTAGCGCGCCTCGTTCGGGACGAGGAGGCCGTGGGTTCGAATCCCGCCGCCCCGACCATTTAAAAAACGCCTCCCGCAGGGAGGCTTTTTTATTGGCGGCGGGATGAGCACGCAGTTCGAACGACCGTAGGGTTGGAGAGCGCAGCGAACCAACAAATCATTCCAACCGGCCCCGGCGGGAGCCGCACACCTCGAGGATCGAGTGGAACGAGATCAATCCCGCCGCCCCGACCATTTATCAATCAGCCTCCCAACGCGAGTGGCTTTCGTGTATCAAATCCACCATGCTCAAACGCATCATCTCTGGCGGCCAAACCGGCGCAGACGTCACCGCTCTGAAACTCACCCTGGAGCACGGCTACCCTCACGGCGGTTGGTGCCCCAGAGGACGGCGCAGTCTCGCGGGGCCCATTCCTGCAAGTTGCCAACTCAGGGAAACACCTAGTAAAGACTACCTGCAGCGCACGGAGTAGAATGTCCGCGACTCGGATGGCACGGTCATCTTCACCCTGGGAGCTGAGGCCACCGGAGGCTCCCTCAAGACCATCGAGTTCGCAAAAAAACACGGCAAACCCTGGCTGCATCTGGCTCGGGCCCATCGGAGCCTGGAATCCTCTGCCGCGCGACTGCTCTGCTTCGTTGAGGAGCACCGGATCGAGGAACTCAATGTGGCGGGTTCGCGCGAGAGCAAGGAGCCTGGAAACCACGATTGGACACGCGAAATCCTGAAAGCCGCGTTCTTTGCCTAAATCAACTCGGCTGCAATCTCCATCCACTCTTCTTCGAGCGGATAACTCTCCGGCTTCGCCGGCTTGCCGGCGTTGCGATACCAGTAACAGGCATTGCCGTAATCGCCTTGCTGGCGGTGCAGCCAGGCATGAATCCAGGACCCCGCAGCCGTGTCGGCCAAGCTCTGACAATCGTCATGAGCCCGGTCCCACTCTCCGGCTTGAGCCAGCCACAGCACCCGGGCAGTCGGGCTGAGCCCTTCGGGCATGGATTGCTGATCGGCGGCGGATTGGGCGAGTTCCTCTGGGCTCATGGTCCATTCCTAGCAATTCATGCGCCACTCGCAAAGTCCTCATCGAGCACTTTCGACGCTTGCCCCCACGAAGCACTTTCACGAAGCTTTTGGCATGTCCGAAAGTGCCGCCGCCCTCAAAAAAATTCTTCTCGAAAAATCCGTTCGCACCGGTGAATTCACTCTGGCCTCTGGCAAGACCAGCGATCTCTACATCGACTGTCGTGTGACTGCCCTCGATCCCTTCGGCGCCAAACTCATCGGCAACATGGGCTGGCACGCCGTGCGCTCCTACATGCATTCCCACCGGCTCGAGATCGATGCCATCGGCGGCATGACTTTGGGTGCGGATCCCATTTCATTGGCCGTGGGCATGGCCTCCGCCGACCAGCATCCCGACGAGGCCCTGCAGGTCTTCACCGTGCGCAAGGAGCCCAAAGGCCATGGCAAAGGCAAGCAGATCGAAGGCAATTTCAAGAGCGGGGACACCATCGTGGTCGTCGACGATGTGATCACCACCGGTGGATCCACCCTCAAGGCCGTGGACGCCATCGAGCGCGAGGGTGGCAAGGTCGCCTTCTGCCTGGTGCTCGTGGACCGAGAAGAGGGTGGCAAACAGGCTATTGAAGAACGCGGCATCCCGGTGATCGCTCTCTTCAGCCGCCACAATCTACTCAATGAATAAGATTCCCCCCTTGGCCGCAGCCCCTTAAACTTGGATCGTGGCAATGGCCTCGTCCAATTCGACCAATTCCCGCTGGCAGACCGACGGAAAGTTCTTCCGCTGCGGCAGTGATCGCATCCACCCGCGCATGGTGACCTATGGCCCCCTTCCGGGGGGCTGGCCTAACTGTTTTCGCGAGGACTTCAAGCGCATCGCGGCAGCCAGCTTTGATGCCATCCGTATTTACGAGCTGCCGTGCCCCCGCATGCTCGAGAGTGCTGCAGATTGCGGCCTCAAGGTCTTTGCCGGGCTGTCCTGGCAACAAGATTCGGATTTCATCAGCCATGCAAGCCGCCTGAGCGCGGCCAAAATCGAGCTCGCCGAATGGCTGACCCAACACGGTGACGAACCGGGACTCGCGGGGGTTTTTGTCGGCAATGAGATTCCTGCCGATCTGGTTCGCTGGATGGGCCCCTTGAAAGTTCAAAATGCGCTCGAGGATTTGATCGCGCTGGGTAGACAAATCGCACCCCACTTGCTCTATGCCTACGCCAACTTCCCGAGCACGGAATACCTGGAGCCCGGCAACGCCGATTTCACGGCTTTCAATATCTATCTGGAGCAAGAGGATCGTCTGACGCGCTATTTGCGCCGCCTGCACCATGTGGCTGGTGATCGTCCACTGGTGGTGTCGGAATTCGGTCTGGACACACAGAGGCATGGAGAGGCACGCCAGGCGGAGCTTCTGCAAAACGCCATCGCTATCTGTGAAGCGGAGGCCGTAGCGGGCTTCACGGTATTCACCTGGAGCGACCGCTGGTTGAGCGGTGGACTCGAAGTCGATGACTGGAGTTTTGGTCTGGTGGACCGGGACGGCAAAGACAAAGCCGCCCTCAAAGCCATGCGGGAAATCAAGCGAACGGACGCCATGATTCCGATCCATTCGCCCAAGCCCGCCATCACCGCCATCGTCTGCACCCGCAATGGCAGGGGTCGTATCAGCACCTGCCTTGAGGCCTTGCTGGGCTCGGATTGTTCCGCCGACTTTGAGGTCATGGTGGTCGATGATGGCTCAACGGACGGCACATCGGACTTCATCCGCGCGCATTACCCACAAGTGGAATTGGTGCGCATCGAGGCCGGCGGTCTGAGTGTGGCGCGCAATATCGGCGCGCAACTGGCCAAGGCCGACATCCTCGCCTACACCGATGATGACTGCGAACCCGACCGCGAGTGGCTGCAGCGCGTGCTCCAGTTCCTGCAAAACCATCCCGATCATGCTGCTGTGGGTGGACCCAACCTACCTCAAAGACCCCAGCATTGGCGAGAAGCCGTGGTTTGTGCCGCACCCGGGGCGCCCAGCCATGTGATGCTTGACGATCTGACTGCTGAACATCTACCGGGTTGCAACCTGGTCGTGCGCAAGAGCGCGCTTGAGCAAGTCGAAGGCTTCGATCCGCGCTTCCATGCCGCAGGTGACGACGTCGACTTCTGTTGGCGTCTGCAAAACCGGGATCTGACCTTGGGCTTCGACGCGGGCGCTTTTGTCCGGCATTGGCGGCGCCCTTCCCTGCGCAGCTACCTTCGCCAGCAACTCGGTTACGGCAGGGCAGAGCGCATGCTGATTGCCAAGCATCCTCAGCGTTTCGGCAAATCGGGCACGGCACTGTGGGAGGGCATGATTTACACGGGTGCTCCGCTACGGGTGAGCCGTCACGCCATCATCTATCATGGTAGCGTGAATGAAGGCGCTTACCACCCTCAACTCGTGGCGGTTCAACCGCAGCGTGACATTGCAGAGGGCTTTGATGACTGGAAATCGCAGCTGACGCTAAAACTCATCAGCTGGCTCGCACCAGCGCTACGCGCCTGGCATCGCAACCGTCGGCTGCTTTCCCTGATGCCCAGCCTGCCGCGGCTGCCTAAATTGCATACCCATGCAAATCCTGAGCAATGGCATATCGACGGGGTCGAGCGCGATGTCCTCATCGGCAAGCTGCTTGAGCTCGGCTGGAAGTCGAGCACCGATGGCGAATACTGGGATCTGAAAAAGGAGGCAACCCAAGTCATGCTGGCGACCGAAAAGGGCGATAAGGGCGCCATGCGCACCTTGGTGCGAGTCGCGGGTGACAGCTCACTTCTGCACGGGGATCTAGCCGGCTTCTGGGTCGTCATCCGCACAGCATGAGCCCTCGATGTGCAGGCAGCCAGCACACCAGGCCTTGCCGTCCACCTCGCCATCGGCTTCGGCGCCGCATTGGTGACAGCGTTGCATGCGACCCATCCAGCAGGAGCAAGCCGTGGTGCACAATGCCTAAATTATGGGTTTTCAGCGCGAAAAATAGTCGTATAGTCCGCGCTCCCGGGGCCGAATGGCCCGGGGAACTCCCTCTCCAAGATGAGCATCCAAGGAAAAAAACTTGCCCTCGCCTGCGCCGAGGCCGCCGACAACACCAAGGCTGAGAACATCATGATCAGCGATCTGCGGGGCCTTTCCAGCCTCACGGACTTCATGGTCATCTGCACCGGCAACTCCATGCCCCAGATGCGCGCCATCCTGCGCGACATCTCCAAAACCATCGATGAAGACCACGGCGTGAAGCCCACCCATAAGGAAGGCAAGGTCGACGCTCGCTGGGTGGTGCTCGATTACGTGGACGTCATGGTGCATATCATGGACGAGGAAATGCGCGAGTTCTATGGGCTTGAGCAGCTGTGGAAAGACGCCAAGCGCGTGGAGTGGGAGCCCGCCAAACCCACTACCAAATCCAGCGCCAAGCCGGGCTAGGACAATCCAAGCTCTGAGGGAATAAAAGTGCGCGGCAGCGCTCCCATCATCAATTCATGAGCGAATTCGAAGATCTCGTCGATGCCCATTACCAAGCGCTATACCGCTTTGCAATGTCGCTGGTGCGCGATCCCGACATCGCTTGCGATCTGGTGCAGGAAACCTTCTGCATCTGGGCTGCCAAGGGCCACCAACTCAAGGACCGCAGCAAGGCGAAGACCTGGCTGTTCACCACCCTGCACCGCGAATTCCTGGCCCACCGCCGCAAGAGCTCGCGCTACTCCTCCAGCCCCCTGGGGGAAACCGCCGCTGCCAATGCCGCCACCGAAGACGATGATGCCGACCGCCAGATGGACGCCCAGCGCGCCATCGAACTGCTTGGAGAACTCGACGAAACCTACCGCGCCCCCATTGCCCTCTTCTACCTTCAACAACACAGTTACAAGGAGATCGCCGAGATCCTCGACGTGCCCATCGGCACGGTGATGTCACGCCTCTCACGCGGCAAAGAGTTGCTGCGCAAGCGCATGAACGACGCACCGGCAAGCGCTCCCAAGAACGTTCTCAAACTCAACCCCGAACTACGCAAATCGAGTCATGGATAAGCAACAAGCCAAATTCATTCTGCGCAGCTTTCGCCCCGGCGATGACAACAGAAGCGATGCCAGTGCCCGGGACTTTGCCGAGGCGCTTGCTCTGGCCGCCTCCAATCGCGATTTGGGCGAGTGGCTCGCCGAGGAACGCGCCATGGACGAGGCCTTCGCCAAGGCGCTTGGTGCCATCAAGCTTCCCGCAAGCCTACGCGAGGACATCATCGGCTGCCTCGAAGGCGAGCGTCGTGATTACCCCGATGCAGAAAATGCCAATGACGCGGCAATGATCGGCGCTCTCGCGTCGGTCCCCCTGCCGTCCAACTTGCGCGGCGACATTCTCGCCGCCATGGAACGCAGCGCTCCTCAACCGACTTCGCCCGACCTCGCCAAGTCCGCCATCATCGAGGACCCTATCACCCGCAAGCTCCTGCCCTTTTCGAAAAGACTCGGCATTCCTCTCGCCGCCGCCGCCGGCATTGCCCTGGCATTGATCGTCACCCGAGGACCGGCAGAGAAAGGTGAGCTGGTTCAGGCCAAACCGGTGCCCATCGAGGCGGTGCCCGTATCTTTCATCCAAACCTACGAAGCTCCCAACTTCTCTCTCGACGTCAGACAGGACAGCCGCGATCAACTTGAGGAAGTTCTCCATTCACGCTCACTGCCCTGCCCCTGCTGCTTGCCGCCCGGCCTGGAAAAGAGCAAAAGCATCGGCTGCCGCGAACTGGTCATCAACGGCAAGCACGGCTCACTGATGTGCTTCCAACAGGATGACATCGGCGTGGTGCATCTGCTAATCTTCAATTGCGAGGACGTCCACGGTTCCTGCGCCAACAAACTTGCCGATCCCTGCTACCTCGAGCAGGGCAAGTGGTCCATCGCGCGCTGGCAGAACAACGAGAGCGTGTTTTTCCTCATTGGTGAGGCTGGGCTGGATCAGATGAAGCAGTTGTTCTGATTATCTGACCTTCTGCCAATCGCGCCATAACCAGCGCATGGCATCGGGGAAATCGGCCGCGCCCTGCTTGTGGTCGTGGCCACCCACGCCAGCAACAAAGCGGTAGTCGTAGCGGTTCTCGTAGGCCAGGGCGCGAGCCATCTGTTGGTTGCCCAACCACCAGTTGCCGTGGGCATTGTCGAGATCGTTCATTCCGTCCTGCAGGTAGACGCGGATGGGCTTCGCTTCCGATTTGCGAATGAGGGCGGGATAGACGTGACCGCCGCGGATGTTGGTGAAGCTGCCAATGGTGGAGTGCACCTTGCGGAAATGGTCGGGTCGATGCCAGGCGCACTTGAAAGCACAGATGCCACCGGAACTTGCGCCCGATATCGCACGCAGTTCGGGATTGTCTGTCAGGCGGTATTTCTTGGCCACCTCAGGCAGGATTTCCTCGATGAGAAAACGGGCATAGGTGTCATCGGGCGTATCATACTCCACGCTGCGGTTGTTGCGCTTGCCCCAGTAGCCATTGGGCAGTTTGTCACCTCGATGGCCCGGCTCGATAAAGATGCCGATGGTGACTGGCATTTCACCTGCAGCGATCAGATGATCAAAGACTGTAGTCGCCCTGAAGCTGCTTTTCTGGCCGACGTAGGCATGGCCGTCTTGGAACACCATCACAGCGGCGCGGCTTTCCCCTGCGGCCAAGTATTGGGCCGGCAGGTAGATCCAATACTCGTGCAGGGTTGCTGGATAGATCTTGGAGCCGGAAAACACGTGGTGGGTAATGGTTCCGGTGGGCACACCCTCCAGGGGCTCGGCTTGTGCCAGCAGCGGATAAGGGCCCGGCTGGAAGACCACCCGCTCACCAAGCGGAACCGACATGCCCGCAGGCGGGGCTTCGCCACGGGCCATGCCAGAGAGGGCCGCAATCAGGATAATGAAGAGAGCGTAATTTTTCACAGATAGTTCAGGCTAATCGGTAGTGGCGGTGACGAAAACATAAAAGGCAGCATGCCGTGGCCCTTGCAACTTGCAAGTGGCGCCCAATGAGACGTCGCTTTCTGGTGATGAAATTTCCGCCTCTAAAATGGCGGTGTCGCTACTTGCTTGTTTTTTGATCACCACAGCGGGCGTGGCCTGCGCGCAGGGCGACCTCGAGAAAGCACGCGCTCTTTTCCCCGCCTTCAGCAAGGCCGTTTATACCGATGAAGACAAAGCCGAGGAGATTTACCAGACGCTGGCGGCATTACTGCCAGTTGTTCCGCTGAGAATGACTCAGCCCCTGAGATGATCCAGAATCACCTGGGCCGAGGTCTTTGAAAGACCCGGCAAGCTGGCAATCTCCTCCACACTGGCGGCTTTGATACGCGCCACGCTGCCGAACTTCTTGAGTAGGCGCTGCTTCTTCGCAATGGACATTCCGGGGCAATCGTCAAGCAGGCTCTCCTTCATGCGGCGACGGTAAAGCAGTTCATTGTAACGGTTGGCAAAGCGATGGGCCTCGTCACGGATGCGCTGCATCAGCTTGAGGGCTCCGCGGTCGTGCGGCAGCCGGATGGACTTGGGTTCACCCGGCACGAAAATCTCCTCGTGCTGCTTAGCCAAGCCCACAACCGGCAACTCGTGCAAACCAAGAGCACGCAGCTCTCGGACCGCCTTGCCGAGCTGTCCCTTGCCACCATCCACAATCACCAAGTCAGGCAACACAATGCGGGCCCTCCCCACTTTGGCCAAGCGACGCTGGGCGTCGAGCGCACTCTCTTGGCTGTATTCAAGATCAGGATTGGCTTGGCGATTTTCCAGAAGAATGCGTGAGTAGCGGCGGCGGATGACTTCCGCCATGGAGGCAAAGTCGTCCTGCCCCTCCACCGTCTTGATGCGGTAGCGGCGGTAATTGGCGTTGTCCGGTCTGCCATCTGTGAAGCGCACCATGGAGGCCACGATGTGGTTGGAGGAGACATTGGAAATATCGAAACACTCCATCACCCGGGGCGGACCTCCCAAGCCGAGTTGCTCGCCCAACTCGGCCAGATCCTCGAGCGGCTTGACGGTGCTGGGCACTCCCCGTCCTCGACGAAACTGGCGGGTCGGGGTGAGCGTCTTCTCGAGGTTGTCGAGCACGTCACGAAGGGCCGCAGCTTTCTCGAACTCAAGGGCCGCAGCAGCAGAATGCATTTCCTCGCGCAGCCCATCGAAGAGATCCTTGCGGCCCTTTCCCTCAAGAATACGGCAAGCCTGCTCGGCTTTGGCAATGTAGGCAGCATGGTCGATCTTGCCGACACAGGGAGCGGAGCAATTGCGAATCACGTCCGCGTTGCAGTGCTTGTAGTCGAGCTCAGTGGGATTGGCAGGGCGGCAGATGCGCAGACCGAGCTTTCGGTTGAGCCATTCCAGGGTGTGTTTCAGCGCGGCCGAATGCGGGAAGGGGCCGAAGTAGCGCGCCCCATCCTCGCGGCGCAAGCGGGTGAGCGTGAAACGCGGCCACTCGTCCTCTAGGCGGACGCGCGCCAAGAGAAAGCGTTTGTCGTCGCGAAACTGCACATTGTAGCGCGGGCGGTAATCCTTGATCAGCTTTTGCTCGAGGATGAGCGCCTCGTCCTCATTGCGCACGGTGTGGATCTCGAAATCGTGAATGGAGTCGATGAGGGCCCGCGTCTTGAGCGAGGAGCGCATCTTCTGGGAGGGCGAGAAGTAGGTGGAAACCCGCTTCTTCAAGTCGCGCGCCTTGCCGACGTAAATGATGGACCCAAGCCTGTCCTTCATCAGGTAGACCCCGGGCTGGTGGGGCACCTCGCGAAGCTTGGCTTTGAGTTCGGGAATGGACATCGGCTCACCAAGTTAACCGCTTCAGGGAAACTTGAAACCGGAAATTATGGTAACGGCATCGGGCTGCAGGCCACGCTCGGCTGCCACCATTTACTCAACCATGCTCTCGAACTGTGGGCCGGATCCCAGCCCAATCGCGCGCCTTGCTGGCACCCCCCAGCAGCGGCAGTTGCTCATCGGGCCGCACGAAGCGGGGATCCACGTCCACGTGGTCCTCGTAATTCAGATCCAGCTTACCAAAGACCAGCTCGATCCGCTCGCGCACCGCATGCAACTCCACGGGTGGCGACCACGTAGTCGTCGGCCAGGCGGCTCTGATTTCCCCTTCCCCCGGTCGCCAGTGGGCCATAGCGTCTCGCTCATGGCCAAGCCGCCTCAGCAGAAAGAGCAAAAACCGGGCAGTTGCACATACCATCTGCTGGGCTTTGTGACCGGCGGGTTAGGTCTGGGTGAATCAAGCCGCCAGACCTTGCAACGCATGCAGGAGTTGAACATTGCGCTTTCGGTCCGAAATGTCGACTCCCGGGATCACCGCGCGAAGCAGATTTCCGGGTTCGAGCAAATCCTTGAAACCCGCCGCAAGCATTGGCCCGGACACATCAACCTGATCCATGTGAACCCACCGGAGTTTGGCAATTTGATCCTCGATCAGTATCCAAATATACCCGCCATCAGGAATCTCAACGTGATCATTCCCTTCTGGGAGCTTCCTGTTCTAACAGAAAGCTGGATCTTGCCACTGGAGGCAATGGACTGCGTCCTCGCGCCTACCCACTTTATCCAAGAGACCATCTCCAAACACTTTCCTGACAAGCCCATCATCCACTACCCGCAAAGCGTGAATATCAAAAGCGCCCCCAAGCCGGACAGAGCACGGTTTGAGCTGCCGGATGATGCTTTTGTATTCCTCTGCGGCTTCGATGCCATGAGCTGCATGGAGCGAAAGAACCCGATGGCTTCTATTGCGGCATTCAAGAAAGCATTCCAGGGCGGCGAAAAGGTCCGGCTGTTGATCAAAGTGAGTAATCCGGATTTCGATGGCGCGCGAGAAAAGCTCGAGCAAATGAAAGCAGGTGATGATCGGATTGTCATCTACTCTGAAATACTGCCGCGCGAGGAACTTGAGCAACTTTACGCCAGTTGTGACGCCCTGATCTCGCTCCACCGCTCGGAGGGACTCGGTCTCTTCATCATGGAAATGATGGCACAGGCAAAACCCACCATCGTCACTGCGTGGTCTGGAAACATGGACTTCACCACTCCCGAGAACTCCTGCCTCGTGGATTTCAAGATGGTACCGGTGCAATCAAGACATCCCGCTTATCAGTTTTGCGCAAAAGCCCCGGAGGCTTGTTGGGCGGATGCCGACACCGACTGCGCAGCGGGCTGGATGCGAGCACTCGTTGCCGATCGGCAACTTTGCGCCCGAATTGGAAAGCAAGCCCATGAGACCATGGCCCAACTCAGGGAGAATGACTGCGCTGGTGTGTTTGCACAACTCGAAGAGATGCATCGCCATGGCTTCAAACGAAGCAAACAGGCCCGCAGCTATATCAGGAAAAAGCGACTCAAACACCTCGGTAAAAAAATCGAGCGGAGTTTCAAGAGAGTGATTGGCCGCACACAGGGCAGGCCCTGAAACCGGCAGGAGGCGATGGAGTGACATGTGCCAGGTAGGATCGCCGCGGCTCTTCCAATGGTTCACGTGGCGTCTCTTGTGGCAGACAAACAGGCGGTTTGCATCAGGCAAAACGCCAAACATCGATAGCCTCTCCCATACGGCAAACTCCTCCCTTTTCGATGACGGGGCCCCTGCACAGAAGGCCATATTCTTGCTGCAGGCCACCCTTCCATTCCACCCAATGCGCGCGATTGGGGCTGACAAAGCTGCCCGTGTTGATCACCAGCCTGCCGCCAATACGCCAGCAACCCGGCCAGTGGAAGTGGCCGATGATGATGACTTCGGCCTCGGGGAAATAACGCTCCAGAAATTCCGCCGCCTTGGCTCCCTGCGAGCTCCAGGCCTCGAGCATGCGCACGGCGCGCTGGGGCGGAAAGATGGCGTCCCAGGCCCTCTGGATCATGTGTCGGCCCGCGGGAAATTGGAGCGAGTGGAGCTTGCGGGCAATCTCGCGCGCCACCCGCAGGCGTTCTTCGACCTTTTGATCAGCATCTGGATGTTGCTCCCAGAGTTCGGCGACCTTTTCAGGCGCCATCAAAATCTCCCGCTTCCATGGTGAGCTTTCAAACAGGAGCGCATCGCCGTGGCTGATAATGATACGACCCTCGGCCAACTCCTCCCAACCGCGCCCCGGCCAGCCGGGATCGTGATTGCCAGAGAGAAAGACGGCTTCGGCTCCTTCCTCAACACAGAGTTGTCTCAGCTCATCGAGCATCTCTGCTGCGCGGTCTTTCCAGGGCTTGGCCAGTTCCTGCCAGGTATCGCCATTGAAAATCACCGTGCCCGCACCCGCTATCAGCGGACGCAGCGACTCCACGCGCTCGATTCGCGACACCTTGTGGCCAAGGTGCAGGTCGGAGAGGATGCGGATGGGCTCGTTCATGGCTCTCCCTGCCGCTGCCTCACGGCTTCATAAAGACATACACCCGTGGCCACCGACACGTTGAGGCATTCGACTTTGCCGCCCATGGGAATCTTCGCCAGGAAATCGCAGTTTTCCATGGTCAGTCTGCGCATGCCTTTTTCCTCGGCGCCCAGCACGAGGGCAAGCGGGCCTTTCAGATCGAGCTCGTAGAGACTCTTCGATCCCGCATGATCCGAAGTGCCGACCAACCACAGCCCCTTCTCCTTGAGTTGCTCCATGGTGCGCGCGAGATTGGTGACTTGCACAAAGGGCACGTGATCGGCCCCACCCACCGAAATGCGGCGCACGGTTTCAGTAATGCCCACCTGCTTGTCCTTGGGCGCGACCACGACATGCACGCCTGCGCCATCCGCGGTGCGCAGGATGGCACCGAGATTGTGAGGGTCCTGGATGCAATCGAGAATGAGGACAAAGGGCACCTCCACCTCAGCGAGGATTTCCCAAAGCTCGTGCTCCTCACGTGAGGGAACGGCTTTTTCGGCTTGGACGTGACGGTTCTCGCGAGCCTGACCGTCGCGGCCTCCTTTGAAGTTCGGGCGGGATTTCTTCATCCGATGGCAGATTGCCGCGAAGCATAGGCGCGGTCAAATGTTGTCTGGTCGCCAGATTGGCTTATCGTGCCCCTGTGTCCGACACCTTCCACTGGCCCGAGTTTCTGCCCGCCTTCCGCAGGGCCGCGGCCGCGCGCGGCTTCGAAGAAGAGCTTCTGGTCGAAACTGCCGAGGGCCCTCTCTGCGCCTATACGAGTGATGACAATCAGAGCAAGCGCCCCATCTACCTCTCCTCGGGCATCCACGGTGATGAACCCGCCGGCCCACTGGCCCTCCTCCAGCTGATGAAGGAGGGCTTCTTCACACCAGTCAGCTCATGGGCGATCTGCCCTGCGCTTAATCCCACCGGCCTCGCTGCGGGCACCCGCGACACCGCCGAGGGCATGGACCTCAACCGCGACTACCATCTGCGCAAGACCCCTGAAGTGAAGGCCCACGCCGCCTGGCTCGAGCGCCAACAGCCACCCGAACTCTTCCTCTCGCTTCACGAGGACTACGAAAGCACCGGCTTCTACTTCTACGAGATCAACCAATGCGATGACCGGCCTGAACGAGCCAAAGCCATTCTCAAAGCCGTTGGGGCTTGGTTGCCCCCGGAGCCGGAGCGTGTCATTGATGATCATGAAGTGCGCGAACCCGGCTGGATCTTCCACGCCGCCGAGCCCGATTTGCCCCACGGCTGGCCCGAGGCCATCTTCGTGGCCAAGCAGAAGAAATGCATCCTCTCCTACACCTTCGAGACACCGAGTCAGATGGCATTGGAAGATCGCGTTGCGGCTCACTGCGCGGCGGTGAAGACAGCGGTCGAAGCCTGACCACCGGCGCTGGGGTATCGCCAAGTCCGTCTTGGTTGGCCCGCATCATCTTGGCGATCTCACCGGTCAGCCACAGGTAGTGATCGCTCGGCAGCCCCTTCTCCAAGATCGGATAACGGAACTCGAAGTCTGCCTGCGCCGGCGCAGCAGAAGAAGCGCGCCAAGGCCTCCGAGGAGGGCACTGGAGGGCTCTGGAACTACAGTCCCGTTGACCGTGACATTGTCCACGCGGAAAATGGGAGATGTGTTGTTGGCATTGTCGGAAAAATACAATCTGAATTCGATGCTGCTCCCAGCGCCTAGACTGCTGAGTGAGGACAAGTCTGCCAGGACATTGCTTGTGGTGGCATCTGTTGCTTCCTTGGCGAATGACAACAGTTCATTGCCATCTGCATAGGCAGACCGATCGGACATGACATACATCGCGCCACGCTCAGAACCATTCCCACCCGGTTCCCAGAAAAAATCAAAAGACAGTGCATCCAAGTCATACACATCTGCCGTGCTATTTGTAACCGTAAAGGTCGCATAAGCATTGTTGGCGAGAGCCTCTGCCAGATTATTATCAGTACCCGCCGTCGCGCTGTAGCGAAGAAAGATGGATTCGCTGCTACCTGAGAAGCCGGGACTGGACCCACCGCCCGTAAAGGCGCCAAAAGTCACATTTGAACCTGTCGCCAATCCAGATGTCTGCGCCGCGCTCGCACCAGTAAACTCGTAGGACACAAGGACTGCTGCGCCTGCCGGAATTGCTGCGACGATGACAGTGAGGCAAACGGCTGAGACAAGGATAATGTTAGACTTGGATGAATTCATGACGGGACTGGGTGATCTTCTAGGGTAGCGACTGGCACTTTCCGTTGCACAAATTCTGCGAATTCAGCCCCCCATATCCATTCATTTGGCCCTAGCCAACTATCCTGATATTCTGTAGGTTTGTTCCGATGCCAAGGTTTACCAATCGCTCGCAGCAGGTCGCTGATCACCTGCGCTCCGAACTGATGCGTGGGCAATGGAGAGACCTCATGCCTGGCGTGTTGCGCTTGGAGCGTGAATTGGGCGTCAACCGCGCCACGGTGGAAACGGCCCTGCGCATCCTAGAGGAAGACGGACTTCTGGTCGGGCAGGGTGCAGGCAAGCGGAGGCGGGTGCAGGTGCCAGAGGCAGAGCTCAAACCCCGCCCCTTGTTGCTGAGGTGCCTGCCCTACGAGAAAGCCGACAGCGAGGTGGGCTACATCTCTGCCCTGACCCACCTATTGGACGAAAAGGGCATTCGGTTCCAATTCGCCCGGAGCACGCTGACTGATCTGGGTATGAACCCCAATAGGGTGGCAACGCTGGTCAAGCGCGCGCCGGCTGATGCCTGGATGGTCATCTCTGGATCCCGCGAGGTGTTGAAATGGTTTGCCGACCAGCCGATACCGACACTGGCCATGTTCGGGCGCTTCATCGGTCTGCCGATGGCCGCCGCATCACCCCGCAAAACCCCGGCAGTGCAGGAAGTGGTGCGGCGTCTGGTGGCTCTGGGTCATCGGCGTATCGTGATGCTGGTGCAGGAGGAACGCCGCAAGCCCAAGCCGGCATTTGCGGAACAGGCCTTTCTGGATGAATTGGAGGCCCATGGCATCAAGACCGGATCTTACAATCTGCCCGATTGGGGAAAGGGCCCGGAGGATTTTCACCGGGGACTGGACACTCTCTTCCGACTGACCCCTCCGACGGCCATGATTATCGTCGAGCCGAAATTGTTTGCCGCGGCCAAGGATCACTTGGCGCAGCGAGGCATCATTGCCCCCCGGGACATCTCACTGGTCTGCGACGATCCTGATCCGACATTCACATGGCACGATCCCCAGATCTCCCACATGCGCTGGGACCCTCAGCTCCTCATCCGGCGCGTGGCACGCTGGGCTGAAAACATCGCGCAAGGAAAAGAGGATCTGGGGCAAACCCTTCTCAAGGCAGAATTCGTGAAGGGCGGCACCATCGGACCCGCGCCATCTGCAAGATGAAAGGTGATCAGCCCACCAAATCAACCAAAGCCTTCTCCAAGGTCGGATAGCGGAACTCGAAGCCGTCATCGAGCAGAGCCTTGGGCAGGGCGCGCTGACTGGCGAGCAGAGCCGAGGCGAAGCCGCCCAGAACCAACTTCAGCCCAAAAGCCGGGGCGGGAAGCAGGGCCGGCCTATTGAAGGCAGCCGCCACCTTGCGGCTCAAATCCTTGTTGCGCTCGGGAGTGGGCGCCGTGCCGTTGATTGGACCCTTCAGGGCCTCGGATCCAACCACGTGAACGATGGCTCGACGCAAGTCCTCGACGTGGATCCAGGGCATCCATTGGCGGCCGCTTCCGAGTGGTCCACCAAGACCTGTTTTGAGCACGCCGGCAAGCTTGTCCCAGGCGTCGCACCCGTGACCGATGACCACACCGGTCCTGAGCATTACCACACGCACACCGAGCGGCTCCGCCTTCAAGGCTGCTGCCTCCCACTGGTCACACAGATCGGCAAGGTAGCCCTCACCCAACAGACTTTCCTCGGTGAGCTCCTCTTCACTACGATTTCCATAGTAGCCAACGGCCGAACCGTTGATCAGCACGCGTGGCCGCTGCGACTTGTCGAGCTTGGCGATGGCTTGGACCAGTCGGCAGGTCAGGCCCACCCGGCTGTCATGAAATTTGTATTTGTTGGCTTTGGTCCAGCGTTGGGCGACCGACTCTCCAGCGAGGTTGACCACCATGTCAAATCCAGCCAGATCAAGGTGCTCTGGATGCTGCCAATCCGAGACTCCTTCAACCCATGGATTATCACTGCGACTCACTCCAGTCACCTCGATGCCGCCAGCCGAAAACAAAGCGGGAAGCCCTCGTCCGATGGCGCCGGTTACCCCCATGATCAGAACTTTTTTCGTGGCCTGCATACCCCATGATGGCGTGCAAATGCCATCATTCAAGGGGTCCGGTGAAAATTCGCTGCAAGAGCGGGCACGACAGGGGCATTCGACCTTTACAGAAAAGCCCCAAATCCTTCTGATACTCAGCGATGTTGAAAGTGCGCCCATGCTCCGCCGCCTTGCTGCTACTTGTCTGCGGCAGTCTGGTGATGCAGCGCGGCAATCTGACGGCACAAGAGCCACGTGTGCCGGGCCCCGACGAAGTGGAGCCCATCCGAAATGTGCAGAATGCCGAGGCCGTGCCCGGGCCAGAGGAGGTCGAGCGTATCGAAAGCGTAAACGCACCCGAAATCAAACGTGGAGCAGGTGCCGCCGATGGACTCAGTATCCCCGATTACCTGAACATCGACAATGCAGACGGTGAAATCTCAGGCAATGTCGAGGAGAGCATCCGTTTTTCCGGGCCGGTCAAGATCACCGGCGACAATGGACTCGAGGCCTTCGCCAAGACTGCCGTTCTCGACCTCAAGAAGAAGGTCGTCACTTTAAAGGGAGACGTCAGCGTCTATCAGGGTGATGTCCTCCAACGCGGGGACATTGCCGTCTACCACTATGAGCAAAAGCGCATGGACACCAATGGCATGCGCGCCTCATACGACCCCATCGTCATGGAGGCCGACAAGTTCAACTGGCACCGCATGGGTGAGCGAAGCGTGCTGATCGGTAAGGATGCCGGCATCTCCACCCACGATTATGAAGATCCGGGCTATTGGATCCGCGCCCGTGAAACCCGCATCTATCCCGAGGAGAAAATCACCTTCAAGGACATGAAGTTCTGCGTCGGCGACACCCCGGTATTCTGGCTACCCTATCTCGCTCAGCCGCTCGACTCGGAACTCGGCTACCATTTCATCCCCGGAGCCCAATCCGCCTGGGGGCCTTACCTGCTCAACACCTACGGAATCATGCTGGGCGGCAACGATCCCGTCGACACCGGCGTTGGCAGCTACGAGGAGCCATGGCTACTGTCCCGCTGGCGATTTGATATCCTCTCGCGCCGCGGGGTAGGTCTTGGCCTCGACCTCGCTGACATCCATTCCGATCGCAATGACGAGATCACAGGCCTCAGCCTGTATTGGATCAAAGACATGGAGCCGGATTTCTCCCGCTCCGGCCTACCACGCACCTTTGATCAGGACAACCGCTACAAGGTGGGCCTGCGACATCGCATGCGCTTTGATGACTGGGAGCCAAATGCCGACTGGCGCTTCGACACCAATCTGAACCACTTAAGCGATCGCCACTATCTCGAGGACTTCGAGCCGGACGTCTATTCTCTGGACCCCTCTCCCGACAACATGATCGGGCTCTTCCGTCGCAGCGACTCCTCGCTTTTTTCGGTCGTCAGCCGCTACCAGCTCAACGACTTCTACCGTTCCGACTCACGCCTTCCCGAAGTCGCTTTCGACATGGCACGTCGCCCAGTCTTCGACTCAGCCATTCAGCACGAGGGCACTGTCTCGATCGGTTGGTTGGGTGAGCGCTCCTCTGAGCTCACCAAAAGCACTGTCATTGATCCGCTAAGCGGCCTCACGCTTGGAGACCCCGGAACTGCCGATTTGCTGAGTGAGCTCAGCGGCTACGAGCGACTGCTCGCCGAGCAGATGGTTGGCCTTGCCCCGCTTGATCCGCGCCGCGAACAACTGCGTCATCAACTCAACAACTTGTCCTTCGGCCGTTTCCACACCTACCACCAGTTCTCAGCACCGATGATGGTTGACAACGCACTTAGCATCACGCCGCGCGCCGGATTTGGCTATACCCGCTACATGGGAGCCAACCATCAAATGGATGACTTCGGACGCCACATCCTTCACCTGGGCTTGGAGGCCTCGATGAAGTTCACACGCCACATCAACGACTACCGCAACAAGGAGCTTGGCATCGATGGCCTGATGCATGTCTTTCAACCCTATGTCGGTTGGTCCTACATCGACACCGATGATTACAACATCGGTGACCCGGCGGTTGACCGTCTGGTTCCCTCGACCCGCCCCCGCCCTCTCGACCCGGTTCGCTATACCGCCATTGATGAAATGTACAGCTGGAACGTGATGAGAATGGGCATGCGCAACCGCCTGATCACGCGCCGTGATGGCCAGTCCCACGAATGGCTTTACGTGGACACCTATATCGACGCCTTCTCTGATGACCCGGAGGGCGACCGGACGTGGTCCAATGTCTACAACGATTTACTGTGGGATCCGCTGCCCTGGATGCAGGCAGCCATCGAAACCCAGTTTCCCATCACCGACGGCAGTGGTTTCACCGAACTCGGCGCGCGCACCCGTTTCATGCCCAGCGATCAGTTCGAGTTCACCCTTGGCTATCGCTGGCTTAACGGCCACCCTTTCCTGCTAGACTCTTCGCGCATCCACCTTTCTACCTATAGCCGCCTCAATCAGGACTGGGGCTTTGGCACCCAACACACCTATGAACTGGATGATGGCGTGATGGAAAATCAGGCTTATACCTTCCACCGTGATCTCGGCCAATGGACGGCCGGCATGGGCCTCACCGTTCGCGACAGCCGCCTCAACGATGAATATGGAATCGTCTTCTTCCTCACCTTGAAGGATTTCCCATCGGTTTCACTGCCCTTCCAATACACCGGCGGCGGGGAGTAAGCGTCCACGCTGCGAGTGTTGAACTCGCGACAGCGTGTCTTGATCCGGACTTGCGGCCCGCCAGCGCCTCGCCAATGCTGTTGTGCATGAGCCTGAAACCCGAGCAGACCCTTGACGCCCTCAACTGGCGCTACGCCACCAAGCAGTTTGATCCCGAGCGCAAGATTCCAGCAGATGCCTGGAAGGTAATTGAGGAGACCCTGGTGCTGACACCCTCCTCCTTCGGCCTGCAGCCATGGAAATTCATCGTGGTCGAGGACCCCGCCATGCGCGAACAACTGCTAGGCGAATCCTGGAACCAAAGCCAAGTAACTGATGCCTCCCACTTTGTGGTGCTGACTTCGCGCACCGACCTTGGCAGTGAGGACATTGATCGCTGGCTCGATTGCATGGCCAAGGCCCAGGCCAAGAGCCTGGAGGCTCTCGCCCCGCTCAAGGGCATGATCGCCGGCTTTTCTGAGCGCATGAGCTCGCAGCAGCGCCAGGAGTGGAACATCCGCCAAAGCTACATCGCACTCGGACAGTTGATGACGGTAGCTGCAGTCATGGGCATCGACGCCTGCCCGATGGAGGGCATCAGCAACAGCGCCTACGACCGACTGCTTGGCATCGAGGGCAGCGGCTACGCCACCGTAGTCGCCTGCGCTCTGGGCTATCGCCATGAGTCCGACAAATATGCGGCCACGCCAAAAGCCCGTTTTGCGACGAGCGAAGTGATCGAGCGCATTTGATACATACCAGTCGGTATTTATTGAGCCCTTTCTTGGGCGCAACTGCGATCCAATCCCCTCTAGGCTCGTTCCGGCGGCCTCCACTTCGAGGCAGACCTCTCAACGCGGGAGGCTCATTGACCGCGCTTCCACTCGAGGCGCACCGGCTGCTTGCCCTTTTCGATCAGCAGGATGACGCATTCATCGGGCTTCTGCGGGGCGTATTCTCCCTTGGGCATCGAGAGCTGCCAGGCATTGGCCATTCTCATGAACCTCGCCACGCTAGAAGCAGGCACCAATTCCAGAGTCTCGACAAATACTTCCGTTTGATCTGGGTCGAGCTTGAGCTGATCGGCATTCTCAATGCGAAATTCCCACTGATTAGCATGCTCATGAAACTTCAGCTTCACCTCATCGGCGGGCGTGATTTGAATCGGAAATTGTTCGGTGATCACCTTGTAGGCATCAGCCTCGATTCGGGGACCCGCTACCCGGCCATTCGTGGTTTGCAGTTTGAGAATGATCTCGCCGGGTATGCATGCATCGTCCTTGCAGGTGAGCCAGGAAACCACCGCCACGAGCTCGGCTTTGCCATCAAAGCCCTGTGGAGCTGAGAGAGTCAGCCCGTAATCCACGGTCCCTTCGTGACCAAAGCCATGCAGCCCACCGGTCTTGAATTTCTTCGGGATGGGATGTTTCAAGGCGCTACCCTTCCAGCCATCAGGCAGTTTCAATTCCACTGAAGTCGGCATGCCGGCCTCACCAGGGTTGTGCCAGTAAACATGCCAGGGCTGGTCCACCCGAAGCCGCACCACCGTCTCGATGACTCCATCCTCCTGGCTGGCCACCAACCACTGCGCGGTGGCATGGCCGGAGCGCAGACCCTCCTCCGCCGGTGCGCTGTAGGTGCCGAGGATGGCGATGGCGATCAGACGCTTTAGCATTACTCGGCAAGCTCCTTGAGTTTGATGTTCTTCCAGGCCACGGTCCACGGACCCTGACCTCGGCCGATGCTGTGCACCTGCAGACCGATGAAGCCCTTGGGATGGCTTTTGAATTTCTCCTCATCGGTGAGATCCGAAATCGGCTCGCCATTGATCCAGACCTGGATGCGCGGGCCCTTGGCCACGATGCGGTAGAGGTTCCACTCGTGGTCCTTGAAGTGCTTGTGCTTCTTGAGCTCGGCCTTGGGGGTCATCCAACCTCCGCAGGCCTCACCGTAGATGTAGCCGGCCTCGGCACCATGCTTGCCGCTGGCCTCAATCTCCACCTGGGGACCGTTGACCCGGCCCTTGGGTTTGCCGCCTTTGCTTTGCGAGCGGATCTGCACACCGGAGTTGAGTCGATCGTCAACCTTGACCTCGAAGGTCAATTCGAAGTCGCCGTATTGCTTGTCCGAGCAGAGGAAGCTGTTGGGACTGCCATCCGCTGTGGTGCCGACAAGGGTGCCGTCTTTCACATCATAGGTGGCCGTGCCATTGCGCTGGGTCCAGCCGCTGAGGTCCTTGCCGTTGAAAAGCTCAATCCACTCCCCGGCCTGCGCCGGAACAATGAGAAGAGTCGTGAGAAGGGAGAGAATCAGTT
The DNA here is from genome assembly GCA_030828305.1 of Luteolibacter sp. Classification (GTDB taxonomy): domain Bacteria; phylum Verrucomicrobiota; class Verrucomicrobiia; order Verrucomicrobiales; family Akkermansiaceae; genus Luteolibacter. Next base: position 27,031 of record JAURCU010000007.1, read on the forward strand.
TCATCAGCTTGAGCATACGGGCACTTCATCGCAGTTCAATCCGGCGACTCCGCTTTTTTGGTGTCAAAAATGACAAAACCCCGCTTCTGGTAATTGGTGAGGGCTGCCGGGTGGTCATCCGTGCAGGTATGCACCCACACCCGGCGGGTGCCCGGCATCTGCCAGGCAAGCTCCACGATTCGGCTCAGCATGGCGCCGCCATAACCCTTGCCGCAGGCCTGGGGAAGCAAACCGAAGTAGCTGATCTGCACCTGACCTTGCGGCTGCTGCTCCAACTCGACGTAGCCGACTTCCTCCCCCTCATGAAGGGCCAGCCAGGTACTCAGTTCCTCGCGCTCCACGTGGGCCTGCCAATCCAGTTCTGACCAACACAGGCGCTCCACCCAGTTCCAATCGGCACCCACTTCCTGATAGTAACGACGATTGAGGTTGGCATCCGCCGGCGCGACCCGGCGCAACTCCAAACCCTCCACCTCAGCTGCGGGCTGGAGCGCCTCGCCACCCAGCATCTCAAGGTAGATGACCGTGGGCACTTCGCTCATGGCTCCAGCAATCCCTCGGGCAGGTCGTGCTCCTCGTACCAACCGATGTAATACGCATCCGAGATGCCGATGCCAAAATCCACCACCTGCCACTTGCCCTTCAACTTGCACATGAGGACCACGCTGTCACTGGACACGGCCCCCGCCGGGATCACCGCCTCACCCGCGTCGTTGACCGTGTCGCCGAGAAAGAAAGCCCAGTCACCCATGACCTTGAGCTCGCCATCCAATTGAAGGCCGGGCGCCATCTTGTTGACGAGGGGTTTGCAGACCTTGTCGATATCGGGTTCGGCACCCGTGCGGGTGTCGGAAAACAAGGAAAAGGGGCAGCAGCTTGCCAGGACCAGAAGCGGGATGGCCAATGCAATGAATTTCATCCACGCCTTTTTACACCCTCGCCCCCGCAATGGCCAACAACGAAGCACCATTGACCAAAGTCCTGATGACGCGCAGCATGACTGCTCTTTTCCCATGGATTATCCCATCACTGCCGCCACTGTCGAAACCCTCCCCAATGGATTGACGGTTATCCTCGATCCGGACACCACCGTACCAGTAGTCAGCGCCCAGATCTGGGTAGAGACGGGCAGTATTCACGAGGACCGCTTGCTCGGTTCGGGCCTGTCACACTTTCTCGAACACATGGTCTTCAAGGGCACGCGCGACTACAGTAGTGAAGAGCTGGCCCAGCGTGTGCAAGGAGCGGGGGGCCATTGGAACGCTTACACCACTTTCGGCCGCACGGTTTACTATATCGATGGTCCCTCCCCATCGCTGCCCGAGTTTCTCAAATGCCTTACCGGCCTGGTCTACCACCCGAATCTTCCCGAGGAAGAGTTCGAACGCGAAAAGGACATCATCCGCCGTGAGATCGACATGGGTCTTGACGATCCCGACGACTGCTCGCTGCGGCTGATGCTGTCCACGGTTTTCCAGCAGGACCCTCGCCGCCATCCCGTCATCGGTCAGCGCCACCTCTTTGATGCGCTCCAATACGCGGACCTCATCCGCTACCACAAAGAGCGCTACTGCACAGAGCGCAGCTTTGTGGTCATCTCGGGCGACTTCGAGAGCAACGCCGTGCACCAGCATCTTGAGGAACTCACCGAGGGCAAACTGCCAGTCGGTGGCCGGGAGCCTCATGTGCCCTCGGATTCGCCGCAACTCGGCCCCCGCTTCGCGCGAGACCGTTTTGCGATTCCCGCCAGCCGCCTCTCTCTGTGTTGGCGCACTCCGGAACTCAATGACCCCATGTCTCCGGCATTTGATATCCTCGCCGCAGTGCTCGGACGAGGCCACTCCTCACGCCTTTACCAAACGCTGCGCGAGGAGCATGCCTTGGCGCTCGAAATTGGCGCTTACCAATGGAGTTTTCCAGGCTCAGACGGCCTTTTTGGCATCTCAGCGGAATGCCCGATGGAACGCAGCGATGAACTAATTTCCGGCATCAAAGATGTTCTTCACTCTTTAAATTCTATAAATACCGATCATTTGGTATCTGACATTCGAAAGGCCCAGAGGCAGCTCGCAGCCAGCCAATTCAGCAGCCTGATGAGTGCCTCTGGACGCGCCACCGACCTCGCTTCCAACTGGCATGAGGCCCGCAACTTGGACTTCACCCGCCATTACCTGCAAAGCCTGCAGCGCATCGGCCCCAGCGAAGTGCAATTTGCCGCCTCGAGCCTCAAGGAGCGCGGTCTCAATTTGACGATTCTGGATCCCGTCGACTCTGCCCAAGCCGTGCGCACACGCCCTAACCCGCGCCAGCGTGAGGAAATCCAGACCCATACCCTGAGCAACGGGATCGTGGTGGCGCTGCTGCCCGACCAGCGGGTCCCACTCATCCAGATGCAATTGGCTGCCCGAGCCGGCATGCCCTCCGAAAACCCCCAAACTCAGGGCATCAATCGACTTTTGGCCGCCACCTTGCCCAAAGGCACTGAGAGCCGCAGCGGAGAGCAGATTGCCAGTGAGCTGGAAAGCCTCGGCGCCGCCATCGGGGCAGCCTCGGGCAACAATTCCATGCTACTGCATGCCTCAGGCATCGCCGATGATGCCAAGACCATTGGCGAAGTGCTGGCCGATGTAGCCATCCGCCCCAGACTCGATGAAGTGGCGATCAAAAGGGAAAAGGCAAGCCAACTCGCGGCCCTCACAGAAGCCCGTCAGGAGCCTCTCCACTTGGCCATTCAGGGGCTGAAAAGCGCTTCATACCAATCGGTCGGTTATGGACTTGAATCTCTCGGTAGCGAGGCCAGCCTCAAAGCGCTTCACAGGCCCGCACTGCTCGATCACCACCGCCGCCATCTGGTTGGGGCCAACCTGCGCCTGGCCATTGCCGGCGACTTTGATGCGGAGGCCATGCTAGAGAACCTCGAGGCCCAATTCTCAGGCATGCCGCGCGGAGAAGCCTGGGAGCCACCGACGCAATCATTCCATGCGGACCAGGAGATCGTCTACCATCTGCCCAAGAAACAGGCGGTGCTGGCCATTGGCTATGAAGGCTGTGGAGTCAATGGGCAGGACCGCCACGCCCTGACATTCCTGCAGGAATATGCCTCGGATATGGCAGGACCCTTCTTTGGCCGCATCCGTGAAGAGTTGGGCCTCGCCTACCGCGTCGGCGCCACCCAGTTCATGGGCTGTGGCAGTGGTCTCTTCAGCTTTTATCTGGCGACTTCACCAGAGCAAGTCTCCCTCGCCCGCGAGGAGATGCTTGCGCAAATCGCCGAGATCACCAAACACGGCATTCCCAAGGAAGCCTTCGAGCGCGTTCGCGCCACCAGCCGAAGCGGGCTGGCCATCCAACAGCAGTCGCTCTCGGCCATCGCTCGCGCCGCCGCACTCGATCTTCTCTACGGTCACAGCGCTGACACCCACCGCCAACTTGATGCGGTCTACTCCAAACTCAACCCCGAAGCCGTCTGCGAGGTCGCCCAGCGCATCTTCTCGGCCAAACCGGTAATGGTGACCGTATTGCCTCAGGATTGACCGGGGCCCAACAACTGAGAGATGCTGGCTGCGATGGGAAAATTTCTTCGGGCAATCCAGCGGCTCAATGAGGCCGGCAAAGACCGACGCGTGTGGGCGCGGACCGGAATCTGCGCATTCAGCGGCCTGCTGGTTGCGCTCTGCTTTCCTCCCTTCGACTTCGGTAGTCTGGTCTGGATTGCCTTCATCCCCATGCTTTGCGTGCTGTGGAAACTGGAAGGGCCGAAACTCCTCTGGAAAGGTGCCTTCTATGGTGGCGTGGCGGGCTTGGTGAGCTGCCTGATCCAGTTCTGGTGGTTTGGAATTGTTGCCCCCATCGCGGCCATCCTCATTCCGCTCTATCTGTCGGTCTATTGGGTGGCCTTCGGAGCCTTCACTACCACTCTGGCCAATCCCTGGCACAACGCACCCAGAGAACTCGATACCCTGCAAACCATCAGCCGCAGCCTGCGCTTCGGCTTTGGCAACGCAGCCGCATGGGCTGGTCTGGAATGGATTCGCGGCTGGATGTTCACCGGCTTTGGCTGGAATAGCCTTGGGGTAGCCTTCCATCAAACGCCTATCCTTGCGCAGTCCGCCGATCTGCTTGGCATCACCGCGCTCGCCATGGTGACCATCATGCTCCAGACGGTCCTGCTTCAAACCCTGGCGCGCCTGATTGGCAGCGCCAAAAGTGGCATGCGCCAAACCCGGCTGGACTTCGGCATCGTCGCTCTACTGGTCGGGCTGCTCGTCAGTTATGGCTTGGTGCGCCTCGCCACCGAGGGACGCAAGGATTCGCTGCGGCTCAAGACGCTGCTGATCCAACTCAACGTGCCCCAGGCTGCAGCCCAAGTCCTATGGGAACCCCTCAAAATCCACATGGCTTACGAAGACGAAACCATTGGTGCTCTTCAAGCCATCATCGAAGCCGATCACCAACGCCTGCAGCAGCAACTGGAACATGGCAACGAGGCTGAAATCCTGACCAACTGGCCCGACTGGGTGATGTGGCCGGAGGCAGCCTTGGGCGGCAGCATCTTTCGTGGCGAGAATGGCGACTGGGGCGCGTGGATTGAAAACAACCACACAATCTCCCGGGTACGCGAGCCCGGGCCCTTTCATCTCATCTATGGCGTCACGGAACTTGAAGCCGTTGAGCAAGCGGATGAAAAGGGAGAGAGCCACATGATGATGAAGGATGGGGGTGATGCCTGGAACTCCATTGCAGTGATGGATCCCGACAACATTCTACAAACCCACCGCAAGCACCACCTCGTGTGGTTCGGCGAAACCATTCCGCTAATCGAGCAGATCCCCTGGCTTAAGGACATCTACGAAGCGCAGTCGGGTGCCGAATTTCATGGCAGTTTCACCAAGGGCCAGTCCTTTGAGCCCTTGCCTGTGCCATTGTCCAGCGGCGAAGTCATTCAGACCATTCCCTCCATCTGCTACGAGGACAGCGTGCCGCGTCTGGTGCGCAAGTTCGTCCGCCCCACACCTCAGATCATCATCAACGTCACCAATGACGGTTGGTTCAAGGAAAGCCCCGCTGCTGCACAGCACTTCGCCTTCGCCAAGTTCCGCTGCATTGAATTGCGCCGCCCCATGCTACGCTGCGCCAACAATGGCGTCAGTGCGGCCATCAATACGATCGGAACCACCGCCCATCCCGACACCGGCGCGCCTCAGGAATTACGCGATAAAAAGGGCAGCCATTTCACGCGGGGCTCCCTCTTGGTGGACGTGGACATTCCTACCGAACCAAGCGTCACCCTCTATTCCATCATTGGTGACTGGGGCGTGCTCCTGCTCAGCGCGATTGGCGTGTTTTCCTCCTGTTTGCTGCCAAAGCTTGAAAAGAATCAAACAAGCAGCATGCAGTCGCCATAGCTGAAGAAACGGTAGCGCTTCTCCACGGCCTTGGCGTAGGCCTCGAGGGTAAGTTCGCGACCGGCAAAGGCGCTGACCAGCATGATCAGCGTGCTTTCGGGCAGGTGAAAATTGGTCTGCAGCGCCCCCACGACCTCGAACTCATGAGGCGGATGGAGGAAGATGTCGGTTTCGCCGCTGTGCTCGCATTCTGACAGTCTTTTTTCTCCTGACCTGCCGGCCAGGGATTCGAGGACACGTGTCACCGTGGTGCCCACGGCCACAACGCGTCCAGCCTGGTTGACCTGCTTGGCAGTCTGCGCACTGAGGTAATAGCGCTCGGAGTGCATCCTGTGATCCTCGACATTTTCCACGCTGACGGGGCGGAAGGTGCCCACACCCACATGCAAGGTGAGAAAGGCGTGGCGAAGTTTCTCAAGAAGCTCAGGCGTGAAGTGCAGGCCGGCTGTCGGTGCGGCAATCGCACCCTCCTCTCTCGCATATACGGTCTGATAACGCTCGCGGTCGACCTCTTCATCCTCGCGGCCCATGTAATGAGGCAGGGCCAGGCGGCCGTGCTCGTTCAGGTCCACAGGGCAATCCCATTGGACCAGACGGTCGCCATTCTCAAAAACCTCGATGACCTCTCCCTCGATTCCGCCCACGCTAACCTTGCGACCGAGCTTCATTTTCTTGCCGGGACGCACCAGGCAACGCCATTGGGTTTCCGTGGGGCGGTCGAGGCAGAGTAATTCAATGCCCTCGTCATCCGAAAAGACCCGAGCGGCAATCACTTTGGTGTCGTTGAGCACCAGCAGATCATCGGCAGTCAGATAGTCGGGCAGATCGCGAAACATCCTGTGCTCAATTAGACCACTCTGGCGGTGCACCACCATCATGCGCGAGGCCGAGCGATCGGCCAACGGACGATCGGCGATCAACTCCTCGGGCAACTCATAGTAGAAATCCTTGGTGCGAAGCGACATGCCTGCAGCTACATAGGGCTCGGGCGAGAGAATTCAAGAGCCATCCCTGCCGCGAATCTGCTTCATCACGTCCGGCGAGGAGATGGGCGAGACGGGATCCACCTCCACCCCAGCACTGTAGAGGCCCTTGGCCGTCCACTTGTTGCAGGTGTTGCAGAGAAAGTAGCGGCCGACCCCGCGGTAGAATGCCGAGTTACCATAGATGCCCCGCCCTTCATGGATGGGCACTCCCGCTTCGTCCCCCTCCATACTCGAAGCGATGAAGCGCAGAAGGTTGTCATGATTGGCCTCGGCAATGGAGAGGCGGATGACCTCGCTGGTCGGAAAGGCAATGGCGGGATTTTCATCGAAGGCCACAACATGCATGATGGAGGGTGTGGGACTGAAGACCGCCGCCAAGGTCAGCCGGGAGGTGATGCTCTCAGCACGGTAGAAGCCGGCATCGCCCCAGCCGATTTCGTAATAGTTCACCTCGCCAAATTGCTGCTTCCACTCGGGAATGGCTTCGTTCGCTACCCGGGCTTCAATCACCAGACCTGTATGCTTACCGTGACTAACCACGTGGATATCGCGTGACGGCCCTTGACCATTGGCTGCCACCGGCTCGAGGGCTTTCGGTTGGGTGGCACAAGCGCCGAGCAGGAGTAGCAAGAGCAGTAGGCAAAGTTTCATGACTTGAAGCGGAAGCCATCAAACTGGAGACTTGACCTCATGCTCAAGCAGGAACGCGCGGACCATGTGCTCAGACGGCTCGAGGAGCTGTATCCGAAGACTCCCATTCCCCTGGACCATACGGATGCCTACACTCTGCTGTTGGCTGTGCTCCTCTCCGCGCAATGCACGGATGTGCGTGTCAATCAGGTGACCCCGGCGTTGTTTAAACTCGCCAATAATCCACAGGACATGATGAAGGTCCCCGTCGATGCCATTCGAGAAATCATTCGCCCCTGCGGGCTGTCACCGCGCAAGTCCCAGGCCATCTCCGAGCTCTCCCGCATTCTGGTCGAGCAACACGGCGGCAGAGTGCCGGACAACTTCAAGGATCTTGAGGCCCTGCCCGGTGTCGGTCACAAAACCGCCTCGGTAGTGATGGCACAGGCCTTCGGTGTGCCGGCATTTCCAGTCGACACTCATATCCATCGCCTCGCCAAGCGCTGGAAGCTGAGCCAGGCCAGAAATGTTGAACAGACCGAGCGCGACTTGAAACGCTGCTTCCCCAGAGAGAAGTGGAACAAGCTCCATCTACAGATCATCTTCTATGGGCGCGAGCACTGCAGCGCGCGTGGTTGTGACGGCAAGAGCTGTCCCCTGTGCCGCGAGTTGTTTGACACATAGTCTCCAGTCACGCAATCCGAGGGCCACACAGGCGGATACTGCCAATCGATTCATTTCATGCGATGCATCACCGGCAACCAAGGCCCAACAGATGCGCTCCAGCGGGGCCCGGAAATCACCTCGCCGCAGCAGGCCTGAAGGCCATCCGAAACAGGTCGGGTGATTTTATCATTTGCCACTCATGGCCATAATCCTAGCGTGCATCCGTGCTAAGCCCTTCCAGAGAATTGTTGATCTGCGCGCCCGAGCGCTGGGATGAAAGCTGCTTCAGCGTGCCGGCGGTTCGCGCACTGGCAGCCTCTGGACTCGGCATTGGAGTGCTCTGCAAGCCCCACCAAAAGGTCTTTTGGGAAACCCTGCCGGGCCTTGAGGTCATCACGCCACAGACCCTCAGTGAGCAATGGAAAGTGGCCCTGCTCTGGGAGCCCGGCGACTTAGCCAAGCTGGTGCGGCGGGCGGGCATCCACAAACGCATCGGTCCCTCCGTGGGCAAACTGCACAAACAGCTCACCGAGCAACTCAAGGGCCGGCCCCACGTCACCGAACACCGGGTGCAGTTCTATTTGAAGGCGGTCGCCGAGATGGGTGTTCCCACCACCAAACCCGAGTTCTTTGAGCCTGCCGGGCTGGACGTGGCCCAAGGGCAGGACTCGATTCTCTTGGTGCCGGATTCGGACTTCGGCTCCAGCCACGAGTGGAGCCTTCAGAACTGGCAGATCCTCGCCGACAAGTTGAAGGAAAGTCACTCGCTTGCAATCGCACGCCTTGAGGGTGGGCGCAACCTCGGAGAGCAACTCGCCGACTACCTGGGCAACAAAGTGCCCACGGCAATGATCAGCCTGCAGGAGCCGCCGCTGGATTTGATTGCCAGCCAGCCAACCGTCATTGCCGCCGATGGATCGGTTCCCCACATCGCCTCTCACCTTGGATCAAGCTGCATCACCCTGTTTGGCCCCAACGACTCCACATGGAAACGCCCCCTGGGCAAACGTCACCGGGTAGCGCGCCACCACGTCGAATGCGCTCCCTGCTTCGCCCTATGCTGCCCGCTGGACATGCGCTGTCAAAAAGAGCTCGAAGTTGCTGAAGTGATCGCAGGCCTAAAGGCCCTCACTTTTTCTCGATCTTGATCAACTCACTGCCAAAGCCGTTCTCATCCTCGACTTTAACGAGGCCGGTTCCCGGGTGATACCATTGCTTGCTGTAATCGACATCGAAGCGCTCACTCCACTGGCTCTCTGTGTAGCGCTCGACAACCACGCAGTCCTTGAATTCACCCGCTTTGGTGCTGATGGTGTCGGTTCCGAGAACACGTAGCTCGGAGCGTTCGCGGTAAACGTCAACTTCCTTTTGCCCGTTCTCCTCGTAGACGTCCTGGCCGGCAGCTTCGTAGCGATGGCGTGCGTTGGCGTGCAATTCGAGTGGTAGGTCGATGGGCGGCTTGGTGTATGTGGTGGTGCCGAACTCATCCTTGCCTCCCGTCTGGTAGATGGCGTCCCCCGCAATCAGATAGCTGCCCATCCACTTGCCTTTGTCCTCCCCGTCGGACCACGGCTCCTCACTGAGGATTCTCAGTCCCCGGGCCGTTTTCTCGGTAGCCGTGACTTCGAAGTTCCAGCTATTTCGGCCAAAGGAGTCTTCTCCCTCATAACTGAGCACCCTCCCGGGTTTGTAGGATAGCAACTCGACACCCTTCCCGAGAAGTTCACCCTCCTTGGGCTCGGGCAAGCTCGGCAAGTCAACATCGGGCCCAAGGTGCAAACGCAGGCGCAGACCATCATCGACGAAGTCGATGCCCGAATGCATGCGTCCGTATTGGAGCAAACCCTTCGGTGCGATATCGGGCTCACGTGGAGCACCGCGGTGACCATAGGCCACGGACTCCATGGTGCGGTGCTGCTCGTTCCAACGGTAAGCCCTGCCGCCGGGACAATCGATGCTTATACCAAACATGCCCTGATGCACCTCTAACGGATCACGGTCGAGAAAGCGCCGGCGCCATTCGTTGAGAATGGGCACAGCATCGCGACTAATGCGACCGAGCCGCGAGGAACTTGAGGAGCCACCCTCCATGTGCTCTATCACCCCGAGCATGGCAGGGTCGGCGTCGATCATCAGGCTCTTTGCCATGGGGAGCTTTTCGAGCTGATCCTCGGTGAGCCGGAGCTCTTCCATCTCCATCGCCTCCTTGAGATGGCGCTCGCTCAGAGCCACCAACAGGGCCTTGTCGACGATGGCGTAGCAAATCTGGAAGGGATCATCGAACTCGTCGCCGTCCTGCTGCGCGATCACCACGTAGGAGCGCTCGCCATGCTTGCGGTTGATCCACCCGAAGGTATCGGGTGCCGTGGTCTGCATGAGCGTGCGCATGGCCGTCAGAAACAGGCCGAGCTTGAGCTTGCTTTTGACCTCCACGCGCGCCACCAGCGGTAGGTGGCCGAGTTGCTGGCTCATTTCCATTTGACCCAGGCCCTCCCAGTAGAGGCTTTCGATGAGGTCAATGGAAACCGATTCACCCACCCAGGAGAGCGGCTTGATCTTGAGATCAGGCATCATCTGGACCAGTTGCTGATCAAACTGCCCGAACCAGTTGCTGTTGGAGTCGATGGCAAAGGCCAGATGGAGGATGGAGTTTTGCGGACGCAGGCAGGCACGCGGGCTGAGCGTGGCCTCGCCTGCAAGGGCAATGACCTCCTGCATGTTGCTGTTGATGTTGAGTGGCAGCAGCGTGAGATCCATGTCCAGCGAGTCGTCAATCAGCTTGAGCTGGATGGCGATGGGATCGAAGACCTCTCTCCAACCTCTTTCATAACCCTGACACCATTGCTCGTAGGCCTCCTTTTCGAGTTGGGTGACCTCGGCCAACCCAAGCTCTGAGATCGGTGTCAGAAATTCAGCGGAGCCGTAGTGCTCGCTGATGGCACGACCATTGACCATCGCAACGCGCCCGAGCATGGCTGAGTAGTCCTCCTGCTTGCCATAACGACTGAGGCCCCGACAAGTGAGCTCGTTGAGTGCGGCAAGGGCGCGGTTGCGGCGCGAGGCGCCAATGCGTGTCACGGGCCCAGCCCAGCGGCGGATGGTCGCATCCGAAAGGAAGGCAAAGGCATCCTCACCAGCCCTCGGGTAGCGATGGCGAAAGACCTTGAACTCCTCGGTCTTGCCGAGGGCCGGGGCGCGTTGATCGGCGACTTCGGACAAACGCCGCACCTGAGCCAGCGAGTTGGTGACAAAAACCAGGTCTCCGATGCGACAAACATGACTGGAGATCCCCTTTTCGGGGACAACGAAGGAGGTGCGCTGCAAATCCTTTTGCTGGTAACGCTGCGGCTTGGCAAGTGAGCGCGCCTGCACTCCGAGCTCCAGCGCCTTGAAAAGGGCGCCTGAATTGTCGCTTTCCATCAAAATGGCCACATCGGTGCCAGTGGCAAAATAGGGATCCCCTCCGGTGACCGCCACGGATTTGACAGGCAATAAGCTCGCGGCCGCATTGCCCATATCGAGACCCATCTGCTGCCGGTAGCGCTTGAGCAAGCCGCGGTAGGAACTCTCGCTCGAATTCATGCCAAGTAGCGGTTGGGCCTCCCGGTCGAAGCGCTCCATCACGGCAAGCAGGCCATGCAGGGTAGGGGCAAAAAGCACATGCTGATCCTCTGGAATGCATAGCGCCAAAGGATCGAGGGCGACCTCGCCATCCGGCAAGTGGCTCGACCAATCGATGGCCTGAACCGAGACCCCCTTGATTGTATCGATGCGCACCTTTTCGCTTTTTTCGCTGCCGCCCAGAATGAGCTCACGATCAAGGGCGAGATTGTCGGCAATCGCGCGGCCGCCGCTAAACACATTGAAAGTCTCCGCCATATCAACCGGATCGAAAGCCCCTCCAGTCGCCCCATCTCCATGATCAGCCAGATGAGCAAACCAGGCGCTACCGGCAATGCGTGAGGTCGCCCGCACATCGGCCCAGGCGCGGCGCGCCTTCTCGAACTCTTCGATCTGGATCTCCTTGGCGCTACCCTCGGCAATCCTGAAGCGAAAGGTTTTCACTTTGGTCGCCGAGTAGTCGAGAGCGAGATCGATGGCGCCCTCGATAGGCAACTTGGCATCACTCCGAAAGACGATGCGCATGAGGTTCTGCGGCAACTCCCCAACCTCCGGGTCATCCATGGTGAGGTAGGCTTCGCCATCCAGGCGGGCATCCAGCATGCGCAACTGGAAGGCGTCGACCTGTTGGTCCATAGCCGCTGCCACCTCCTTCTTAGGGCCCTCGATCAGCAACTCGGAGATGGCTACGGAGCGGTAGATTTCCGCGCTCGAACTGGCGCCAAGCAGTATGAGAATGAGTGGAGCGAGAAGCCGAGTTTTCATGTTCCCAGCATGGGGCATCCAACAGGACAGTGAAGGAGATTCTGGCGATCCCCCTCAGCTTTTGCGTTTTCTCGTCTTCTTGGCCATGAAGTCCACAGCCTTGATGTCAAAGGCCTCGGGATCGTAGCCCGGACTCATCCATTGGGTATCTCCGGCCTGCGCCTGCATGTATTGGAAGGTGCCGCCGGAATCCTCCTCGGGGCAGTTGCGCGCGCCGTCAATCATGACAGGGCCACTTTGCTCTGAGCTTTCCTTTTTTTCAAAGACCAGCTCATGCACCCACTCGTCGGCAAAGTCGTAGCGGTAGAGGATGCGGATGGGCGTGCGGCGCTTGCCGAGAAAGTCGGCGATGGTGAGCTTGGTCTCGTCCTGAAACTCGCCAGGCGTCTGGTCCTCAAGGCCGACCGGCCCGATCACATCGACCAAGCGCTTGCCCTTGCCGTGACGAAACTCGTGGGGGTGCTTGTTGTCCCAACCCATCGCCGCCTGGATGGCATCGTTGAGCTCAAGGAAAGTGGCACCGACATCAATGGAGAAGCGGCGCCAGATCTGAGGCTGGATGCCGTAGAGGAACACCTTCACCACCACCCGGTTTTCGTTTGCGGACTTGGCCATGGCCGGAGCTTTTTGCTGATGCGGGGCGGAAAATCAAATGGAATTGCTCCGGGAGTGTGGCCGACTACCCGGTTCGGGCTTCACCCTCATCCCTTAAGGTCTAGCCAATTACATCCACCCGTGCCAGCATCGCACCGCCTTGGCGATGAAAGTCATCCAGATCCTTCCAGAACTGAACTCCGGTGGAGTGGAGCGTGGAACCTTGGAAATCGGTGCGGCTCTGGTGGCTGCCGGGCATCAATCCATCGTGATTTCCAATGGGGGTAGACTCGTGAAGGCCCTGGAAGCCGACGGTTCGCGCCACATATCCATGCCGGTGCATCACAAGGGGCTCGCTGTATTGCTCGAGATCGGGAGGATGCGCCGTCTCTTCAAGGAAGAGAAGCCCGACATTGTCCATGTCCGCTCGCGCCTTCCCGCATGGATCGCCTGGTTGGCATGGCGGGGTATGGACACAGCCACCCGCCCTCATTTTGTGAGCACGGTTCATGGTTGCTACTCGGTGTGCTGGTATTCGGCCATCATGACCAAGGGCGCACGCGTCATTGCGGTCTCCTCAAGCATACGCGACTACATCCGCAAAAATTACCCAAAAACAGACCCCGAGATCATCCGGGTCATCCCACGGGGGGTGTTGCCGCCCGGCCCTGGTGAACTCGTGCCCGACCCGCAGTGGCTCGACACCTGGCGGCGCGAGCAAACCCAACTTGAGGGTAAGAAAGTCCTCTTGCTGCCCGGACGCATCACCCGCTGGAAGGGCCAGAAAGAATTCATTCAGCTTGTCGCAGGGCTGCGCGATCAGGGGCGGGCCGTCCACGGTCTCATGGCCGGCGAAACCCATTTTAAGAAACGCGACTACATGGATGAACTTCATGTGCTCATCGGCTCCCTCAAACTCGGCCAGCACATCACCTTTCTCGGCCACAGATCTGATGTGCGTCAGATCATGCAGGTGAGCGACGTGGTCTTTTCGCTCTCCAGTCCGCCCGAAGCTTTTGGCCGGGTTTCGCTAGAGGCCATGGCCATGGGAGTGCCCGTGGTCGGCTACGAGCATGGTGGGGTGGCCGAACAACTGGCGGCCATGTATCCGCGCGGCAAGGTGCCGGTCGGCGATACGCATGAACTGCTCAAGACCACTGTCGACATCCTCGATCACCCCGACAAGCCTGCAACAGTGGCACCCCAATTCACTCTCGAAGCCATGTGCCGCTCGACACTTGGTGTCTATGAAGAACTCCTGAGGACTGAGACCAGATGAATCAACCAAGGGAATACAAGGGCCCGGCCAGGTGGTTGTCCTATGTCATGGGGCGCATCATGATCTCCATACTGATGCGGCTGCCTATTAGCCTATCATGGTATCTGGGCAGGAGTCTCGGCTGGCTATTATGGTTGCTTCTGACCAGTCGGCGGCGTGCGGTGCGTGCCAACCTGAGAATCATCTCCAAATGGGCTCGGGGCACCGGCCAAAGCGATCCCTTGGAGACAAGGACGATCGAAGCGGCAGTGCGCGAGGTCTTCATGCGCAATGGCGCAAACTTCACTTGCGGCTTCAGCCTTTCGGGCAAGCGGCCAGAGCAGTTGGCCAAACACATTGAGATGCGCAATAGCGGGCCACTGCGCAAAGCCACTCAAAATGGCCGCGGCGCGGTGCTCTTGCTCAGCCACATGGGGCCATGGGAAGCACTGGCCCACCACCTGTCCGAGATCTTCCGGGCGCAGGGCATCAATAATGCTCTGGGAGCTATATACCGGCGCTTCAACAACGATTACATGGATCACTGGTACAAAACCCGCCGCGAGAGCAAGGGAACCACCATGTTCGGTAGTCGCTACAAGTTCTATGCCCCAGTCGAGTTTGTCCGCCAGGGTGGCATTCTCGGCATACTCTCCGACCAACGCGCCTCAGGAGGTGAGGAGGTCACCTATTTCGGCAAGACGACCAAAGCTACGCCCTTACCCGGCCTAATCCATTTGCGTGCCAAAGCGCTCTGGTTCGGGCTCTCCATGCAGACCGTCGGGTTTGCCAAATGGAGAATCACCATCCACGAAGTCCCTTCGCACCTCGATGGGACAGAGCGCAATCGCAAGGCCTTGGCCCAGACCTCGGCAAGCGCTTGCCAGGCCAGCCTGATGGAAAGCGTCATCGACGGTTTCTGGATCAACAATCGCTTCAAAGACGCGCTTGAACGGGAAGCCGAAGAGCGTGATAGCTCCAAACACTAGGCAGCCAACTCCATGGGATCAGTGCCGTGTTGATTCATGAGGCGACTGTTTTCTTCATGCCGCATATCGCGTGGAAGATTGCAGCGCTCATATTTGCCTTAGAATACGATCCGTGGGACTCCAGGGTGATTTCAGGGTTTCGCCCCTCTCGTGGAATGCACGACGCGGGTAGCGAGTTTGATTGAATTGACCACCATCTTCATGAGGTTCTTCGGGCGTTGCATGTGAAAGGCAGGATTTCTGAGTCGTGGTAGCGAGACACTTCACTGATGATGCCCTGATCCTCGCCACTCTCCCGTCGATCGGAATTGCTGCGCAACGAATTTCAGGAAAATTAATCTGTGGGCGGCCGGCGAAGCCTCTCAATCCACTGACTTGCGCCTGCACATCATCAGCAAGTAACATCATTCGACTCCCAACTTGAAACGATGCCCCAGGCTCCACTCCATATCAAAATCATCGACCGTGCGCGCCCGGGGCATGCTGGGAAGAGGCAACTGCCTTCAGGTAACAGCTTCAGGGGAAAATGCAAGTTTGTGATGGAGCGCGACGCTAAGGAATACGACTGGCTAGTGGTGGGTGATGTGAACCGCCATCTAAGCTCCAAACCCGAGATGCTTCATTGCGCTCTCGCGCATACCCTCCTTACCACCACCGAGCCCCACTCTGTTTGCCGCTACCACGTGGCCATCGAGAACCACTTCAGCCTCCACCACTGGACCGAGAAACTGGCCGATGCCTTCCTCAACGGTTGCGTCCCCATCTGCCAGGGCTGCACCAATCTGAAGGACTATTTTCCCGAGGGCAGCTACGTCGAAATCGACATTACCAAACCTGAACAGTCGCTCGACACCATCCGCAGGCTGCTGGCCGACCCGGAAGACTACGACTCGCGCCGCGATGCACTGCGCGAAGCCAAGCGACTTGTGATTGAGGTGTATGATCTGCCCGCCATGATTAAGCGCATCGTCCACAAGCATCATGACCGTGCCAACAAGACCACCGGCACACGCTTGCTGGGCCGCAGGCAACCCCGCCTGCACCATCCGCTCGACACCATGAGGCACGCAGCTTGGCACATGACACGTGGCCTTGGTTGATCCACATCGCCCCAAAACCCATTGAAATCCTTTTACACTTACCTAATCAACCTGGACACCGCAACCCGTCGTCTGCAGCGAATGGACGAGCAGCTACGAATGCACCAAATTCCCTATGAGAGGGTTAGTGCGGTAATTGGCGACGAACTCAGCGAACCGATCAAGAACTTCGATGCGGCTGGCTACAGGCTGCGCATTGGCAAGATGATCAACAAGCGTGAGATTGGATGCTATTTCAGTCACATCAAGGCCATGCGTCGTTTCCTCTGCAGCGAACACTCGCACGCATTGATTCTTGAGGATGATGCCACCCTGCGGGAGGGCTTATGCCCACTTCTTGAAAAGGTCATAGCCGGTAGTGATCAATGGGATCTGCTGCGCTTGAGTTCTTCCCGGCAAGGGCACTACCTTGAGCTTCGTCAGCTAAACGAGCTGCATCGACTGGCCATCAACACCAAAGTACTCAAGAATACGGCTGCTTACCTGATCAATCGGCACGCCGCACATCAATGCGTCAACGGCCTGCTGCCAATGCGCAGACCATTCGACGTCGCCCTCGATCGGGATTGGAAGCTCGACATGCGAACCGCATGCGTGATCCCCTTCCCTATTGGGCACGGAGAAATACCCAGCCAAATCCCCCCCGCCCCGCGCATCCAGCCTTGGCGCGCCACCACCTTCCACCTGTTTCACCTGATGGACCGTGTCACACGTTGGCGTTACCGAAAGCGGATATTTAGCGACTGCCATGATCGACAAGATAGCGCTTGAACAAGCGCCTCGCCTTCCAACCCCTAAGCTGCTTTTATCTTCAGCGTGGCGGCGGCTTGCGTCCGGACCCAAGCTAATGTTCACAACTAGATTGAAAGCCGGGCGTATCGATAAGCTATCCATGAAACATTACACAGAAGAACCGCTGGCAGTCCCACGCATCAATCCGGCTCTCGCGGCCATCGATCAGCAGGCGCATCCAGCAGTTGCGGATTTTGAGCCGGTCCGAGATCCGGTTCAGTCCACCTCTCTGGAGGAACTCTGGGAGCACTTTTATCCCGATATCGTAGAGCTCCCGGTCGCTGCGCCAAGCCACCCATCCCCAGACGCGTGTGCAGCGCAATTAATAATAGCTTGTGCCGCCCTCTAATAGTTTCGGCCGAAAACAGTTTGCCGCAACCATCATGCGACTGTTGTTGCGCTGATTCTCCAGAAATTTTACACAGTAAGCGAAGAAAGACGCCAAGCAGGCAATCGATTCTGGAGAAAAGGTCGCGCACTTCAGAGCAGCCGGCCCGGTTCGCAAGATAGACATCGCGCGGCCCATCAGCAGCAATGAAGAGCCGGGATACCTTTGACCCAATAGCCGCAAAGATCTTTCACGTCTGTTTCAGGCGATTAAACACCCATAAAAGCATCGGCAGACAACCAAGTGATTGCTTCACTGGACAACAAACCCATTCCGCTCAAGTCGCGAATGCCAGCCTTTCCGACTACCCAACAAGACATGAAAATGCTTTGTTCGGGGTGGCTCTCGCTCTATCACAAAACACGTTCAGGCATACCTTCCGTTTCCCAAAAAATCCCTGAATTTTCCATCATCACGATCTGTCGTAACGAAGCACACGGCATGGAACAAACCTGCGAGAGCATCATCCAGCAGAAGTATTCCAACTATGAATGGATTGTGGTCGACGGAGCCTCAACCGACAGCACACTGGATATCCTTGACCGCTACCACGAGAGGATCACCACCTTGGTTACGGAGGCAGATGACGGCATCTACGATGCCATGAACAAGGGCATCGAGCTGAGCCGGGGCAAATACCTGGTCTTCATGAACGGAGGCGACCGCTTTTCGAGCCCCGAAGTGCTGGATTGGGTTGCACAAGCACCGCAGGCCGATCTGATCTATGGTCAGTTGGAACTGAATGAACCGGGCGGAGAGCTATTGAGTCCGCCCGAGAAGATCCGGTGTGATTATCTGATCAAACACATGGTCCATCATCAGGCCGCCTTCTTCCGCCGCAGCCTGTTTGGGCGTTTTGGCCTTTACCATACCAGCTACCGCATCGCCGCCGACTACGAATTCTTCATTCGCATTCTACTGAAAGGCAAAATCAGCCACCACTATATTGCCAAACCCATTGCCATCTTCAATTACGGCGGTATCAGCAGAAACCAGAACTACCGCCTTCTGCGAAAACGCGAAAACCACTTGATCCGTCTGCGCAATTTCCCGCGATACCGCTTCACTGCCAAGGCCTGGCGACAGTGTATCCGCAATTTTCTTGGCGTGGGTAGAAACCCTCGCTGATTGCCCGCTTCCGGCATTGCTGGCCCTTGGCAGATCTTCAGTCCATGCCACCACGCTCTCGACCGACCCAGACCGAGATGCCGCATGCCGATTATCGCGCTTCCCTTGAAATCAAAGCATGTCGGGACAGCCTCGGGCTGTGGCGTGTTCCTTTCCATATATAGGATCATTGTGGAACACCTCTGGATAAGCGCATATTCATTGATCGGCAGCCCGAACCCTTCTGAACATGATCATGCCTGATCGTTGCTGCGCCAGCAATAAACAGGCTTGCATCTTCATGTTGTCATCATGTTGCCAGTTGCCAGTTGCCAGACTTATCCGGGGTCCAGACATGGCATGGCGAGTTCGAATACTCTCACCCACAGAAAGATGCCCGAAAATCGTAAGTGGATGCCGGATTGGCGATAAAAATGCGCTGCCACTGCTCCTCGCTGAGTCCGCGCGCCTTCATCATCTCGGTGAAGGTCGTGAGTAGAAAGTTGAGGCCGGGCTCACCGCCGTAGCTCTTCCAGTAGGCGGGGCGGGCGGCATCCATGCCGAGCATGATCTGGTTGGGAAATTCGTCGATTAGCTCGACCAGCAGATCGAGAGAAGGGTTGGACTCTGTCTCGGGAATTCCCCCGTCAGCCCACCCGGGCCACCGGAAGCAGCTGTCGTACTCCACGCACACGCCGGTGGAGAGGACCTCGCGGTGATAGACCGGGTCGGGTTTGCGATCGGTGTGGGAAAGCACCACGTGGGAAAGATCGACACCGTGTTCCTTGAGCAAAGCGGCCTGGGCAGGTGCTTCCTCGCCCTGTTCACAGTGGGTCAGGATGGGGGCGCCGGTCTTGCAATGGGTCATGGCCGCTGCCTCAAACACCCGGCGTGCACGATCAGTGATGCCACTGCCGCCAGTGGCGATCTTGACCAACCCGGCACGGTGCTTGGTGCGCTCGACAATGGGACCGGCATAATCAAAGCGATCGATACCTTGCTCAATGTCCGCGATGAAGAGTTCGGCCATTTGCTCGGCCGTGTAGTGGTTACCCAATGCTTAGGGTCGTAGTACTTGGCCAGATGCACTCCGGTCGGACAAAGGATGTGCACTCCTGTTTTTTGCGAGATCTCGGCAAGCTTGAGCACGTTGCGCCCCGCATCGCAGGGCATGGAGTCGACCATCGCACGGCCGCCTGCCGCGTGGAATTCGGTGAGCTCCTTCACCCCGTTCTCCACCGACTCCAACTTGAAGTCGGGGTAGTTCATCGTCGCCACACTGGCGTCAATGATGAGGTGCTCGTGGGCGTAGCAGACACCGAGATCCTTGGGTTCAATGTCGCCCAACACGGTGCGAATCATGATGAGACCTCCTGCTTCCGGTTGGCGGCCCAGCCATCGGCATCAAGCACCGCCTGGTGTTGCGGCATCTCGAGCACCGCGCCTTGAGCTCGCAAGGTTTGCTGTAACTCGGCAATGGGCACTTCGGGAGCCTCGCAGCCATGCTTGAGGGCAAGGGCCGCGGCAGCCCCCACGGCATGACCCATGGCCATGGTCTGGGCCATGGAGCGGCAGGAGGCGTGGGCGTCGTGGGTGGCGCTGAAGCAGCGACCCGTGACCCAGGCGTTGCTCGCACCCTGCGGCACGAGCGTGCGGTAGGGCACCTCGTAGACCCCGCCATTGGGCACGTAGGCCCAGTGGGTTTCTTCCTCGCCGTCACTGGACTGTCGGTGATCTTCGATCGGCGCACCACAAATCAGGACCTTGTCCTCGAAAGTCCCGCAACTGAGGCAGTCCTCACGGGTCAGCCGGTAAAGCCCATCCACCCGGCGGCTTTCTCGCACGCCAATGCTCGAGGACAAACCAATGATATTGGAGTCCGCAAAGCCCGGCACGCAGTCGCGCAGGAAGTCCTCGTAGATGAAGGCCTGGCGACGGCCTTCCTGCTCCGCCTTGGTCAGATCGGCCGGATGCAGGCCGGAAAAACC
>JAURCU010000080.1 GCA_030828305.1 Luteolibacter sp.
TCATGAAGGCCGAAGGCACGCATGAGGACTGCATCGAGCAAATGGACCGCCTCTTCCGCGAGCGACACACCAATCCCCAACCCGACGAGGCTGGACGCATCCGCATCGACGACTGGGAAATGGCTGAGCCGATTCAATCAGCCGTTGCCGAAGCTTGGGAGAAAGTCACCACCCATAATCTCTCAGAGCTCGGAGACTTTGAGGGCTATCAAAGCAGCTTCCTGAAATTGTTTGGATTCGGTCTCGACGGCATCGACTACGAGGTGGACACCGATCCAGCCACGGGCGTTCCATCCCTCGGTTAGTCTTCAGTTCTTGGGTCTTTTGCCGCGCCTTTTGTTCAGGCCAAAACAACTTCCGGCGCTGCATCCCACCAAATAGACCAGGCCAAAACCAATCATCAAGCGCCTGGCCAAAATCCCCCAAAACATGGGCTGGACAAATTTCGGCAGGTCAACATTCATGCCGAAAAGTCCGGCGAAGGCAAATAGCGGCAGAAAAAATCCTGCCAACAGGTTGAGCTGAAAAGCGATGCGGTTCAGTCATTGCACGGACTCGGCCTGAGACTCAGGCCTGCTCCGCCTGCTGCAATTGCAGAGCCATTTTCCCATCACTGTGAAGCAACTCGGCGGCTCGAACCAATTCGTGCGCGCGGTCCAACATGCCCATCATGGCCCGGTCCTCTTGGTCAATTGCCATGACCTGCTCGAAAGCGTTGGCCATGTTGCGCAAACTGCGCACGAGAGGGCCGCAATGTCTCAGAATAGCAAATAGGCTTGCCGCCTGATCAGTCACATTGAGCTCTTCCTCATGCGCATCAGTGGTCATGGCGTAACGTTCGATCAAATCAGCGAGTTCATGAAGTCCTTCGCACCCGCTGGGCTGAAGCCATTGATTGTCTTCACGCTTCCAAAAGAAAAGAGCCTCGCGCTCGGGAACTCCGGGCATTGGCACCTCGTGAGCCACAAGCAGCAACTCCCCTTGCCCTGCCACACATCGCTGATGAACGGGACACCCACTCAGCCGCGCAAGAAGATCGGATTCCAGCTGATAGGGACTCGGAAGATCAAAACACACTCTGTCTTTTCCATGGGGCAATATGCAAAAGCCGAGACAAGCTAGCCAAGCGCTGCGTGAAACCTGTCAGATAAGCTTTCCTTCGGTTGACCTGGCTTGCTACATGCATTAATAGAGTTGTTCATGATGCGTCGCTTTCTTGCCTGCTCCCTTCTCACCTTGGTCTGCAGTGGCACCCTGCAAGCTCAGTTTTCGAGCTCAATCAAAGTCCTCAAGCGCAATCACATAGTCGGTGAACCCGTTATCGCCCGGGTCACACTGACCAACTTCACCGGGCGCGAGCAGATTCTTCAGGGTCAACGCATGCCATGGATCAGCTTCATGCTGAAAACAAGTCATGGCAGCCCGGTCATTGCCCGCTCTCACCCCGCTCCTGGACCTGTTAGAATTGCTGCCGGCCAGAGTGTAGCCCGTGACTTCAACCTAACTCGGCAATTCCAGCTCAACTTGCCCGGCAATTACAGTGTGACGGCGGTGATTCGTCCCGACAGCAACAAAATCGAGGGAACCAACACGCCCCCACAGCACTTTCAACTCAGCGAGGGGCGTCCCTACTGGAGCCAGAAAGTCGGCAATGTTGGACCCGATGGCACCACCCGCGAGTATCGACTTCTGCAATTCCGCAGTGACACATCCAACCAACTTTTCGCCCAGATTCGTGATGCGCAATCCGGGCAAACCCTCCGCACAATTCCCCTGGGCGATGTTTTGCTGTTGCGCAAACCAAGCATCACCATAGATGGCAAGCGACACCTCAACGTCCTCTTTCTGACCAATCCCAGCACCTACATTCACTACTGCATTTCACCCTCTGGCGAGGTTCTTACCCGCGACATGCACCGCAGGGCCGCGACAGGTGATCCAAGACTCACCATCATGGATCGAGGCGTGGCTGTGGTCACCAACAGCATTTTTTATGATCCGCAGGAAGCCGCCCGCAAAAAGGCCATGGTGCGAAAGATCAGCGAGCGACCCTGAAGACTCCGTATTGCGAAAATCTCCCACGAACACCTTTTTGAAAAATAAGCTTTACAATCACCGAAAATAATCAAGTTTTGTTAACAATTGACGTGTTTTTGGTTTCCCTCCTATCCAGACGCGTGAAGCTCCCGATTTTTTTCGCGGGTTTCACCATGCTCTGTTGCATGCTTGCTGCCGATGCAGCCAGCTTCAGCGTGGTGGTCATTGACCCTGGTCATGGCGGACGAGACAAGGGGGGGCACTACGGTAAAGTCTATGAGAAACACCTCGCCCTCGACACCTCATACCGTCTGGAAAAAAACCTTCGGGCCATGGGATACAAAACGGTCATGACGCGCCGCAGCGATGCCTTCATTTCCCTGCCGGAACGCTGCAGGATTGCCAACCGTCACCGCAACGCAATTTTTGTAAGTGTCCACTACAATTCCACTTGGAAAAACCACGTCAGCGGACTTGAGACCTTCTACAACAGCGCAAGTGGCAAGAAACTGGCAGAATATGTCCAGCAAGGCATGTTGCGCTACACTCGCGCTGAGAATCGTGGAGCCAAATACGGCCGCTACTACGTGATTCGCAACACCAAGTGCCCTGCCATTCTGGTTGAGGGCGGCTTCATCAGCCACAGAAAGGAACGAGGTCGCATGAAATCCGCCTACTGGCGCGAAGGAATCGCCCGAGGCATTGCGGAAGGCATACAGCGCTATCGTCGTTCCGGTTGATGATCGTCATGGTCAGCGCCATTTGTTGATCAGCTCTACAATTCAATTCGCAGAGATCCACAGCATGCAGGCCTTAAAGCATCGCTGGAGTTGATTTCAACTGCATCTGACTAGGTCCTGGAGTAAGATCCGACCATGCCAGATGCGCTCACTGTTGCCGAAATGCTCGATGCAGAAAAGTCTGCCATCGATTCAGGATGCAGTGAGGCGCAACTACTGCAAGCTGCCGGCGAATCGCTTGGCCATCGCATCCACCAACTCTATACCACTTCAGGTACTGCCATTGCCTACCTCGGCAAAGGCAACAATGCGGCTGACTCCCTAGTTGCCCTAAAATATCTTCGAGACAACCATGGCTGGAAAATTGCCTATCGTGCGGGCTTTCCTCTCAGCAAATGCAATCCACTCGTGCGTGAGCATGTACGCGCTTTGGGTGATGACAAAGGTTTGAGTCAGCCAGTCGATCCATCCCAGTTGAGCCGACCTCTGCTCCTGCTCGACGGTCTTTTAGGGACGGGCTCCAAAGGAGCACCGCGCCCCCCACTCGATGCACTCGTTCGTGAAATCGCCAAACTCAGAAATGAGTCGGGCGCCAAAGTCATTGCGATCGATCTGCCTTCCGGTGTGGATGCGGATAGCGGCGAAGTCAACGATTGTGCGGTGCTTGCGGATCTCACCCTGATGATCGCTAACGCCAAGGTCGGACTTCTCAAAGCCAGATGTAGCAGCCATGTCGGAGCTTTGGGCCTGATCGCACTCAAGGCGCTAGAACACGGCGGTAACAGCGGCTTGGAGCTCATCGCTCCTCAATGTCTAAGTATCGGAAAATCCCCTCGCCCACACGAGATCCACAAAGGCACGGCTGGTCGAGTTCGACTATTGGTCGGATCAAATGCGTATCCCGGTGCGGCAGCCATGGCCAGCATGGGCGCACTGCGTGGCGGTGCTGGTTTGGTTTTTGTTCATGTTCCTACCCGCATTCTTGAAACCGTGCGCAAGCAAAGCCCTCCGGAGGTCATCATCTCAGGTTATGAAAAGCTCGCTGAAGTCCCTGTGGCGGAGGTCGATGCCCGTGTGATCGGTTGCGGCTTGGGTTCCGTAAGCAAGGAGGACTGGAAGCATCTTGAATCTTGGATCACCGGATCCGAATTGCCGACAGTCCTGGATGCCGATGGTCTCAATGCCATCGTCGCCCATCAAGGCCATGGCCTGCTGTCTGCCAATCATGTGATCACTCCTCATCACGGCGAATTTCGCCGACTCGCTCCCGATATTTCCGAGCTTGATCGTGAGACGGCCGCACGTGAATTTTCGCGGTGTTGTCTAAGCACGCTCTTGCTGAAAGGCCACCGTAGCATCATCGCGCAAAGCACTCACTCATTACGCATCAATTCCACGGGTAACGCCGGCATGGCCTCAGGTGGTCAGGGAGACCTTCTCTCTGGTGTGATTGCCGCACAACTAGCCGCTGGGCTCTCTCCATATGATGCAGCCTCCCTGGGTGCATGGATTTGCGGGCGGGCAGCAGAATTGGCCTTGCTAGCCGATCCGCCTCAAAGTGAGGAGAGCCTCGCGGCGAGCGACTGCAGCCACTGGCTTGGACAGGCATGGAATGACTGGAAAAACGGCACTCGCTGATTGATAGCCTTCATAAACAAGGACACAAAATACCGGTGGCCCCCGAGAGAACCACCGGTGATAAATTGCACGAAGAAGATCAGTTCACAGCCACCGCGGAAGGACCGGTTTCACCCGTACGAATACGGATAGCTTGGTCCACGCCGGAGATGAAGACTTTGCCGTCACCGATTTTTCCGGTGTTGGCACTCTTCACGATCACTTCGGCAACGCTGTCAGCCTGATCGTCATCGACAATGATCTCGATCTTCACTTTGGGAAGGAAGTCGACGGTGTATTCGGAACCGCGGTAAATCTCAGTGTGGCCTTTCTGGCGGCCGAAACCTTTGACTTCCGTGACAGTCATTCCTTGCACACCCACCTCGGCGAGGGCCTCCTTGACTTCTTCAAGCTTGAACGGTTTGATGATCGCTTCGATTTTTTTCATAAGATTCGGTGGATTAATGATGGGTATCAGCACGTAAGCACCCTCCGTGCCAACTTTGGTGCAATTAGGACTTATTTCAATGGAGAATCTATCATTGCAGCATGCCCTGAGACGAGCTCAAAAGCCTGAAAATCATTGATTGTGTGGATTTTAGGGTAGTTGAGGCTTCTTTGGAGAACTCAGACCGAAGCGCCACAGCCATAATAATGAGAGTAGCACCGCTGCAAGCCCGACGTGAAGCACCTGAATCCATGAGTAAATATGGATTTGTGACATGATGACACCCAATGCCATTTGGGTCCAAACGATGGCAAGCACCCCATGTTCCGGCCAGGCCTGATTCCCGGGCGAATGGCGCCTCGAATGCCACCAGCACCATGTCGTCAGCAAAAGAATCAGCCAAGACCCGCTGCGATGGGCCAAATAGATCACCGATTGCTCCAATTGACCAATCCAGCTCGATCGGCTGGCGTCCTGTGGCAGATCACCATGGCCCTTGGCCAGTTCATCGGTCATCTCCCGAACCTGGGCACCCAAAAAACCCTCAACAACCACCAACACGAGGAGGGCCGTAACCCACCATCGCGAATGCTTGAGGGCTAGCTCGTCCATGGATTTACGCCAAGGAGTCGGGCATCCTCCCCAGGCGCAGAATACCAACATTCCCGTGAGGGCCATGGCGAGGGCCAGATGGGCCGTCAGCACACCCGGCTGCAGACCACTGTAGACCACCCTGGCTCCCAACCAAGCATTGATCAGGACCACCAGCAGACTGGCAAAGGCCATCACAAAAATCCAGCGGCGGCAACGCATCTGGACAAAGGCCGCAATGAAGGTGGCCAAGCATAGAAAACCAACGGGAAGGCTGGTCAGACGATTGATGAATTCGGTCCAGACATGGCGAGGGTTGAATTCCTCGCGGAGGCTTTCTAGGGTGATGTTGGACGGATCACGCCCCATGCGCTCGGCCTTGCTTTGGAAGCGCTCGATGGGAAGGGCATCAAAATCGACTTGATCCACGGATGTCGGCGGAATCAGGCAGCCCCAGCAGGTTGGCCAATCAGGACAACCCATGCCAGCCCCGGTCACCCTCACGGTAGCTCCAACAAAAATCAGCAAAAGCACCGATGCAAGTGCTGCGGTGGCAAGTTTCTGAAAGGCCGACACGCCGGCAAGATGGCCTCTCCCGGGCACAATTCCAGCGAAAATGCTGTCTTGAGGAAGCTATACTTTACGGGGCTGTTCAGCGGGAGGGATAGCCTCGCCCGAATCCGCCTTTTGGAGTTCCTCGGTCAGAGCGGCAGTCGAATGTCCTCCACCTCCGGCAATCGCCACCCCCAGCCAGCGCAATTCGTCGCTGCCATCCAAAAAGACCTTGAGTGTCATGGTCAGGGGCACGGCCAAAAGCATGCCAAAAGGCCCCCAGACCCAACCCCAGAACATGACCGAGATCACCACAACCAGCGTAGAAATGCCAAAGCGTCTCCCGACCAGAACTGGTTCAATGAAGTTACCCAGGAGGTTGTTGATAAGCAGATAACCACCTGCAACCAGAACGGCGTTTGGCACGCCAGCTACAATAAGCGCCAGAATGACAGGGGGCATGCCGGCCACAAGAGATCCGATCACCGGGATGAAATTGAGAGCAAAAGCCACAATTCCCCATAACAAGAAGAAATCAAGACCGGCGGCCCAGCAAAGCAGCCCGGCAAGCAACCCCGTCATCAGACTTACCACCGTCTTGATTGCGAGATAGCGCTGAATGTCTCGGGTGGCTTTGAGCATGCGCCCAATGTCTGGTCCCCTGGCATTGGCGACCGCCTGCAGCCGCCGGCCGAAGCGATCGGCCTCCGAGAGCATGAAAATGGTCAGGATCAAAAAGATGATGGTTATTCCGAAGAATCCCAGCACCTGACCCAGCACGCCGGTTCCGAAGCTCAGGATCTTCTCAAACTGGATCTGCTGCAAGCTCGTGAGGTTGTTGTCCACAACCACCTGGATCTTATCCTTGGCGTCAACAACTCCCCAACTTTCCAACTTGCCAGCTAGACCCTCGGACACATCGTTCACCTTATCGTATACCTGCGCGGCGTATTTTTCCTCCCACTTGGATTGCAGATCGCCTATCAGAACCACTCCCAGAACAATAACACCGGCAATGAAGGCGAAGTCCACGAGAACGGTGATTAGGACCGCGAGAATGGAGGGAACCCGGCGATGGGTCAGCGCCTTGGTCACGGGATAACTGATGGTTGCCACAAACAAGGCGAGCGTGACCGGCACAAAGAAACTCTGCGCCGCTTTGAGTCCAGCAACCACGACCACCAACGAAGCCAAGACGAGTATCGTGCGGGACAATCCCGACCATACTTGTGGCTTCTGCAAATTCATTGCTACAATCTAAAACCCAATCATGGGCCTACGCAAACCGATTCATCAGAATGAGTGGAGAATTATTCCCACTCGATGCTCGCTGGCGGCTTGGTCGAGACATCGTAAAGCACCCGGTTGATTCCTGCCACCTCGTTGAGAATGCGATGACTGGTCTCACGCAACAAAATAGGGGGCAGCTCCACCCAGTCGGCCGTCATTGCATCTTCGGAAATCACCGCCCGCAGCGCAATCGCCCACTCGTAACTGCGTTCATCACCTTTTACACCAACAGTCTTGACCGGAATCAGGCCGGCGTAGGCCTGCCACACCTTATCATACCATCCGTGCTCCTTGAGCTTGCCTATGAAGATGGCGTCGCACTCTCGAATGATATCGAGCCGGTCCTGGGTGACAGCACCGGGGCAGCGAACGGCCAAGCCGGGTCCCGGAAAGGGATGGCGATGCAGGATGTCGTGAGCGATACCAAGTGAAGCACCCAATGCGCGCACCTCATCCTTGAAAAGCTCTGCGAGCGGTTCAAGCACCTTGCCCTCGGCTTGGAGCTCCAGAATGCGGTCCACCCGGTTATGGTGGGTCTTGATCTTGGAAGCCTTGGACTTGTCATTTGACGCACTCTCGATGACATCTGGGTAAAGGGTTCCTTGAGCCAGCATTTCGGCATCGCCCACGGTATCCCAGAAGACATCGATGAAGAGCCCCCCGATGATGACGCGCTTTTTCTCAGGATCGTCCACACCGTGGAGGGCGCTCATAAAGCGCTCGGAACAATCGACGGTCTCGATTGGAACTCCCATGCGGTGAAAATTGTTGCGGACCTCTTCACCTTCGTCTTTGCGCATCAAACCATGATCGACGAAAATGGCACGCATGTTGACGCCAGCCTCGTGAAGGAGAACTGCAAGGACCGTACTATCGACCCCACCCGATACACCACAGACGACCTGCTTGCCACCGACCTTGTCTTTGATGCCATCAATGATCTCGCGCTTGAGATCGTCGATGCGAAATGGATGCAAACCCGTCGCCTTTAACAGGAAATTGTGAAGGATGCGCATGCCTTCATGGCTATGGGTCACCTCGGGATGAAACTGGATGCCGTAGAAACGCTCATTCCACTTCAAGGAGACCGGAGTGCCATGTTGGTTGGTGGCGATGATCTCACTGCCTTCAGGAAGATTCTCAACGGTATCCGAGTGGCTCATCCATACCTGAGAGGATTCCGAAACCCCCTCATAGAGCCCGGTGCATTGCTTCGGATACAGGTTGGCCTGGCCATACTCGCGCTTGTCGCTTTTTTCCACAGAACCACCGAATTTGATATTGAGCAGTTGCATGCCATAGCAGACGCCGAGAACCGGCACTTCCATGCCAAGAAGGGCTTCAAAATCGATATCGGGGGCATCATCGTCGCGAGTGCTCTTTGGACCACCGGAGAGAATTACAGCACCCGGCTTTCCGATTTCAGCGGGGAACTCTTCCAGACTGTAGAGTTTGGCAAAGTACCCAAGCTCGCGAACTCGGCGAACGATCAACTGGGTGTATTGGGAGCCGAAATCGATAACAGCAACGTGATTTGAATCGTGCATGAGATGAGAGAAGTGATGAGAAAAGATGAAGCATGCATGCCCAATCGGGCATGTCGTGGGTAACCGTATGGATATCAGCCAAGCGGTTGATAATTGGTAGGCTCTTCGGTAATCACAATGTCATGAACATGACTCTCACGAAGTCCTCCGGGCGTAACCCGCACGAAGCGTGCGTTCTGGCGAAGCTCCTCAAGGCTGGACGCACCCACGTAACCCATACCGGAACGAAGACCGCCCATGAGTTGGAAGACCACATCTGCCAAGGGCCCCTTGTAGGGAACCCGACCCTCAACGCCCTCGGCAACGAGCTTGCCCGAGCTGTTTTGGGCATAGCGGTCGCCAGCACCTTTTTGCATGGCGCCAATGGATCCCATGCCACGATAGGTTTTGAATCGACGGCCTTGGTAGTGAACCGTCTGGCCGGGACTCTCGCGGGTGCCGGCAAGCAGTGAGCCGAGCATCACCAGATCGGCTCCGGCAGCGATTGCCTTGACGATGTCGCCGGAGTAGCGAATGCCACCGTCGGCAATCACACGCACCCCGTTCTCCCGACAATGATCCGCCACGTTGCGAATGGCTGTGAATTGGGGCATACCCACACCGGAAATAACCCGGGTGGTGCATATGGATCCGGGACCCACCCCCACTTTGATGGCGCTTACGCCTGCCTTGACCAGATCTCGGGCTCCATGCTCAGTGACGACATTGCCCGCAACAACGGGTGTCTCGGAGAGCGCGCAGAGTTGTCCGATCACATCAATCACCCGGCTGGTGTGGCCAGTGGCGGCATCAATGAAGAGAGCGTCGGCACCTGCCTCAATCAGGGCTTGGCCACGCTCCACGCAATCTGGCCCAACTCCAACCGCAGCGCCGCAGCGCAAATGGCCACTGGCATCCTTTGCGGAATGAGTGAATGTTGCGCGCTTGAGAATATCGGAGCCGGTAATCAGGCCGGCGAGACGGCCGTCGGCATCAACCAGCGGAAGTTTCTCAATGCGATTTTGATAGAGGATCTGGCGGGCCTCGGCATGACTGGTGTTGGGCGCGGCGGTGACCAACCTCTCTTTGGGTGTCATCACCTCGTGCACAAGAGCGTCGTCACGATCGAGGTAGCGGATATCACGCCCAGTGACCATGCCCACCAACAAGCCATCTTCATCGACCACTGGAAATCCGGAGAAGCCGTTTTTAGCCATCACATCACGCACATGCTGGATGCGGTCCTCTCGATGCACTGTGTGCGGCTTGAGGATCACCGCGCTCTCCGAACGCTTGACCTTGGCTACCATCGCCGCCTGCTGCTCAATCGGGCAGGCCCGATGGATCACCCCCATGCCACCCTCACGCGCCAATGCGATGGCAAGCTCGTGCTCGGATACTGTATCCATTGCCGCGGAGACAATTGGGAGATCCAATGCAATATCCTTGGTCAGCGTGGTTTTCAAACTCGTTTGACCGGGCAAAACTTCACTGAGAGCCGGCACCAAGAGAACGTCGTCGAAGGAATAACCTAGGGAAATATCCGCCATGAGGAATTCAAGGGGAGATGCCATCCACAGGCAAGTCCGAATCGACTGTTCCCCTCAGAATCTCCAAACCCC
>JAURCU010000081.1 GCA_030828305.1 Luteolibacter sp.
GCCCGCACCCGCTCTATCGCATCTATATCGAACCGTGGCTCCAGCAATGTTTGCCGCAAAAGACCCACAGATTGATCTTGGCTTTCAGTTAGAAACCGCGCCGAAATCGAAACTGATCCATGCAACTTTGGAATTGAGTGCGCCCGATAGAGGTGTGGCCATCCACTCATCCCCATAATTACCATTATTGAACACCCATTGTGATGGGTCATTGACGTCGGCTGAAGTGTTTATCCCTGATCTGTTATTGACGTAGGTCGGGCCATTGCCGTAACGATCACCCCACTCGGAAGCAGTGATGGATGAGATGCTGATCACTGACGCCGCATGCGCAAAGTGCATGCCTGCGATCAGGCCTGTCAGCAAAGCGATCTGCAGAATTGTTTTGTTCATGAGTGATTGTTTCACGGGATAGGGGGATCAACGTCGAACCTTGTCATTTAGACGAATGCACCATCATTTCACAAGCGCTAAAATCGATGTTTTTTGATGCGATCAGAGGACATGGCAAGAGGCTTGCGATTGAATAAGCCAATCTCAACTACCAATGATCCCCTTATTTCCTCTATTCTATGGGGATTTTCCCCTGAAATTGTGACAATTTGTCGCGGTTGGGGAGTCGCTCTGCAAGGCCGCCTTGTTTCCGAGTGTGGAAAAGCAGCAGCGAGGAAATAGGAACCAGGAACGATTCGCGCAGCGACTCAACTCAAAATATCCTTCACCACATGCGGGTGCTCGACGCCTGTCAATCGGCCATCGAGTCCCTGAAACTTGTAGGAGAAACGGGCGAAATCGATGCCGCAGAGGTGCAGCATGGTGGCGTGGAGGTCGTGCACGGTGCATTCGTTTTCCACAACACCGTAGCCCAACTCGTCGGTCTTGCCGTAGCTGATGCCGGGCTTCACGCCGCCACCGGCGAGCGCGATGGAGAAGGCATTGATGTGGTGGTCGCGGCCGCTACCTTGGCCCATGGGAGTGCGGCCGAACTCACCACCCCAGATGACCAGCGTGTCTTCGAGCATGCCTCGCTGCTTGAGATCCTTGATAAGAGCGGCGGAGGCTTGGTCGGAAGACTTGGCGGAGACTTCCATGTATTTCTTGATGCCGCCGTGGTGATCCCAGCCACGGTGATAGAGTTGCACGAAACGCACACCTTGTTCGAGCATTCTGCGCGCAAGCAGGCAGTTGGATGCGTAGCTGCCATCGCCAAGCTGCTCGACGCCATACATGTCGAGGGTGTCCTGGGACTCGCCGGACATGTCGGTGAGTTGTGGCACTGAAGACTGCATGCGGAAGGCCATTTCGTACTGGGCGATGCGGGTTTCCAGTTCGGGATCAAATGTGCTTTGACGCTTGTGGGCATTCAGGTATTTCACCTCGTCAATGATCTGGCGCTGGGTGGACTGGCAGATGCCCTCGGGGTTGCCGATGAAATGCACGGCGTTACCCTTGGATTGAAACTGCACCCCTTGGTATTTGCTTGGCAGGAAGCCTGCCGACCATTGGCGCGAGGAAACCGGTTGCGGGTTGCGGCCGCCTGGCGGCTTGGAGATGAGCACCACGTAGCCGGGCAGGTTTTCGGTTTCAGCACCGAGGCCATAGAGCAGCCAGGAACCCATGGATGGGCGGCCCTTGATGATGGAGCCGGTGTTCATGAAGGCGTGTGCCGGGTCGTGGTTGATCTGTGTGGTGGTCATCGACTTGATGATGCAAAGATCATCGGCGATTTCGCCCAGATGTGGGAAGTAGTCGGAAACCCATAGGCCGGAATCGCCATATTGCTTGAAGCCCGTGACCGGGCCGCGGGCGACGAGTTGCTTGCCCTGAAGTTGGGCCAGCTGCTGGCCGGCTGTGAAGGATTCGGGGAATTGCTGACCGTCCATACGCGCCAACTCGGGCTTGTAGTCGAAGCTCTCGAGGTGGGAAGGCCCACCCGCCATGCAGAGGTGAATCACTCGCTTGGCTTTGGGGGCGTGGTGCAGGGCGTTGTCGAGCACTCCAGGCCAGGCTTTTTCATTGGTGGCAACAGCACCCATGGAACGCCCGGCAATCGATGCCATGGCCATGCCGCCCAGCCCTGCAAAGGATTTGTGCAGAAAGGTGCGGCGATTGATCGACATCGCGTGTTCAGGATCGAGGTGCATGGCAGAAATCTGGTTTTAAGAATGGGAACGAGCAACAGGCTTGGCGAAGCCGTCTTCAGTAGCGGGTGATGGTCTCGTGGAGGTTGAGCAGGAGTCGCGCAGTCTGGGCCCATGCGGCAAGTTCAACCTTGTTCATGCCTTCTGGCACTTTGGCGATGCCCACTGCCAGGAAGGCGTCGGCATCGGCGGTGCCCTTGAGGAAGTTCGCCTGTTGCTTGGCTTGGTAATCCAGAATGCGCGCGCGCTCGGTGGAATCCGGAGCGCGACTGAGCAGTAGCTCGAACATCCGCTCGATTCGAGTCTCGGCATTCGCGTCGGGCAGTTCTTGTAGCACACGTGCCGCGAAGCCGCGTGAAGCCTCCACGTAAACCGGGTCGTTGAGCAGGGTCAGGGCCTGCTGGGGGATATTGGCCTGCAGACGATCGGCGGCACACTCGTCACGAGCCGGGGCGTCGAAGTTGGCGAAAGTGGGCAGGAGGAAGGTGCGTTGCCAATGGGCATACACCGATCGGCGGTGCTGACGATCATCCATGTGGGGCGAGTAAGCGCGCACCGGGAAGTTGAGGTTGGAGTAGTAATTCTCGGGCTGGTAGATGCGCACCGAGGG
The DNA here is from genome assembly GCA_030828305.1 of Luteolibacter sp. Taxonomy (GTDB): domain Bacteria; phylum Verrucomicrobiota; class Verrucomicrobiia; order Verrucomicrobiales; family Akkermansiaceae; genus Luteolibacter. The sequence goes on from JAURCU010000081.1 coordinate 2,752, forward strand.
TCCACCGACATAGGAGCGGTTGAGAAGCTCGCCCACAGCAAGTGCCTGATCACGGATGAACTCGGCCTGCAGGCGTCTCGCGCCCTGCTGGGCAAAGAGGCGGTTGTATGGGTCGATCTCAGCTAGGTCCTCACGCTGCGCGGAGGCCTGACGGTACGTGTGTGAGTCGACGATCAGCTGCACCATGTGTTTCATGTTCCATCCGGAGTCGCGGAATTCGGATGCCAGCCAGTCGAGGAGTTCGGGGTGGGTCGGGGGTTCGCCCTGACCGCCGAGATCATCGAGGACGTTGGAGATGCCACGCCCCATGAATTGCTTCCACAGTCGGTTCATGATGTGACGGGCGGTCAGTGGGTTTTCCTTTGCAACGATCCAGTTTGCCAGATCGAGACGGGTAAGTTTGCGGTCCTTGGGCAGGGAGTCCGAGGGGAGGAAACCAAGCACGGTGGGCTCGACGAGTTCGCCTGAGTCATCCTGCCAGTCGCCGCGTGGCAAAATGCGTGAGGGGAACTCCGGCTTGTCGATTTTGACGGTGACGAGAGTGCGCGCCCAACCGGAACGGCAGTCGCGAATCTGGTCGAGAAACTTGCGGTAGCTCTCGGGAAGTTGTTCGGGTGGCGTGGCGCAGAGCTGCCAAGCGGCATTTGCGGACTTGCCATCTTTGGCGAGGGCTTGTCTGAAGGCTTGGGTGAAGGCGGCTTCTCCGGCAACGGGATCCAGCATGGGGGACTGGGAGATGCGCAGATTGGAGGCTGTGTTGGCTTCGAGCTCAACGACCAGCTTGGAACCTCTGGGGAGTTTGAGAGACTCCTTCAGGCAGTAGACTGCGGTCTGGGTGCGCTGGGTCAGGGATTCGGGGCCCTCGTAGCCAGACTTGGGAGCAGATTGCCATCCCGCCTTGGGATTGATCTGAAGGTTGTTGCGCTCACCGTGTTCCATGCCGCCGCCAAAGCCGTACTCGCGGTCGAGATCGGCCTGTGACCAACGGATTGCGATGGGGCTCTGTTTGCCGTCGGCATCTTGAAGGAAGAACTTGGGCTTGAGGGTGAAGTGGCCACCGCTTTCGCGACCCACTGTGCCGGTCTTGGGATCTGGCAGCGCTTCAATGCGCAAGCTTCCAATGTGGGCATCGGCGAGGGCCAGCTCGATGCGGGTCTGGCTGCCCTTGTTGGGGGTGCCTGTGAAGTGGGTGGCATGGCCGGTAATCTGGTGGGCTGTACCCTTTTCGGTTTGCACTTCTAGCGGCATGAGTGGCGCCCAACCATCGGAGTGTTTGGCAGCGAAGGCGCGCAATTGGGCGAGTTGCTCCTTGGAGGGTGTTGCGGCACCGCGGCCGATGAGCTCTTGCAGGGCTTGATCACGCAGCAAGTTCAGGCGCTCTAGCAGGGAGTCGGGGCGCACGATGCGCTCGGGGGTGTAGGCATCGTTGTTGCCGTTGTACTTGGTGCCACCGACATAATTGTTGTAGACGCCCCACTGCTGAACATCGTCGAAAAAGGCGGCGAGAGAGTAGAAGTCCTTTTGGGAAATCGGATCGAACTTGTGGTCGTGGCACTCGGCGCAGCCGGTGGTTTGGCCAAGGAAAGCCGCACCCACTGCCCTCACCCGGTCGGCGGCGTATTTTTTGAAGTATTCCTTGGACTGCGCCCCACCCTCACGAGTCACCAAGTTGAGGCGGTTGAAGCCACTGGCGATGTGCTGCTCCTCAGTGGCGTTGGGCATGAGATCCCCGGCGAGTTGTTCACGGATGAACTGATCGAAGGGTTTGTTGGAGTTGAAGCTATCGATGATGTAGTCGCGGAAGGGAAAGATGCGCTGGTTCTGATCGCCGTGGTAGCCAACGGTGTCGGCGAAGCGGGCTACATCGAGCCAGGGTACGGCCATGCGCTCGCCGTAGGCTTCACTTGCCATGGCCTTGGCGATGATCTCTGAGGGATTGTGGGTGCTGCCTGATGCTGGAGGCAGGCCGGTGAGGTCGAGCCACAGACGCCGACGCAACACTTCGGGTTGCGCCTGGGGTGAGGGTTCGACTCCCTTTTGCTCAAGTTTTCTGAAGATGAAGGCGTCGATGGGATTGCGAACCAAGTCCGCATGCTTTTCGAGCTTGGGAACTTCGGGGCGCTCGATGGGGATGTAGGCCCAGTGCTCCTGGTATTGGGCACCTTGCTCGATCCACTTGCCGATCAGACGCTTCTGGTAATCACTGAGTGGCTTGTGGAAGCTGGGTGGGGGCATCAGGTCATCCGGGTCGTCGGTGATGATGCGCTGCCAGGCGGCACTTTGATCTGGGTCACCGGGAACAATGCCTTTCATGTTTGGGTTATCGGCCAGTGCCGCATAGGCACCCTCCGGTGTGTCGAGGCGAAGGTTAGCTTCCCGGGTGTTGGCATCGAAGCCGTGGCAGGAGAAACAGGTGTCCGAAAAGATCGGTCGGATGTGGGCGTTGAAAGTGACCACATCCGGCATGTTCTCCTCCACGATGGTTGCCGATTCCCCATCTTTCGCCCCAGTGATTTCGACGATATCGGTGCCCTTTTTGGAGCAGTCGCACAAGCCGATGACCAGAATTCCGGCAGCGGCAAGGGTCAGTCGATGGGCAAGGGGGTGCGACATGGTCTCAGACACTAGGCAGGATTGTCCGGAGATCAAACCGGATTGACCTCATAATACGCGGACAACTGCCCGAAACTTGCAGAGGGTAGGGGCACTCGTCTCGATCATCAACCCCTCCCGTGGAACGGAAACTTTTGCCATGAAATCCACACCGGCAGGGTTGACGAGCCCCCTCCGCTATGGTTCAACACTCACCCCTCCACGGAACGGTGGCTGAGTGGTCTAAAGCACACCCTTGCTAAGGGTGCGTAGCAGAAATGTTACCGAGGGTTCGAATCCCTCCCGTTCCGCCATATTTTATTTTCGGAGTTCAATCGAGTGACCCACTTCATGGACTCCACTGGACATTTGGACTCAGGGAGGGATGCGAACCCGAGGAGTGGGTTTGACTGGCCGAAGGATCGATGAGCATGGCGAATCGATAAATTCAGGAAGAGTGCCCCCGGCGGGGCTCCAATCCTCGTGGGCTGAGCGCAGTGAAGTCTATCCCTGCCGTTCGGCCACTCAGTGTTTCGGAGACTCGGTCTCCTCCCCGGGCGTTTCCTCGGGCTGTACCTCCATCGCTGCGGCCGGCGGTTCGGGTGTCAGATCGGCGACCTGTTCGGCTTGTTCGGCGCTCATCCCGACCTCAAACTCCTTGGCAGGCCCTTCGGGTGCAGACTCTTCGGCTGCCGGTTTTTCAATCTTCGCCTCCTTGTTGGCTACTTTCTTGGCCACTTTTTTCTTCGAAGGGATCGGTTCACGCTCTTCCATCACCACAAGTGTATCGTCCATGTGGAGCTGGATGTGTCCCTGCTGCAGGAGCCAGAAAAGATCGGCGGCGTACTGCGCAGGCGGAGCCGTGCTGCCTTCGGGAAGCACCGCATTCCAGAGGCCTTCGAGTTTGGCCTGCTCGCGGTTGGCGCGGATCCAATCGACGATTTGTGCCGGGCGCGGTGCCAGGGTGGCATCCTTGGGCAGGGGTTGGGGGCGCACCGGACCGGTGTAGAGCTTGCCCTTGCGCTTGAAGACCGGCAGGTGCTCGGCTTCGAGGATCTTGCAGAGGGCGGGAATGACCATGGCGGCATGTTTGCTGGCATGGTTGAAGGCGAGCTTGAGTGAGACTTTCAGCGGGCCGGATAGTTGGTGGCCGGTGGCGCTGGCTGGCAACTCGGCATGGTGGGTCGACTCGTAGGTGGCTTCAAAGGCGATCGAGCTGAGCAAGCGCTGGGCCTCGGCGAGGTCATCGGTCCAGGCGTCTTCACCTTCTGCTCCTTTTTTGCGCCAGCGGGTTTTCTTGGTCATGGTTTCCAGCCAGGCATTGACGGCGTCCTCACCGCGCTCGGTGCGCACCTTGGCGGCGTAAGCTTCGAAGGGCATGTTGGCGAAGCGCTGCTGGTGGAGGCGGCGCAGTTCGGTCTGGTAGGTATGAAAGTTGGGTGGCCCCAGCCACTTGCCGGACAGTCCGCACTTGGCGACGGCCTGGAAGTTGCCGGAAGGAGGGTCGACATCAATGGTCTCTTGCTCAAGATATTCGCCGCGCGCGCCACTGTGCCACAGATTGGCCTGGGCGTCTTCCTTGCTGAGATAAAGGGCATCCCCGGCCTTGCTGCGCCACATCGGCTCCATGTTGTCCTTGCGCTCGAAGATGGCCACGCAGCGTTCGCGCTTGCTCAGCAGGGTCGAGGCGATGTCGAAAAGCGAGTAGACTCTCGCCACCTGTTGCACTTCCTTGACGATGAGGCGCACGGCTTTGGCGTCTGGCTGGATGGTGACGCGTACGCCTTCCGCAGGTGGTGCGAGTTCCTTTTTTTCAAAGCGTCCGCCTTTCTTGAATGGCCGCCCGGCCTTCTGGAATTTGGAGCTGCCATCGCGTCTGTCACTTCCATCCGGCTTGCCTCCCTGGCGGCGATCATGCCCACCTCCCTTGAATGGTCTCTCGCCACCCTTGAAGTTGTGTTTTGCACCTTTGCCGCCACCTTTCTTGTTAGGTGGGCGTTTCTCCTTTTCCTCACCGCGCGCCCATGCAGGACCCAAGGCGAAATTGGAGAGTAGGTCGTCGAGTGGAGGCTGTTCTCTATTTGGCACGATGAGGATAGTGTTTTCGATCAGGGTCCTTCAATCAAGTCGATGATGCGACCGGTTGCACCCATGTGGACTTGCAGGACTTGGGATGCATTGCGAGCGAAAAGGGTCGCGCAGCGAGCGTCCAGAGCTTTGTTGACGGCTTCTGCCAGTTGCTGCGCATCACAGGCAAGCAGCGCGCCTTCGGCGTCGAGCAGTTTGCTGCAGAGAGGCTGGAAGTTCTCCATGTGGGGGCCAAAAATCACTGGTTTGCGCGCCTGGATGGCTTCGCAGGGGTTTTGTCCGCCCTGCGAGAGGAAACTTTTGCCAATGATCACCACGTCGGCATGTGAAGTCCAGTCCTTGAGTTCGCCGGTGGAGTCGATGACCAGCACTTCGTTTTGTAGGCTCGGCGATGAGACCTTGAGTAGGGATCGCAGCACACCGCTCAGCCCTGCCTGCTTGAGTTCCTGAAGCACCTCCTGGCGTTTTTCGGCATGCCGGGGGGCTACGGCGATGATGATGTCCGGGAGTTCTTTGCTCAGGGTGCTGGCGATCCAGGCATTCTCGCCCGGATGGGTGCTGGCTGCGAGCACGAGGGGCCGCCCGGAAGAATAGAGTTCGAGGATGCTGGCGAATTCGGGGCGGGTGTTGGGCGGCTCACCACTACCCGGATCGAATTTGAGGCTGCCGGTGTGCTGGATGCGTTCGGCTGGTACGCCGAGTTCACGCCAGAGTGAGGCGTCCTGAAGTTCTTGAATGGCTACGGCCCGCAGTCTCGAGTAGAGGGGGCGAATCCATGGTGCAAAGGCCCGGAAACGCCGCGCCGAGCGAGGGGAAACCCGGGCGTTGACGAGCGTGGCGGCAATACCCCGGTTTTCGCAGGCCATCAACAGATGGGGCCAGACCTCGCCTTCAATGAGCACGACTTTGGACGGTTGGAAGCGGGCCAGATAACGGCGCACCATCCAACGCATGTCCAGTGGAGCATAGGTCACGCGGAGATCCTTGATGCCGGCTTGCGTCGCAACGCGATGGCCGGTGGCAGTGCCGAGAGCGACCACGAAAGCCTGCTCGGGTGAGCGCTCGCGCCACTCGCGGATGAGTTTCAGGGCGAGAAGGGTTTCGCCGACACTTACCGCGTGGATATGCACGGCTTCGAATGGCTCAAACTCATCAGCATCAGAATAGATGCCAATGCGCTCCAATAGTCCGGTGCCCAAGCCGTCGCGGCGTAGCATCTTGATCAGCCAGCCGGGAAAGGCTGCGATGAAGAGCAACGGTAGGATGAGTCGGTAAAGAAGTAGGGCGATGAACCAGCGCATCGTTCCGCAGATTAGGTTGTGGAGTTGGGAGCGTAAAGCAGGATGGAGCTGCTGCCGTATTCGCGCCTGTCCTTCAATATCAGGCCATCCACATCGGGTGCTTGGTAATTTGAGGAAGCCTCGGCAATCAACCACCCCACGCGTTTGAGACGGGCCGTCGCAGGCTCAAGCAATTCCTTGATGTGATCGGGGTCACCATCGTGCTTCCAGTAGGGGGGGTCGGCGAAGATCAGATCGTAATGCGCGCGGTCCCGCTTCAGGAAAGTGAGGGCTTCGCTGCATGCCACGCGACCACCTTCCAGACGGCTCTTGGTGAGGTTTTGCCCAATAACTGAGCAGGCCTGACGCTGCTGCTCGACGAAGGTGCAGGTGGCCGCGCCCCGGCTGAGGGCTTCGAGGCCGATGGCCCCGGAGCCGGCATAGAGATCGAGGACGACCTTATCGTGAACCGCTTCTCCCAGAATCGAGAAGATTGCCTGACGCAGGAAATCCGTGGTCGGCCGGGTGACTTTGGCCGGAACCTTGATGGCAGTGCGCCCGGCTTTACCCGAGATGATTCTCATCGCTCAAAAAGCTAATTCGCCTGGATGTTGGTCTGAAAGCGCACGACCAGGCTTTTGTCCAACAGGCGGGTGCCTGTGCCGGTGAGTTCCTGAACGCGGTAGACGATCATGCCGTGCTTGCCGTCGGCACTTTGACCGAGCGCGATGTTTTCCTTGGTGGTGCCCAGGCCGGTCTCCTCCTGAAAGCGCCACTCACGACCCTTCCAGGCGCCCAGAATGCTATCGGCGGGCGCGTCGATGTCCTCAAGCCGGGTCAGTTTGCCGTTGGGAGACTGGAAGCTGTCGCTGGCGGCATGGTAGCGCAGAGTGGATAGGGTGCTGGCACTTCCGGTGGCGGTGATGACCCAGGATTTTTTGTCGCCTTGTCGCAACAATATCATGACTTCTTCACTGGTCTTGAATTCGCGCTGCTTCCATAGCTTGAGATAGTCGTCGTATTCCTCCTTGGTGAGGCCCAGATTTTCGTGGAAGGGGAGGGGTACTCCGGGCTCGGATTTCTCGCTGAATTGCTTGAACCACTCGGGGTTCTTGCGCGAGGCGGCGGCCACCTTGGCCACATGCTTGTCGATTTCGTTGGGAGGAATCACCATGCCGACCTGGCCCTTGATGGGTTGATCTTTCTTGAGGAGGCCAGCAAAGATTTTCGGAGTGGCTTGCTCGGCATGCAAGCAAGCCAGACTGAGGGCAAGCAGGACACAGGAGAGTAAACGGGTGGTCATGATCGGTGTTGAAAAAAAGGTGGGGCTAATCGAGGGGTCGGGTATGGGCCGGGTGGAGGGGTCGGGTATGGGCTGGGTGGAGGGGTCGGGTCTGGGCTGGGTGGAGGGG
>JAURCU010000082.1 GCA_030828305.1 Luteolibacter sp.
CATCTTCATTAACGCCATTCTCACCAAGGATGAGACTCTCATCATGGGCCCTGTGGTGCTCTACGGCACCCTCATCATCTCGGCAAATTTCGTTGTGGATCTCATCCAACTTTGGCTCAACCCACTCCTGCGTTCCCACGGTAAACCCTGATGAACTCCAGCACACACACAGCAACAGGCGAGGATCCCACACAAGCGGAAGCTGGCCACTCCTTGTGGCAGGATGCCTGGTATCGTCTGCGCCACAACCGCGCAGCCATGGTGAGTTGCGTGATTCTCACCGCCATCTTCGTCCTCTGCTTTATCGTCCCCATTTTTCCGCTTATTGACGACCCTGCGGCCATTGAACTCTCCGAGAAAAACAAGGGGCCCAGCGCCTCTCATTGGATGGGTCAGGACCAACTTGGCCGCGACCTCCTCGCGCGCATTCTCCACGGCGGGCGCATATCCATCCTGGTCGGCCTGATCACCACCGCAGTCTCGCTGACCATCGGCGTGGCCGTGGGCTCGATCGCCGGTTATGCCAGTGGTCGCATCGATGCCTTGCTGATGCGCGCCGTCGATGTGCTCTACTCACTTCCCTTTCTCATCATTGTCATTCTGTTCTCGGCCGTTGCGCGTGGACAAACCGATGCGCTCACGGCATGGCTGGCTGACAATACCCCGCTCCAATACGACGCCATTGCCCCCTTCACCGGGCTACTACCGCTTTTCATCGCCATCGGCGCGCTGTCGTGGCTGAACATCTCCAGAATCGTGCGCGCTTCCGTCCAAAACATCTCCAACCAGCAATATGTGGAAGCCGCCCGCTCGCTAGGACTATCCCATACCCGTATCCTGCTACGCCACATCATCCCCAATGCAATTGGCCCTATTGTGGTCTATGCCACTTTGACCATTCCTTCCGTGATGTTGTTTGAAGCCACACTCTCCTTTCTCGGTATTGGTGTGCAGCCTCCACATTCGAGTTGGGGCATCCTCATCAAGGACGGCGCTGAGCGCCTACTATCCAACCCGCTTCTGCTGCTTTTCCCATCCACCTTCTTCACACTAACCCTGCTTTCACTCAACTTTCTTGGCGACGGCCTGCGAGATGCCCTCGACCCGAAATCCTCCAAAGACTGAACCACCAAAGCACAAAGAAAGAAGAACCATGCCTCTCCTAGACATCCAGGACCTCAAAGTCTCTTTCCACAGTCGCAATGGAGAAGTGCGCGCAGTGGATGGCGTGAACATCCAGGTTGAAAAGGGTGAAGTAGTCGGCATTGTTGGTGAGTCCGGATCCGGAAAATCCGTCACCGCCTACTCGCTCTTGGGACTGATTCCCATGCCACCCGGAAAAATTGAGGGCGGCAAAGCCCTGTTCCAAGGAACGGATCTGCTCAGCCTAGGCAAGAAGGAACTCAACAGCTACCGTGGCGCCAAGATCTCCATGATCTTTCAGGATCCTATGACCTCGCTCAATCCCTACCTGAAGGTGAGCACCCAAATGATCGAACCGCTGGAGATTCATGAAAACCTCAGCACCAAGCGGGCACTGCACCGCGCCATCGAGTCCCTCGAACAGGTTGGCATCCCCGAAGCCCAAAAACGCATCCACAGCTATCCGCATGAATTCTCGGGTGGCATGCGTCAGCGCGTCATGATCGCCATGGCTCTCATAACCAAGCCCGACCTGCTTATTGCCGATGAGCCGACCACCGCGCTCGATGTCACCATCCAGAAGCAAGTACTCGATGTCATTCGCGATTTACAAAAGGACACCGGCACTTCGGTGATCTTCATCACCCACGACCTCGCTGTGGTCCACGAGATGTGTGACAGCGTCAACGTGATGTATGCAGGCCGGGTAGTCGAGAGCGCCCCTGCAAGCGAGTTGATCAGCAATCCGCTTCACGCTTACACCCAAGGCCTGTACCGGTCTAACCCGAGCAACACTGCCAAGGGACAAGATCTTCACACCATACCGGGCCTGCCTCCCGATCTGGCCAAACTCCCTCCGGGTTGTTCTTTCCGGCCACGCAACACTCTGGGCGATCCAAGCTTGTGCTTGACCGACCGCAAACCCGAGCTGGTCGAATACAGCGAAAGCCACTTTGTCCAAAACTGCCCAGGCTGCCTGGCCCGACCCGAACCATCAGAACCGACGACTCATGCTTGAGCTCCAGAACATCAAGAAGACATTCCACAAGGGCCGAGAATCCGTGGTTGCTGTGGACGACGTCTCCTTCGAAATCAAGTCAGGTGAAATACTGGGACTCGTGGGCGAGTCCGGCTGTGGAAAATCCACTATTTCACGCATCATCATGCAGCTGCTGATTCCCGACAGCGGCAGCGTAACACTTGGTGACGTCAATCTCACCGCCCTACCACGCAAGGAGATCCGTCGCCATCGACTCGACTTCCAAATGGTCTTCCAGGATCCCTACGCTTCTCTCAACCCGCGCCAGACCATCTTTTCAACCATTGGTGAAGCCCTCCAGCAGCGAAATCCGGGCCTCAAGGGTGAAGTGCTGCGCAAGCGTGTCGGTGAACTACTCGAAACCGTGGGCCTACCCGCCAACCAGATGCAGCGCTATCCGCACGAATTCTCAGGAGGGCAGCGCCAGCGCATTGCGATTGCCCGCGCCCTGGCTCCGGAGCCTCGCATCATCATTGCTGATGAGCCCGTCTCAGCTCTCGATGTCTCCATCCAATCGCAGATCCTCAATCTGCTGCGCAAACTACAGCAAGAACTCGGTCTGACCATGCTCTTCATTTCGCATGATCTCTCGGTCGTCCATTACCTGGCTGACCGCATTGCGGTGATGTATGGCGGCAAGATCATCGAACACGGCAAAGCCAGTCAGATCTTCCATGAGCCCAAGGAGGACTACACCCGAAAACTGCTCTCTTCAGTGCCTGTCCTTGCCAAGCTGGCGCGTTGAGCCGGTCAGGCTCCCCTCATCTGGGCTTCCTCCTCGTGGGAGTGAATCAGCAGGGATACCTGCACCCCCACTTTTTCGCCGGCCACCTTCATCAAGCTGCGGATGGCCGAAGCAGTAAAACCATTGCGGCCGATCATCAGTGCCACATCCGAGCCAGCAAGGATGAGCTTGAAACGCAGCTTATTGGGCCCGAGCTCAGCCACCTTGAGGGTCGCCTTGGAGGGGTCTTCGATCAGATGCACAGCCACATATTGCAAAAACGCTTTGAGGTTCTGGGTCACGGCTTCCATGGCAAACACTTTGCCTCGCATCCCGAGAATCGCAAGTAAAGAGCGACGGAGTTGCTTTGATTCCAATTCTTAGTTCATGGTTCGTGGTTTCCATTTGCAAACTTGGCGCATGGCCAATGGTATATTTTGGGCTTCGTTCTTGCTTTGAGGGCCACAATCAAATTCCATCGCCGCCCGCTCCAACTGAGAACCAGCAACCAGCAACCCATGTCAGCTACCCACCGCATCACCATTCTTGCCGGAGACGGCATCGGACCCGAAGTCATGGACCAAGCCGTCCGTATCCTCGATGCAGTCGAGATGAAGTTCGGCTTCAAAGTCGAGCGCAGCGAGCAGTTGGTAGGAGGTGCAGCTATCGATGACGGCGGCCATCCCTTGCCCGAGGCCACACTCAAGGCATCAGAAGAGGCCGATGCCATTCTCTTTGGCTCGGTTGGCGGTCCCAAGTGGGAAACCCTTCCACCTGACATCCAACCGGAACGCGGCGCCCTGCTGCCCTTGCGCAAACACTTCGGTCTCTTTGCCAACCTGCGTCCCGGCGTTTGCCTACCAGCCCTGACTCATGCCTCACCAGTCAAACAAGAGCTCATTGCGGATGGTTTTGATGTGCTTTGCGTTCGCGAGCTCACTGGCGGCATTTACTTCGGCTCTCCCAAAGGGCGCCACCAGCAAGATGGTGAAACGGTCGCGCTCGACACCATGATCTACAAGAAGAGCGAAATTGAGCGCATTCTCCACGTTGCCTTCAAGGCTGCAATGGGGCGCGGCAAAAGACTGCTATCCGTCGACAAGGCCAATGTGCTCGCCTCTTCATTACTGTGGCGCGAAACCGCAATTGAAATCGCCAAGCAATATCCCGAGGTCAAACTCGAGCACATGTATGTCGACAACGCCGCCATGCAATTGGTACGTCGCCCCGGCTGCTTCGACGTACTGGTTACTGAAAATCTCTTCGGTGATATTCTCTCGGATGAAATGGCCATGATCTCGGGTTCGCTGGGCATGCTGCCTTCTGCATCTCTGGGCCAACAAAACGAGAACGGTCTTTATTTTGGCATGTATGAACCCTCGGGAGGCTCGGCCCCCGACATTGCCGGTCAGGGCATCGCCAATCCCATCGCCCAGATTCTCTCCTTGGCCATGTTGCTGCGCTTCTCCCTTGGCGAAATCGATGCGGCAGATGCCATTGACGCCGCCGTCGCCAAGGCAATTGCGGACGGCCTGCGCACCGGCGATATCGCGACTGGCGCCCAAGGAGAAACCAAGGTCGGCACGGCTGAAATGGGGAAGGCCATCCTTGATCGTCTGTAAGAATCAGGCTTTAATAAGACATGACCATCACCCTTGGCATCAGCGCATCCATTGCCGCCTACAAGGCTGCGGACCTGGCATCCCAGCTAACCAAGCGCGGCCACGATGTCTTTGTGGTAATGACCCCGGGCGCCACCGAGTTTATCACACCCCTCACCCTGCAGACCCTCACTCGCAACACGGTGCTGAGCTCCTTCGAAGACGAAAAAAACAGTTGGAAGCCGGGGCACATCGAGCTCGCCGATCAAAGTGACCTCCTCCTGGTAGCTCCCGCAACTGCCAACCAATTGGCCGAGTTTGCCAATGGACACGCCTCCAATCCTCTCAGTTCCACCTACCTCGCATTCCCCAAGGACACCCCAAAGTGGATCGCCCCTGCCATGAACGGGCGCATGTGGCTGCATGCGGCCACCCAGCGCAATGTCGCCCAACTGAAAATGGACGGCTGCAAATTTATCGACCCCGTCGAGGGAGATCTTGCCTGCGGCTACGAGGGTGTGGGCCGCTTGGCCGACGTCGCCGATATCCTGGACAAGGTGGACGCTCTCGACCGATAGGACAGCACCTCCACGGCATGCGGCTACTTACAGGAGGATAGGGGAAGCACAGCGAACTGAACAAAGTCCCGCAGTTGTATCGCTTTGTTCATTGCAAGCGGCTGCTTGCGTGCCAGAGTGTTGCCTGACAATGACAACCGAAGAACTTCAAGAACAAATCTCCCAATCGAGCGGGTGGATCCGGGCAGTCCGTGAAGAAATGGGTCGGGTCCTCGTCGGCCAGACCGAACTCGTAGACAGACTGCTTGTTGGTTTGCTCTGCAATGGCCATATCCTGCTTGAGGGTGTTCCGGGTCTGGCCAAGACCTTGGCAGTCAAGGCTCTGTCAGGTACCATAGACACCTCTTTCTCCAGGGTGCAGTTCACTCCCGACCTTCTTCCTGCCGACCTGCTCGGAACCATGGTCTACCACCCGCAAGATGCCAAATTCGAGCCCAAGCTCGGCCCCATCTTCAGCAACCTGATCTTAGCCGACGAGATCAACCGCGCGCCCGCCAAAGTCCAGTCTGCACTCCTTGAATCCATGCAGGAGCGCCAGGTCACCCTTGGTGACAAATCCTACCCGCTCCCTGATCCATTTCTGGTGCTCGCCACCCAAAACCCCATCGACCAGGAAGGCACCTACCAGCTGCCGGAAGCCCAACTTGACCGCTTCCTGCTCAAGGTCACTGTCAACTACCCGCAACCCGAGGAGGAACTTGTCATTCTCGATCGCATGGCGACATCCACCCCGCCCTACCAAACCCAAACGGTGGCAAGCCCCGATCAGGTTGCCGCTTCGCGCAGTCTGGTCAACCAGATCTATATCGATCCTGCGGTGCGCCAGTATATCGTCGACCTTGTTCATGCCACGCGCTTCCCGGAGAAAATCGAGCCCGGCCTCAGAAACTTGATACGGGCCGGCGCTTCGCCGCGCGGCACCATCAATCTGGCTCTCACAGCTCGCGCACACGCGTTCATGGCTGGACGCGCCTTTGTCACCCCCCAGGACATCAAGGACATGTCCCACGACGTGCTGCGCCACCGCATTCTTCTCACCTACGAAGCCGAGGCCGAGGAAGTCACCACCGACCAGGTGATTGAGCGCATCATGTCCAAACTTCCCGTTCCCTGATACGGATCATGCTCAGCGAGCAACAGATCGAGGAAATGATGGCCCGGGTTCGCAAGCTCGAGCTCAAGGCTCAACGCCTGGTGCGCGAATCCTTCTCAGGTGAATACCGCTCCAGTTTCCGGGGCCAAGGCCTCGATTTCGATGAATTCCGCGAATACCAGCATGGTGACGAGGTGCGCTTCATCGATTGGAAGGTCACCGCACGCATGAATGAACCCCACGTGCGTAAATTCCACGAGGAGCGCGAACTGGCGGTGATGCTCGCCGTTGATGTCTCGGGTTCCGCAGACTACGGCAGCGTAAAGTGGAGCAAGCGCGAGATTGCCGCCGAAGCTGCCGCCATTCTCGGATTCAGCGCGCTCAACAACGGCGACAAGGTCGGCCTGCTCCTGTTTGCCGACGACACCCTGCTGCACATCCCCCCCGCCAAGGGCAAGCGCCATCTACTACGCATGATACGCGAAATCCTGGTCACCCACCCAAAACGCGCTGGAACTTCGATTGAGAACGCATGCACCGCGCTCATACGTATTCTCAAACGCAGGTCGTTGGTGTTCATGATTTCGGATTTTCACGCCGACCCACTGGACAAACCCTTGGGCAAACTGGCGCGTAAGCACGAGACTCTGGCCATCCGCATCCACGACCCGCTGGAAGCCGAATTACCAGATGCCGGCAAGGTGGTGATGCTCGATCAAGAAAGCGGGCTGCAGACAAGGGTCAACACCTCGAACCTGAACCTGCGGATGTCCTATTCCAAGCTCACGCGTCGCCAGCATGAGGGTGTCACGCGCATCCTCAACAAGCACGGTATTCTGAGCACCCTTATCCTGACCGATCAGGACCCACTACCACCCCTCCACCAACTCTTCAAAAAGCGGACTCGAGTGCGCTCGCATTGAACACCAAGAGATGGAATCCGACATCGATGACCTCAGGCTTGTTGAGCCGGCCCAGTCCGCGGACTTGATCCCCACGACACTCGGCTGGGAGGCGTGGTGCATCATCGTGACACTTGGCATTCTAGCTCTACTGCTCATCCTGCTCCTGTGGTGGAAGCTGAGCAAGCGCAGCAGGCCTGAACCCCTGAATCAGGCCGCACTTGCCTACAATGGAGCCCTCGCCAAATTGGCCATTTGTCCAAGCCAACAGCTTACTGCCACCGCAACCGAGTGCTCCATCATCCTGCGGCGCTATCTGGCAGATCTCACCGATGATCCCGCAATCTATGAAACTCATGAAGAGTGGGTCAGCCGTCACCACTCAATCGAGGCCTTCTGCCAACAACACAGAGACCGGATCCATTCCTTCTTTGCAGAACTCGCCGTATGGAAATACAGCCCGTCTGATCATGGCGATGATCCGGCAACCATCATAGAGCGTTCCCGCGACCTACTCAAAACCATTCACATGGAGGCAGGGCAATGAGCGTCTTTTTCGGCTCCTTTGGCTTCAGCCACGCGCTATGGTTCCTGCTGGTGCCAGCTGTGCTCCTGCTGCTGATGCTGCGCCGGGGCCTGGGTGCACAATCTGCCATCTCTTTTCCCAATTTATCGATTTTATTCAGCTTGGGCCAGCGGGTTCGCCAGTCGGCATCCTGCCTCAGCCTGCCATTCACTTTTCTATCTCTGTTGTTCTGCGTCATTGCCATCGCCCGACCCGTGTGGCGCACCGAGAGCTTCAATCGTAAAGCCAGTGGCATCGACATCGTTATCGCCCTTGATGTGTCACTTTCAATGGACATCAACGACTTCATCGACCAAGGCCAGCAGGTTCGGCGCATTGACGTTGCCAAGATGGTGGTCGATGACTTCATCGGGCGCCGGCCCGACGACCGCATGGGATTGATCGCCTTTGCCGGACGCCCGCGAGATGCCAGCCCAATCACGCTCGATCACAAATGGCTGCGCAGCGCACTCGACAAGGTTCAACTCAACGACCGCCGCAATCTGGGAACCGTCAAGGAACAGGGAACTGCCATCGGCTCCGCGATCTCCGCTGCCTCGACCCGCCTCGACGCCAGGGATTCAAAGAGTAAAATCATCGTTCTCATCACCGATGGCGCCAGCAACTCGGGTAAGATTTCTCCCATCGAAGCCGCCAAACTGGCCAGCGATCTGGGCATCAAGATCTACACCATTGCCATCGGCACCACCGAGGGTCGGGTAGATCCTGGCATCATGAGGTTCCCTTATCAAGAGTTCGACCTGCCGACCCTGCGCGAAATTGCCAATCTGACGGGTGGCGAGCATTACTGGGCACAGGACCTCGACTCGCTTTGGCGCACCTTCAGCACCATCGACGAACTGGAAAAAAGCGAAGCAAAGTCGTTGATCGTCATCAACGAGCGAGAACTCTTCATCTGGCCTCTGGGGACCGCCCTCTTCTTCGCCTTGCTCGCAGGCCTTCAGTTCGCATTCAACCCCATGCCAGAGCCCTGATCGAAAGCGTAGATTTACTGAGCATCACCCATATTTTACGAGCATGATCCCTATTTTTAAGGTATTGATTCCATAGGTTTTAAAAGGGCCCACGAAAGCCCTGCATACACAACCCACCCTTGTCTCTCGCCCATCCATATTGGCTTATCGCCCTGATTACACTGCCTCTGCTCCTCATTGCAGTGGTAGTGATTTCGCGAGGGCATTCCAAGAAATGGGCCTTGCTGATAGCCGGTCGTCTGCGCTCCACACTTGTTCGCAACAGCAACCCCGTTGCACGCTGGCTATCCATCTCATTCTTGATGGCAGCCACTGCCCTCATCATTTGTGCCATGGCCCGGCCTCGAGGCGATGGTGGTCTGAAGGCCGAAACCGCAATGGGCCGCAACCTCCTGCTGACTCTCGACCTTTCACGCAGCATGCGGGTGGACGATGTCAAACCCGACCGCCTCTCACTCGCCAAGCTGGTCATCTACGAACTGCTCGAATCCGTTCCCAACGACCGCATCGGATTGGTTGGCTTTGCGGGAGAGCCCTACCTTTATGCTCCCCTAACCATCGACCATTCTGCTGTCAGGGAAACAGTTGAGCAAATGCAAGACGATTGGCCGACCCATGGCGGCTCCGATCTGGGTGCTGCAATTGATTTGAGCGTCGAAATCCTTGAGAAAACCGGCCATAAGAACAACGCCATGATCCTTATCACCGATGGTGAAATGCATCAGGGTGACCTCGAAGAGATGATCAAACTCGCTCGAGCCTATGGCGTCTACATCATCACAATCGGTGTTGGAACCGAGGACGGTGGCTACGTTCCCAATTCCGATTTCCCCAACAACCGCATGCTCGACCGAGAGGGCAAGCCGGTAATCAGCCGCCTTCGCGCCGATAGCCTGCGAGAGCTCGCGAGCAAAACCAACGGTTCTTTCGCTCTCGCGGGCAGTGGTGCTGATATCCCGGCCATGGTAAAATCCGCAATCGCCGGTCTGGAAGCCTTTGAGGTCGAGGGTCGCGAACGCAGGGTCTATATCGAGTTTTACCAGTGGCTTGTACTGCCTGCTATCGTGCTTCTGATTGCCAGCCTTGTTGCAGGCACCCGCTGGCGTGGAGTCAGCCCGGTAGGCGCACTCGCAATCCTGACGCTGACCTTCTCTTTACCGCAGCTACAAGCCCAGCAAGTAGAGCCAAATTCCGTGAGCAATGCGATGGAGCGTCATACCCAGATGGCCGAAAAGGCCCTCTTGAACAGTAACCGCACCCGCTTCCGTCTTGGCGAAGCCACTGCCGCATACCGTCTAGAGAATTGGGATCGTGCCTCATTTGCTTTCAGCCAGGCCCTGCAGTGCAAACAGGATAAAGTCCGTATCGCCGCCCACCATG
>JAURCU010000083.1 GCA_030828305.1 Luteolibacter sp.
GCCGTCATCTCGATGTTCTGACGCTTGATGTGGCGAAAAAGGGTCCAGAATCCCCGATTTGCTGCATCTGTATCGGTGACTGCGGCGCGGTATGCGGGGTAGGACTTCTTGGTGATTTCTCCGTATGGGCCGGGCATCGGATATCCCTTTGGAAGCGGGGATTCCTCAAGATATCCACTCTCGTGGAGAAGGGCTCGCTCCTCGGCGCTGGTGCAACAGCTCAACAGGAAAGCGCACGGCAAGAGTGCCAGTAGATATAGAGATGATTTGATCATGCCTCAATTTAGTAGGTTGCGGAGGAGTGCAAGTGAATTGACGCTTTCTAGAGCTTGATATCGATGATTGCACGCTTGCGTCGTTTTTCTATCCAGTCCTCGTATTGAACAGAGGTTTTTTGGCGACGCACACGCTCTTCTAGTGTGTTACGCACCTCACTGAAGGAGGGCACAGGGCCGAGTTTGATTTCCAGTGGTTTGACAATGGTGAACCCGCTTTCGTCTGAAAGGGGACCGATGACATCTCCCTCCTTGGCGTCAAAGATGATGGCGGCGAATTCAGCTGATAGATCCAAGCGGGCAACGTCTTTCTGGTGACCTCCCTGATCGGCAAAGGCATCCTTGGAATGAACCTTTGCAAGTTCGGCGATATCCTTTCCGCTTTTGATGTCCTTGACGAGATCTTCAGCCAGGGCGAGTTGGGTTTCGCGGGTGATGTTTGGATCGCGCAAGTCGTTTGCAGGAATGAAGATCTTGTGGAATGTGATGCTATCCTTGGAGACATCCCGCAGATCATTCTTGATCTTGTTGTATTCGTTGATGAGTTCGTTTGGCAGAGGGGGAGCTGCGTCGTCGAATTGGCTCTGCCGCATGGCCTGCACAATCATGCGTTCTTTTTGCATTTGGCGATAGCCATTCATGGTCAGGCGACTCCGTCGAAGCTCTTCGTTGAACTTAGCCTTGTCTCCGGCATAGAGTCGGTTGATCTGGTTTCTGACCTCGTTTTCGACCGCTTGATCCGGGATGTAAGCCCCCATCTGCTTGTATTCATCAAGGATGATTTCGCGGTCGATCATCTCGTTGAGGATTTTGTCGCGTGCCTCGTTGAGCTTGGCATTGAACTCATTTCCGAGTCGGGGATACTGGGCACGGAGCTGATTGTAAATGGGGTTGAGAAGGAAGCCGACTTCATTCTTGGTGATCACCCGTCCGTTGACCTTGGCGGCGATTCCATTGACTTCGCGTGATTGGGCGTGGGTTGATGTGCTTAAAGCACAATACGTGAGAGCACAAAATAAGGTGAATAGGCTGGGTAATCTCATGGCTAGATATCATCAGGATTTCGCCCGACACTGTCAAGAGGGGGCGGCAAGCGGACTGGCATGATTTTTGGCGTGTCGACGGCTGAATTCGAGTTTAGTTTGTTTATCTAGGCATGCAGCTCACCAAGCATTCAGATAGTCAAACTCGGACATGGCAAGGCAAGGAGCCCTTATTGGCCGGTACTGCCTTGCTTCTGCTGCTGGGCGGGTGTTTTTTGGTGCTCAGGCCATTCATGTCAGCACTGATGTGGGCGATGATTCTCAGTTACACACTGTTTCCTCTCCAGCGACTATTTACGCGCTGGTTTCATGGTCACCGCACTCTGGCGGCTTGTGTCGTCGCCCTAACCGTAGCGGTCATGTTTGCCGGGCCGATCGTGCTGATTGGCATGAGTCTGGCCGATGATGGAAAAGCCCTGGCAAATACTGTGCGAAACGGCTTTCTAGAAGCTCCCGAAAAGGCCCCTGGCTGGGTTTCCGGAGTCCCTGTGCTTGGCGACGAATTGGCTGGCTACTGGGAAAGTTTTGCTCAGGACCGCAACCGATGGATGGCCATGATCGATCAGGAGGTGAAGGCGAGTCAGCCAACCATCAGGGAGGACAAGCCACCTGAAGATGCTGTGGATGAGCAGGCAGCACGCGTTTTGGATTCCGATGGCCCTGAAGTCAATCCATCGGGTATTTCCGCGGATACACGGTCTGACTTTGTGGGTGAAGCTGCCGGCTCTGAGGAACAAGTCGAGTCGCCACGCTTGATTGTTTTTGCTGCCAAATTTCTGACTTGGGCGCGGGATTGGTTGCTATCTGCCGCCAAGGCTTTGGGCAATGGGGTGGCTCAGGTGTTGCTGAGCGCTTTCATTGCATTCTTTATCCTGCGAGACGCCCCAGAATTGTCTCGCCGGTTATCGGTTGCGGTAGAGCGACTGGCCGGTGAGCGCGCCCAGCGTTTGATCAACGTGGCCGGTGACACGGTGCGTGGTGTGATTTTCGGCATCCTTGGAACGGCGGTGGCTCAGGCAGTCGTAGCAGGTCTCGGTTTCTGGATTGCGGGGGTTCCGGCCGTAGTGCTGCTCTCGGTGTTGACCTTCATTTTCGCGGTCATTCCCTACGGGCCACCTCTCATCTGGGTGCCCGCCGGCATTTGGCTCTATTCTGAGGGTCAGATTGGCATGAGCATCTTCATGTTTGCCTGGGGTCTTGGCCTGATAAGCACGGTCGACAACTTTCTGCGGCCCTATCTGATCAGCCATGGCAGTAAGACGCCCTTCATTCTGGTTTTCTGCGGGGTGATCGGTGGAGCCTTGGCCTTCGGGTTGGTGGGCGTCTTCCTGGGTCCCATTTTATTGGCAGTCGGATTCCGACTGATTTCCGAGTGGACTACACGACCGGATTCGAAATTGGGTGAGCCCATGGCAGAGGACCATGACGAGAGTGCGGCAGCTCGGACTTGAAATAGGAAGTCATGATCAGCGGCGGATATCACATTGCCTGAATCATTTCCTCGAGCTGGACGATGTCAGCGGAGAATTTGCGGATACCTTCGGCGGTTTTTTCAGTCGCCATCGCATCATCGTTGAATTGTAAGCGGAAGCTATTTTCATCGAGTGGTATCTCATGTAATTCCATACCCTTGGCTTTTTCTGCAGTGAGGTGCTCCCGAACGTCTTCAGAGCTATCCTGTAATTCCTGAAGTAGGTCAGGACTAATGGTCAGCAGATCGCAGCCGGCAAGGCATAGGATCTCATCTTTGTTGCGGAAAGATGCTCCCATGACTTGGGTCTTGTAATCGAACTTCTTGTAGTAGTTGTAGATGTCGGTAACGGATTGGACCCCGGGGTCGTCGAAGCCGTGGTAGTCCCTTCCAGTCTTGGCTTTGTGCCAGTCCAGAATACGTCCGACAAAGGGCGAGATGAGCTGCACCTTGGCCGCGGCACAGGCCACGGCCTGAGCCATGGAGAAAAGCAGGGTCAGGTTGCAGTGAATGCCCTGTTTTTCCAATATCTCGGCAGCCCTGATGCCTTCCCAAGTACTCGCAATCTTGATCAGAATGCGCTCCCGGCTGATGCCTTCCTTCTCGTAGGCACAAATCAATTGCTGGGCCTTTTCGATGGTGCCTCGAGTATCGAAAGATAGCCGGGCGTCGACCTCGGTGGAAACACGCCCGGGAACAATCTTGAGAATTTCTAGACCGAAAAGAACGAGGATGCGCTCAATGGTGGTCGAGAGATCCGCGTTTTTGCTTTCGACAACGGCTTTTTCGACCAAGTGGCGATATTCCTCCTGTCCTGCAGCCTTGAGGATAAGGGAGGGATTGGTTGTGGCGTCCTGTGGCTGGTATGCCCTCATCGCTTCGAAGTCACCTGTATCGGCGACGACGGTCGTGAACTGCTTGAGTTGATCGAGTTGGTTCATTTCAGTTGTTGGTGGCTGATGCTAATGCGTTGTTGGCTTAGCAAGGCCAGCCAATCTGATAGATGTTCGTGAGTGGTCAGATTGGTGCCGAATTTGAACAGAAAGGATGAACCAGGAATGCGGCGCTGATTTTCGATCACTCCTTGCGCGATGGTTTGGTCGCTTCGTCCTCAAGTCGCTCAGCCAGCCATTGCTTGAGCATGGATTGGTAGTTGAGATAGCGCGAACGAGCGATGCGCTTGATGCGTGAAAGCATTCGCGGGTCGAAGCGCAGTGTGATTGTGGTCGATTCACGTGAGTCCGATTCGTGAACCGAGGCTGCCATCAGTTTGCTATCCAGTTGGTGCTCATCCCAGAAATTGGCTTCAGTGTGAACGTCTTCGAAGTCGGGGAGATCTGTCCAGGCGGTGATGATTTTCATGGTCTTTGGAAAGTGTATGGTTTCCTCATGAGGAAAGGCGGGGGTGTCAAAGCAATCGGCTCAACCGAATTCCGCATATTTGCGGTCGTAGAACTTGCGCTCGGTGTCGGTCATCTCGCGAACAGCAACCACTTTGGCTATCTTGCCATCGGTTGAGAAAGCGAAGAACAAGTAGCGGTCGCCGACCGTGCGGCCGAGAGCGTAGTAGCGCGATGCACCATCGGAGCGATCGGTGTCGGGAAGAAACCGAATACAGAAAGGATCCTCGAATGCTTCCTCGATTTCACGAGGCGTGTATTTTTTAAGGTCGAAAGGGGCGTCGATAAAGTCCAACTCCATGCACAAGAGTCTGTGGGTTTCTTGGATCCGGTGCAATCACGAGTTTTTCACTCTTTTTGGCACAACCATTCGTATTTTCGGGGTTTCATGGTCATGAAGCTGCTGATCCCACTCCTCCTGTGCTGTGTGTGCTGCCATGCCGTGGTCCTGAAGGATCTGGCCTATGTGTCCGATGGCGATCCTCTGCAGAAGTTGGATTTGTATCTGGCTGAAAAGAAAACAGACAAGCCGGCGCCCGTGATCATCGGGATCCATGGCGGCGCCTGGGCTTTTGGCGATAAAAGCAATCCGGGCTTCGTTCATCCCAAAGCGGCATGGTTCCGGAGTCAGGGTTTTATTTTTGTGTCCATCAATTACCGGCTCTCGCCAAAGGTCGTGCATCCAGCCCACATTTTGGATGTCTGCAAGGCGGTGGTTTGGATTGAGACACACATCGCCAAGCATGGTGGAGACCCCAAGCAGCTTTATCTGATAGGCCATTCGGCCGGTGCCCATCTTGCCGCATTGGCTGGTGTCGATGAGCTGCGATTGAAGGCGGCCGGCGCCGATCCCAAGTCCATCAAGGGTGTGATTCTCCTCGATGGAGCTGCCTATCACGTGCCCAAGCAGGTGGCTGCGGCGTGGCGTAAGGATAATCTCTTCACCAGGGCCTTTACGCAGGATCCAAAAACCCAAATGGACGCCTCTCCCACCTTGAAGGTGGCCTCCATGACGGGAGCGCCGCCGCCCTTTCTCATCATGCATGTGGCCGAGCGTAAGGAATCAGAAGCTCAGTCCGAGGAGTTGGCAAGGGCCCTACGAGCAAGGGGTGGAAAGGCGAAAGTAGCCCCGATTCACGACAAAAGCCATGGCACCATCAACCGCGACCTGGGCAAGCCTGCGGATGCAACCACCAAGGCAGTCGCCGAGTTTCTCGAGGCGCTATAGGGTATGTCCCATGCGCGAGCGCTTTGTCTCGAGATACTTTTCGTTGTGCGGATTGGAAGGAAGTGCGATTGGCAGCTGCTCGACGATTTCCAGGCCATAACCCTCGAGTCCGATAACTTTTTTCGGATTATTGGTGAGTAGACGGATTTTCCTAAGCCCGAGATCGGCGAGGATTTGGGCACCCACGCCGTAGTCACGGAGGTCGGCGGCGTAGCCGAGTTTTTCATTGGCCTCAACTGTGTCGAGGCCTTCGTCTTGAAGTTTGTAGGCATGAATCTTGGCGGGAAGGCCAATGCCGCGGCCTTCTTGGCGCAAGTAGAGTAGAACGCCGCCTTGCTTGGCGATATGTTCAAGGGCGGCATTTAGCTGGCCACCGCAGTCACAGCGTTGGGAGTGGAAGACGTCGCCGGTGAGGCATTCGGAGTGCACCCGGACCAGAGTCGCATGTTCCGGGTCAATCTCACCCCGGCTCAGGGCCATGTGATGGCTGCCGTCGGTTTTGACCAGGTAGAGGTGGCAATCGAATTCCCCGTAATCGGTGGGCATCTTGATGGACTGGTCACGGTGCACCAGTTTTTCGGAATGGCGTCGATACTCGATGAGTTGCGTAATCGTGCAGGCCTTGAGCCCGTGTTGCTTTTGATACTCACCGAGTTCACCGATACGGGCCATGGACCCATCATCCTTGATGATTTCACAAATGACGCCGGCCTCGGGCAATCCGGCCATGCGCGCTAGATCAACTGCTGCCTCGGTGTGGCCGGCACGGCGCAGCACTCCGTCCGGGGTGGCCATCAGTGGGAATACGTGACCCGGGCGAACAAGTGAGTCGGCTTTGGCCTCCGGGTTGGCAAGGAGCTGGATGGTTTTGGCCCGGTCAGCGGCAGAAATACCGGTGGTGATGCCCTCAGCGGCATCCACGCTGATGGTGAAGGCGGTCTTTTGACCCTCCAGGTTGCGTCGCGACATCTGCGGTAAATCCAAGGACTCGGAGCGCTCCGCCGTGATGGGCGCACAGATAAGACCCCGGCCATGAAGGGCCATGAAATTGATCATTTCGGGGGTGCATAGCGATGCAGCGCCGATCAGGTCAGCTTCATTTTCGCGCTCCGGACTGTCCGAGCAAATCACCATGCGACCGGCGGCGATCTCGGCAATGATCTCCTCGATGTGGCTGAAGGTAACCGGGATGGACATGATGGATTGGGTGGGGCGATGAAGTTGACTGGCGGGTGGCGTAAGCTAATGCAAGTGGCCAGCAAAGCAACCAGCGAGAAGCGCTAATTCAAATAGAAATTTTCCGGTGCCAAGGCCATCAACTGATGATGAGGTGAAATTTCGCCCATGAGCCTCTTCCAGAGTGCGCTATCGTGACTGATATCCAAAAGGCTGGATTCAGGGGCGATGGTTAACCAGCAATCACGCTCCAGTTCATTCTCGAGTTGGCCCTCAGCCCATCCTGAATAGCCGATAAAGGCTCGTATCATGCGCCCCGGCTTTCGGGCGAGTTCAGAAGCCTGATCCGGTGAAATTCGCACCGCCCAGCGCAGCCCCTGTTTGGGTGTCCACCATAAGGAGCAGAAGCTGAGTTGATTGCCCTCTACTGGACCGCCCACATAGACAGGCACGGATTGCAAGTTTTCAAATTCGGCGGATTTGAGGAAGTCCCCGACATTCTTGCCGGTTGGCTGATTGAGAATGAGCCCGACGGCACCGCTGCGGTCATGATCGTGGATCAGGACGACAGAGCGCTGGAAGATGCTGCCGCGTAGGGACGGGTCCGCGAGTAGGATTTTGCCGCGGAGTTTGCCAGGGATGAGAGAGTCAGCCATCGCCATGCAAGATAGCTTTCTGAGCGATCTTGCCAAGTCGGGGGTAGACGATTGCTAAAACATTGCCTTAGCTTGCACTGTGCTTCCCTGGTTCCAAGACGGCAAGTTTCCTCTCTATCTCGCGCCCATGGCAGGAGTTACCGATGTCATTTTCCGCGAAATCTGCAAGGGGCTTGGTGCGGACGTCATGGTCACCGAGTTTGTATCCGCCGAGGGCATCATGCAGGCCGATGATCGCACTCGCAAATACACCGAATTTACGGATGCACAACGCCCGGTCGGGGTGCAGCTCTTCGGAGCTGATGGTGAGCGCATGGGAGAGGCAGCCAGAAAGATCATCGACTGGAAGCAACCCGACTTCATCGATATCAATTTTGGTTGTCCGGTCAACAAGGTGGTCGCGCGTAACGGCGGTTCTTCGCTGCTTCGCGATTGCCCCATGCTGGAGTCCGTGGCCAGTGGTGTTGCCAGGGCAGTGGGTGATCAGGTGCCGGTGACCGCAAAGATCCGCATTGGCTGGGATCAGGATACGGTCAACGCAGTGGAAGTCGGCAAAATTCTCGAAGGCAGTGGCATGCAGGCGGTGGCCGTGCACGGCCGAACGCGGTCTCAAGGCTACAGTGGTGAGGCGGATTGGGGGGTGATTGATCGGGTGGCCCAGGCCCTTTCGGTTCCGGTGATCGGCAACGGCGATATCCGATGTGGCGAGGACGCATTTCGTCGAAAACGTGAGTCGGCTGTCTCGGGGCTGATGATTGGACGTGCTGCAATGCAGAATCCCTGGATCTTCCGAGAGATCAGTCATTTCCTGAATACCGGAGATTTGTTGCCTGAAATTCCTCTGGAACAGCGTTGGGAACTGGTGATCCGCCATTGCCGTCTGGCCATGGAGAGTGGTCGTTTTCCTACTGAAAAGCAGACCATCACCTCCATGCGTTCGCGCCTGATGAACTACTGCAAGGGTTTCCCGGGCGCCAAGGAATTGCGCCAGCGGCTTTGCCATGTGGTTAGCGTGGCGGAGGTTGAGGATCTCGCAGCATCCTGCATGGCGGAGGCTTCGGACCGCAGTTTGAGCTAGATGCGAGGTCGGATCCCCGTATCCTCCTTTACATGATGAAGTTGCGAATGATCTCTGCAGTGCTGGTTTTTTGCTGCGCCTGTGTGCAAGCAGAAGATGCCGAATGGAAGCCTCTTTTCAATGGCAAGAATCTAAACGGCTGGATCCAACGGGGCGGCAAAGCCGTGTATGAGGTCGTCGATGGCACGATTGTCGGCACTTCGGTTCTGAAGACTCCCAATAGCTTTCTGTGTACCGAGATGGATTATGCCGACTTTGTTCTGGAATACGAATTCAAGGTGGATGCCAGGCTGAATTCCGGTGTGCAGATACGCAGTCAATGTTTTGATGAGGATATCGAGGTGTTTTGGGAGGATAAGGTCAAAAAAATCCCTGCTGGTCGGGTGCATGGCTATCAAGTGGAAATTGATCCCGACATGAACCGCAAGCGCTTGTGGAGTGCGGGTATTTTCGAGGAGGCGACTCGTGGGTGGCTTTATCCAGGCGAGGGCGGGGGAGATCCCAAGGCTTTCAGCGAGCAGGGGCTCAAGGTGTTCAAACCTGATGAATGGAATCAGGTGCGTATTGAGGCCAAGGGCCATTCGATTAAGACCTTCCTCAATGGCGAGCTTCGCGCAGACCTCAACGACTCCCGTGTCGCTTCGGGCTTTATCGGCCTGCAGGTTCACGGCATTGGCAAGAAAGAGCAGGAAGGCGCGCAAGTGGCCTGGCGAAATTTGCGCATTCAGGACTTAGGTGGTCGCCCCAACACGCTCACGCAAGTCGAGAAGAAGAACGGCTGGAAGCTACTATGGGACGGCAAGACCACTGAGGGTTGGCGAAGCATACGTGCTGAGAATTGGCCCGACAAGGGCTGGAAAATCAAAGATGGGCAACTGCGTATCGAGGCCAAGAGCGGCGCGGGTGATCTGATTACCCGAGAGAAGTTCGGGGACTTTGAGCTCAAGCTCGACTTCAAGCTGAGCCCCAAGGCCAATAGTGGGATCAAGCTCTTTATCAAGTCCGAACCCGGTCAGGTGAAACTGGCACCATTGGGCCCCGAGTATCAGATTCTCGACGACCTCCGTCACCCCGACTCGAATATGGGCAAGCCGGGCACCCGCAAAGTGGGTTCCCTCTATGATCTCATTGCGGCTCCCAACGACAAGAAGGTCATGCCGATTGGTGGTTGGAACCAGGCGTACATTGTTGCCAAGGGTAATAAGGTGACCTTCCGGCTGAATGGCGAAATTACCGCTGAGTTCGAACGTGGCAGCGAGGATTGGAACAAGCTGGTCGCAGACAGTAAATACAAGAGGCAGAAGGGCTTTGGTGACGCGAAAACTGGTCACATCCTCTTGCAGGATCACTACGACTTGGTGTTCTTTCGCAACATCAAGATCAAGTCTGCTGATTGATACTTATTCTCAATCTTGGCGAGATTGTTATCAGTGCATCAAGAAAACACCTTCTTGAGGAGCCTTCTGGCAAGAAATGAGCGACTCAAAATCAAAACGCTGGAAGAAGAAGGAGGTGCCCGGTAAGG
>JAURCU010000084.1 GCA_030828305.1 Luteolibacter sp.
TTGTTCCTAGTTCCTGGTTCTTAGTTCCAGGTTCCTAGTTCTTCGTTTGCGTTGTTGATTTCGGACAATCGGGCCGAGTGTCCCTACCTTTGAGTGGGTCGGCGGTCATCCCCATACGCTCCTCGAGCTTCGGAGGACAAGTAGGCCGCCGCTATGGCTCCAGCCAGAGGCTCTTGAGGTAGGGAGCGTCGGTGTATTCCTCCGGCATGTCTGCATGGCGGGCCCTCATGGGGCGGGGGAGTTTGGAAGTGGCGAGGCTTTCGAACTCTTTTGGCGATTGGCCGCGAAAGTTGGTGCAGCATAGCATCCAGCCGCCAGGGGCCAGGCACTTGGCGGCGAGGGCGGCTAGCTCGTCGTAGTCTTTTTCAACGCGAAACACCTTGCCTTTGTCGTCGCGCGAGAAGGTTGGGGGATCGAGAATGATGCCATCGAAATTGCGACCCTGTTTGGCGAAGCGCCCCAGCCAATGAAAGGTGTCGCCCTTGCAGAAGTAATGCTCGGCAGGTTCCATGGCGTTGTGCTTCAAGTTGCGCTTGGCCCAGTCGAGGTAGGGCTGGGATAGGTCAAGGGTGGTGGTGATGGCGCCTTTTTTTGCGGCGGCCGATGAGAAGACGCCGGTGTAGGCGAAGGTGTTGAGCAGTGTCTGGCCGGGCTGCATGCGCTTGATGACTTCTGCACGGTTGTCGCGTTGGTCGAGAAAGATGCCCTGAGAGTAGCCAGACTGAAATGAGATCTCGAAGCGGACGCCGTTCTCAGTGGCGATGAAGGGTTCGTTGACTGCGGGGCCGCAGAGGTGGGTGGGGGGCTCTTTCTGGTGTTGGTTGAGCTGCTTCCAGTAAGTGGGCTTCTTTTGATCCTCGAGCCAGCTGCGGATTTGATGGGGGATGTGGGAGCCAGTGGTGGAGACCAGCCAACGGTTTGCAAAGCTCTCGAGAATGATGCCGGGCAGGCCATCACCCGCGCCGTCGACCAGACGCAATGCGCTGGTTTGATCGGTGAGGAGGTGCTGGCGCTTGCCAACGGCGATTTCCAAGGGGTTGGGCATGGTTTTTTTTGTTCTTCGTTCTTGGTTCCTAGTTCTTAGTTCCTGCCTCTGGTGCATGCCAACAGACAATTTGACCTCTGTCAGGTGATCGAGCCCGCGGTGGTGCGCCAAGAGCGGGCTGTCTGACTTGATCTCGGCATGGCTGCAGGCTAGTTTGAGGATCTGTTTCTCCCCTTTGCCATTACATGAAATCCCACCCTCAAAAAGAGTTTGAGCAGGCACTTCTCAAGCGCATTGCCAGCTCTGGGCGCTATAAGCTCTACCAGGATGCCTTTCGCACCGCGACGGGTTTGCCCCTGCGCTTGGTGGATGCAGACCCGGATGGCTGGTGCCTGGACGACCAAAAGGTCAACCGCAGCCCTTTTTGCGAGGCGCTGAACCTCTGTGAGGCAGCTTGCGCCGCCTGCGTGGAAACCAATCGCCGGCTGATGAAGGAGGCCGAAGTCAGCGGTCCTGCCAGCTGTCATTGCTTTGCGGGTTTGCGCTCGACGGCCGTTCCGGTGAAGCTGGGAGCCTCGGTGATTGGCTTTCTGAAGACCGGCCAGGTCTTCAGCCAATTGCCCACCGAGAAACAATTCGAAGCCATTCTCGGCAGTTTGGGCCGCAAGACCCTTAACGCAAAGCAGCAAAAGACTCTCAAAAATGCCTACCTGCACACCCGCCATGTCGAGCCGGAGCGCTACCGCAGCATGGTGACCCTGCTGGAAATCTTTGGAGAGCAGCTGAGCGCAGATGCCGAGTCGCTCAGTATTATCGAGGAGGGCAGTGAGCCCAGAGCTATCGCCAAGGCGCGGAAATACATCCACAAGAACCTGGATCGGCCCCTGTCTCTGGGTGAGGTGGCCCATCAGGCGGGGCTCAGTGAGTCGCATTTTTGTCGTCTTTTCAGAAATTGCGCGGGTTTGACGCTCACCGATTACGTCAACCGCTGCCGCATTGATTGGGCCAAACGTGAGCTGCTCAAGCCCGAGAAGCGCATCTCGGAAATCGCCTTCACGGTCGGTTATCAGTCGCTTTCCCAGTTCAATCGCAGTTTTGCCCGCATTGTGGGCCAATCCCCGACCATTTACCGGCGGCAATGCCTCGCCAAGGCGGCAAGTTGACAAACGCTCGGCGGCTTCTTGCCGGGCCGGCCGTGTGTCAGGAGCTGTCATCCCGCCTGCCAAGGTCATGTTCCGGCAGCGCTTTAGGGTTTACGCAGTAAGTAAGAGAACGCAGTCTGTCTGAGATTCTGCATGGAAGATCGCTACGAGATTAATGGTAAAATCGGGGCCGGCGGCCTCGGTGCGGTCTATCGCGGCTTCGATACGAAGATGAAGCGGCAGGTGGCGATCAAACGTATCCTCACCAATCCCGATGATCCCTCCATTCAGGATGACGCCACCAAACAGCTCGTCGCCGAGGCGGGAGCCCTGGCTTCACTGCAGCATCCCCACATTGTCACCGTCTATGATGTCGGCCAAGACGAGAATGGCCCCTACGTGATCATGGAGCTCATTGAGGGCAAGACGCTGGACGAGATTATCGAAGAGCACCCGCTGACCTGGGACGACTTTCGCGAGCTCGCGATGCAATCCCAGGAAGCACTGATTGCCGCGCAAGAGCTCAACATGATCCACTCCGACCTGAAGCCACCCAACATCATGTTGAACTGGCTTCCCTCCGGAAAGTTCCAGCTCAAGATCGTGGATTTTGGTCTGGCGATGCTCGCTCAGCACCAGTCCAAGGAGGAACTTGAGACCATCGACACGGTGTTCGGGTCGATCTTCTTCATGCCGCCCGAGCAGTTCGAGCGTGAGGTTCTGGATGCGCGCTCCGACCTGTACTCGATGGGCTGTGTCTACTACCAATGTCTGACAGGTAAATACCCCTTCATGGGTGCTGACGCGGAAGAGGTGATGAATGCCCACCTCAATCACATCATCACTCCCATCCAGCATATCCGCAAGGATGTGCCGATCTGGGTCTGCGATTGGGTGATGTGGATGATCAACCGCAACCGCGAGGATCGCCCTCAATGCGCACGCGAGGCTCTTGCAGTGTTCATTCAGAACAACCGCCAACCCAATCCGGAAATGAGCACGGGTCGCCCACCCTCCAAGGGGCCCAAGCTTATTCTTCCAGGCCAGGCGACAGGCGACCCGAATGCTCCCCAGCCCATCGAGGGTCGACCCATCAAGCCGCCCGGCGATATGGAAACCGTCGAGATGATGGCCGCTTATGAAGAGCCTGAGCCTGAAGCCGAGCCTGAGCTTGAGCCTGAGCCTGAGGCGCAACCCGAGGCGATCAAGATCGTGCGCGTCCGGCCAACGGCGCCTCTGACAATGGCAGGACTTGGCAGCGCCACCCAGCCTCTCACCCAGACGACTTCCTCCCATCCCACCGCAATGGCAGCTGCTGAGGATACTCAAATAACGCCGGTTGCCAAACCGCTCATGCCCGCCAAGCCGCCCATGTCTGCAGCGGCCAAGGTGGTGATTGCAGCTGCCCTTGGCATTGCCATCCTTATTGTGGGCATCACGTTTTTGAACAAAAGAAAGCAGAACCAGACCAACGCGAGACTCGGTGAGTTGATGCGACTTGCTTCTGTGGAAGGCACCACCGAGGTGCCCATGAACCGTGATGATCTGAGCATCATTTTGAACACTGTCGGCTATTCAGGAGCCAT
The DNA here is from genome assembly GCA_030828305.1 of Luteolibacter sp. Taxonomy (GTDB): domain Bacteria; phylum Verrucomicrobiota; class Verrucomicrobiia; order Verrucomicrobiales; family Akkermansiaceae; genus Luteolibacter. The sequence continues at coordinate 3,714 of JAURCU010000084.1, forward strand.
CGACCCTGAAGAACGCGACAACTACTATGCGCTGCTGACTTTGGCCAAGGCGCCTGATGGAGTGAACTTCGACATTGCAATTCTCAATTTTGCCAAGGAGCAAGGAGTGCTTGGCGAGGTGCGCAGCAATCTCATCGGGCGCGTGTTGCGCGATCGTAACAATGTGGATATGCTCACGCTGCTAATCGACTATGGCCTCGAAACCACCGACAAGGCGGCAGCGGTGGCGTCTTTCCGAGCCGCGCACATGATGGGCAACCAGGTGCATGTGGATCGCTACCTTGCGGTGATTGAGGACACCGGCAAGCCAACGCTGCGCCCTGAAGCCGAGCGAAGTTTGGGCCGCATCATCGATGACAGCATGAATCGCGATACCATTTCCATCAAAGTGGCGACTGCCTACGATCGAACCGGCGATGCAAACGTGAGATTCGCCCTGATCCGCCTGCTCGGACGTTGCAGCACCGACATCGCCCTGCAAAAAATCAGCAAGGGTCTGGAAAGCGAGGATCCGCGCACGCGCACGGCCTCCACGGTAGCGCTTGGTGACTGGAAAGACCTGCGTGCGATCCAGGTTCTTCTCGATTACCTGAGTGGAGTGACGGATACCAAACTCCGGCAGAAGGCTTTTGAGGCGATGATCAAGGTGGGCAAGCAGGAATTTGTCCTCAAGGACCAAGTAGTGGCCAATGACCAATGGGTGAATATTGCGAAACAGGCCACCACCGGCAAAGAGAAACTCATGGTCATCAACGCTCTTGCGATCATTCCGGAAACCTGGCAGCTGCCCTTGGTTCAGGGCTTTGGTGCTGACCCCAACGGGCAAGTGAAGGAGAGGGCTCTGAAGGCCGTAGCCCACATCATGGAACAGGATGCGCTGAGGAAGAAAACGCAGGGAGGAGAGTGAAGCGTTTCGCTTGGTTTTTGGTTCCTGGTTCTGGGTTTGTGCTTTGGGGCGTGCTGAAGCTCGCGTTCCAACGCGGCCTCGGAAGAGGCCGGATTTCTTGTGGATCGAGAGCAAGGAGATCAGTCCACGATCATGCGTCACCATAAATGGGCGGTCATAGACCGCCCCTGCAATGCGGCCAAGCCGCCAACTAAGAACGAATCACCAGGAACCGGCGCGTTAGCGTCGAGCGTCAGCCACCATACACCGAAACCGGGCCAGTACTGCTTCCTTGGATGGCGCGCAGTTTGTTCACGGCTTTGATCACGGCTTGTGCGGCGGGGGTGACCTGCTCCATGCAATTCAATTTTGAGAAGCCGAAGCGTAAGCTGCTACGGGCACGGGTTTCGGAAATACCCATGGCAATCTGAACATGCGAAGGTTTCTGTTTTCCGGTCATGCAGGCAGAGCCCGCCGAGCATTGAAGGCCAGCTTCATCGAGTAGAATGAGCAGCCCCGCAGCCTCGCAACCGTCGAAAGAGAGGTGGGTTGTATTGGGGAGACGGTGGTGCATGTCGCCGTTTCGATGCACTCCCTCCAGCGCGTTCATCACCTGTTCTTCGAAGTGGTCGCGCATGGCGGCGAGTCGGGCGGAAAGATTCCCGGAGAGTTCGCGCCGGGCTGCCTGCGCTGCCGCGCCCATGCCCACGATGGCTGCGATGTTCTCGGTGCCGCTGCGACGCCCGGCTTCTTGGCCGCCACCACGCAGCAGCGGCTCGAAGCTGAGAGTGCTGCGGAGGTAGAGCGCTCCCGCACCCTTGGGTCCGTGGAACTTGTGGGCGGAGAGTGAGAGTAGATCGAGGGGATGATCCCTGATGCTGAAGGGAATCTTGCCGATGGCCTGAACCCCGTCGCTGTGGATGGGGATGCCGGCTTGTCGCGCAACCTCAATGGCCTCACTGAGCGGCTGGATGACGCCGGTTTCGTTGTTGGCTGCCATCAAGGAGATGAAGGCGGCTTGTGGCGCGGTCTGCCGTAAGGCATCGAGTTCGAGGTATCCGGCTCCATTTACCGGAAGTTGCCGCACCTCACGCGGCAGGGCCTCAAGACAGCGCAGCACTGCGCTGTGCTCAATTGCACTGGTCACGGCGGGGAGCGCGGTATCGGTAAGCGCATGCAGAGAATGCAGAGCAGTGTTGATGCTCTCAGTTCCTCCGCTGGTGAAGATTATTTCCTCGGGTTGGGCATCGATCAGACCGGCGACCTGGGTGCGCGCTTCGTCGATGGCCTTGCGCGCACGCTTGGCTGCGCCGTAAGAGCCCGAGGGATTGGCATGTTGATCCCGCAGCCATGGCATCATGGCATCCAGCACTTCGGGCAGCAGGCCCGTGGTGGCGTTGGAATCTAGATCAATCATCCTTGGCTCAGAGAAATTGCAGGCGCATGCGGCGCTGGCAATGCGGAAAATGCAAAGGCTCAGAGGCGCAGTTCGAGATGACTGCGCATGAGGTGAAGGGTTTTCTCCAACCACTGGATGGTAGCGTGACCAGCAATAACGGCGTTGCGCAGCCAGTCCATGCCGAACTCGCGGGCAGAGGAGAGCGGGGAGTCGTGGGCTGCACAAAGCAGCAAAACCAGCAGCAAAAGGTTGGCAAGGTAGATAATGACAAGTGAGAGAAAGGTGCCGTTTTCGCGAAGATCTGGCTGGTCGCGCGGTATCATCCACAGGGTCCAGAGCATGTGGAAGCTCCAGGTAATACCGATGAGCGCGTAGAAAGTGAGATCCCAATTGCCACCGGGTTGCCAAATGGTGCGCGCGGCCAGGAAAAAGGCACCGACCACCAATGACCAGAATGGCACGAAGTAAGGGGAGAGTGCGATGAGCAGGTTGGTCTTGTTGGTGGTGATGTATCCACCCGAGGTGCTGACATGGATGTCGGACACCCGCCCACGATGCAGGAGCACAAAGATGGCATGAGTCAACTCGTGGCCGAGCACATAGAGATAGAGGAAAAACCCACGTAGAAGACCCGAGCCGAGCCAGCCCGCCATCAGCAGGCACCCAGTGGTGAAATACCAGAATTCCGCGGTCTGCCAGAAACCGCGATTGAGGGTAGCATCTGAGAAACTGGCGAGAAAAGTCCAGGTGGTGATCCAGCAGGCGGGCAGGAGTAGCAGGGCAATCGACCATCGAACCAGTCGCTGCATCCAGCTGTGGTTTTCAATGTCCGTACAATCGGTGGCCGCAATGGCGGCACGCACAGACTTGAGTTGGCGCCGTGCGCCGCGCCGATTCGCCTGTTCGTGGGCACGCCGGTTGGCACGCCGTAAGGCCTCGCCGAATCCGATACGGGTTCGCTTCTGGTTGCCGCACTTGCGCTTGGCAGGAGATGGAGCACGCCGTTTTGACATGGTTTAAAGAAGCTCCTTGATATTAAACCAAACTTAAGGATTCAAGCCGGAAGCTCAGGATGTTCCCGGGCAGGAGTGTATGAAGTGGCGGATGGCTCTGGCGGCGGTCTGTCAAAGCCGCCAAATCAGGGGAAATAGCCTCACTAGGGTTCGAACCTAGACTAACGGAATCAAAATCCGGGGTGCTACCATTACACTATGAGGCTTAATAGGGTTGGAGGGCGTGCCTCCAAATTCGGGCCGAAAGCCCTGCGGGGCGCGAATAAAACCGCCTTTTTCCATTTTGGCAACAGGGAAAATGGCCTCTTGCAGCCGCCGCATACCCTTCACTCTTTGAACAAAGGTATTTGGCTGTCGAGCTCCACGGAATCGGGCTTGGGTCCGGCAAGTGGGACAGTCATCAAAAACTTGGTTTCGCTGCCCGGTGTGGAGCTTGCCACGATGCGTCCCTGATGGGCTTCGATCGCACGTTTCACGATGGAAAGTCCGAGGCCGGTGCCTTTGATTTCGTTTTGACTGTGCTGCTTGTCGACGCGGTAGAAACGGCGGAACACATGGGGCAGGGCAGCACTGGGAATGCCGATGCCGTCGTCAGATACCCAAACTTGGAGCTCATCGTCTTTGACGAGGCAGCCAATTTCGATCTTAAGGCCAGGCCGGGAGTTCTGTTTGAGGGCGTTTTCTATGAGGTTGAAGAGTGCCTGGGTCCAGTAAAAGCGATCGCCATGAATCTGCACCTTTTCATCGGAGAGTTTGAGCTCAACGCTGGCCTTCTGAGAGTGGATCAGGGACTCCAGGCGCTCGAGGATGTCATTGAGACAGTCCTGTAGTTTGAAGGGCTCAATATTGAGGGAGCTTTCCTCGCCGGATTCGAGTCGCGAGATGACCAGCATGTCCTCAATGATGCGTGTGATGCGCTCCGAATGCTTGCGCATGATGGCCAGAAAGCGGCGCGACATTTCCGTATCCTCTAGCATGTCATCTTCGAGCAAGTTCTCAAGATAGCCGTGGATGATGGCCATTGGTGTGCGAAGCTCGTGTGAGGCGTTTGCGACGAAGTCCTTGCGGATCTGGTCGGTCTGCTGCTCGGCGGTGATGTCGCGAATGATGGCACGGGTCTTGGGAGCCGCGCCTTCGTCGCCTGGCAGTATGGCGACGTCCACCAACCAGGAATTCATGCCGCGCCTCTCGTCATCTCCCAGTGGCGAGGCCTGTTGGGGTAGGGTGATGCGTGTGCGGATGGGCTTCGATGCCAGCAGGCCCTCGGTCATGGCCTGAGCCAGCCTGGGGTCGGTGAAGGCCTCACGCAGCGAGCGGTTAATCAGTGAACGGCTGTGGAACAGCCGGTTGGCAGCTTTGTTGGCGAAGATGATTTGACCTGTCTCATCGATAAGCAGGAAGGCGTCGGTGAGGGCATTGAGCAAACGTTTGCGTTCCTTGACCGCTAATTTGGACTGTTCCTCGAGTGCAAACGCGGCATTGGCCATTTCAAGCTGGTGGCGGCTTGCATCCAGATTGCGCTGGCGGGTTGAAAACCAAAGTGCGATCGCTAGACCTGCAGCCAGCAAGATGGCAAAGATTTCGAGAGGGGTCATGGGGCTTGCTTGGGAACACGGTAACCGGTTCCTCTGATCGTCTCAATCCATGATCCGTATTCGCCAAGTTTCTGGCGCAAACGCTTCATATGGGTGTCGAGCGTACGACTCTGGGCGGTATCGCTGTAGCTCCATACATCACTGAGTAGGACATTGCGATCCTGGGGTGTGCCGGCTCTCTCGCAAAGATAGAGCATGAGCTTGAATTCGGTAGAGGTGAGCTCCAGTTGTTCCTTGTTGAGGAAGAATTGCTGGGAATTTTTGTCAAAGCGAAAGGGACCGTGACTGAAAATCACCGTGCCGGGCGTGGCGTGCACCCGCTTGAGAATGGCCTCGACGCGCAACATGAGCTCCTTGGAGCTGAAGGGCTTGGTGAGGTAATCATCCGCGCCGGCTTCCAAGCCGCGGATGCGATCCTCCACTTGGGAGCGGGCGGTGAGCATGAGCACCGGAATCGATTTGGTGCGGGAGTCGCGTCGGATGTCCTTGAGCACTTTGTAGCCGTCTTTGCCCGG
>JAURCU010000085.1 GCA_030828305.1 Luteolibacter sp.
GGAAGATATGGGATTTCGCGCCACCAGCTGTTTGGCTGCAGGGCTTTTTGGGCGAAGAGATAGAAGACCGCAACCGATACCGAGGCAAAGAAGAAGATCGGCACATTGATGATGTAATAGGTCATCGGCCCGAAATCGGGCTGCCACTGTTGGTTGGGATAGATCAGCAAGCAGAGGCAGATCAGGCCGAGGTAAGCGAAGTTCGAGGTGAGGTGGGCAGTGGCTTCCAGTTTGATGGTCAGCGGGATTTTGGCCCTCCATATGTTGGGCAGCACCTTTTTGCAGACCTGGATGGAGCCCTTGGTCCAGCGATGCTGTTGGCTCTTGAAGCCGTCCATGTCGACGGGCAATTCGGCCGGGGTCTCCACATTGTTGAGGAAGATGAAGCTCCAGCCCTTGAGCTGTGCTCGGTAGCTCAGATCCATGTCCTCGGTAAGGGTGTCGTGTTCCCAGCCGCCGGCGTCCGCGATGCAGGACTTGCGCCAGATTCCGCCGGTGCCATTGAAGGTGAAGAAGCGGCCGGAACGGTTGCGGGCGGTCTGCTCAAGCTCAAGGTGGCCGTCCAGAAACATCGCCTGCAGGCGGGTGAGGACGTTGAAGTTGCGGTTGAGGTGACCCCAGCGGGTCTGGATCATGCCGATCTTGTCATCCGTGAAGAAGTGGATGGTATTCTTGAGGAGATCCGGTTTGGGAACGAAGTCGGCATCGAGAATGAGGAGGTAATCACCCTTGGCGCTCTTGGTGCCGTTTTCAAGCGCGCCCGCTTTGTAGCCTGTACGGTCGGTTCGGTGGATGTGCTCGGCGTCAAAACCGCGCCCGACGAGTTTGGCGATGCCATCGCGGCAGATTTCAACGGTTTCGTCGGTGGAATCGTCGAGCAGCTGGATGTGCATTTTGTCCTTCGGGTAGTCCATGTCGGCCACGGACTCGAGAAGGCGGTCCACCACGTGCATCTCGTTGAAAACGGGCAGTTGCACGGTGACAACCGGCAGCTCGCTGAAGTGGCATTTGGGCCGTGGCTGCTTGCGGCTATGTTTCAGGTAAAGAAACAGAATGGTCAGGCGGTGAAAGCCAAAGCCTGCAAAGCAGCACAGAACGAGAATGTACGAGACGTACCATATGGGTGAAGACCAGTCCATGGATGACAGTGTGGGAAGCTAGTAGGGTAGCATTTGGCATCCTGGCCGGGGAAGGCTTGGAGCCATGATGAGGGATGCAGGATTGCCTATCTGAGCAGTGTGAGCAGTGCCGATCTGGATATCGGCGCCTAGTCGCGGCGCAGCGCCGAAGGCAAACAATCGGGTTTCTATATGTCAAGCTCCGAGTCAGCTGAGCTGGTAGCTTAGACACGCATCCTTGTGTCGGTGGATAAGTCGTAATCGACTAATCATCAGTCTCTTCTTCCGAAGAGGATGAAGGCGTAGTAGGCCAACATGGCCAGTGAACCGAGTGCGGCGGAAACATAGGTCATGGCAGCCCAAAAGAGAGCGTTTTTGGCCTTTTCGTGCTCCATGCTGACGGTGGATCCGCTGCTTTCCAACCAAGCCAGTGCCCGTTTGCTGGCATCGAATTCAACAGGTAGGGTCACGAAAGAAAACACGGTGGTGACTGCGAAAAGTCCCACATAGAGCCAGAGGACGTGGGGATTATTGAGAAATCCAGCTCCCAGAAGGCTCGCAATCAGGATAAAATTGAGCATCTGGCTAGAGAACTGGACCGCTGGCACCATTTTGGAGCGCAGGGTCAGCCAGCGGTAGGCCTTGGCGTGCTGAACGGCATGGCCGCATTCGTGGGCGGCGACCGCTGCAGCGGCCACCGAGTTATGGTGGTAGACGCTTTCGCTGAGGTTCACCGTTTTGGTGGCCGGATTGTAGTGGTCGGTGAGTTGGCCGGGGACGTGAACCACCTTGACATCCTTGATGTCGCTATCGCGCAGCATGAGTTCGGCAATCTGGGCGCCGGTGTAGCGGATAGGCACCTGCGAGTGCCTACGGAAACGTGCCTTGAGGGTGCTGCTTACCGCGATGCTGACCAGAAGGGTGATGACAAAAATGGCGATGAAGACCGGATCGATGCCGCCGATTGGAATCATGGCAAGAGTGCTGATGTCGTCGTTCATTGGATGAAAATACCCGCAATTCAACAATCTGCAACCGGAACCGGATTGGAAATTCGAATGCCGTTTCCAATCGGGAGCATGTTGCTCAAGCGCGGCGGGTCAACTCAACCGCCACGCAGTCTGTGTCGGGCAGGATTTGCTTTTCGATGCGAATCCAAGTTTCGTCCAAGGGATAGTTGGACAGCAATAGATCGGCGGCTTCGGTGGCCAGGGTCTCGATGAGTTTGCGCGACTTGGCGGCTGCGAGGCTGGAGAGTTGATCGGCGACTGCCTGGTAGTCGATGGTGTGCTCGATGGCGTCATTCAGGTGATCGAAGCTCTGGCTAGGCACCAGACGGGCGGTGATCCAGAGCGACTGGGCCTTGGCTCGTTCCTCGTCTGGCACTCCGATATGGCTGCTGACTTTGAGACGGTTGATTTCGATGATGTCGGGCATGGTTGGCGCTGCGTGCCTGTTGCTGTTTCTTGGTTGCTAGTTGCCTGATGGAATCAGGCTGCCTGCGATCGCGTGCTCCAGAAGATGGCGGGTCGGTTGATTGAGCTCAAGCTTCATGGCCTCGTCGGCACTGAGCCAGCGGAAGGCCTCGGCTTCATCGTTGAGGGTGACCTCAGGGCTGGCGGCGCGGGCGATGTAATTCAGCAGGATGAAGTGGGCCGGCCTCTCAAATTCGGGCGAGTCGATGCTGTCCTGAACAAGCGCAAAGCGAATGTCCTCTATTTCGAGCCCGGTTTCCTCGAGAATTTCGCGGCGCAGGGCCTCTTCAGAGGCTTCGCTGCGCTCGATTTTGCCGCCGGGAATGCCCCACTTGTCGCTCCACTTGTGGGTGCGAATCATCAGGACATTGCCGACGCCATCGTGGATCAGGGCACCGACTGTGGCGACCGGACGGCCGTGATGGCCGTGATGACCGTTCTGCGGGCGTTCCATCAGACTTTTAAGGCCGTCTAGGTCGTTGACGGTAATGTCGGGCCGGACGGTTGCCAGCAGCTCAGGGTGGTTGTAACCGGTGAGTACTGCAATGGAGGAGATGCCGCCATGGCGGGCGGTCTCTACGTCGTGGGTCATGTCGCCCACGAACGCGGTCTCGTCGGCATTGAGGCCATGGCTGGTCAGTAACACATGGATGAGTTCGCGTTTGTCGACCACGCCTGCGTAGGTCGCCTCGAAATAGTTGCGCATCTCGAAGTCATCGAGCTGGCGCTCGAAGGCAGTCGGATCCATGGAAGTCAGTACGAAGCAGCGGATCCCATTTCGTTTGCACCACTCGAGCTTTTCGCGTGAATAGGGCAGGGGGGCGACTTCGCTGGTGGCATTGTCGAAAGCCGGTCGGAACAGGGCTTCGAGTTCCTCCAGGGCAACATCGGGCAGCAACTCCTCGTAGAAGTCACGGTAAGGCAAACGGAAGCTGCGGCGGAAATTTTCACGATCCAGCGGCTCGACATCATAGTGGCCCAGCACCGCATTGGTGGCCTCGATTACAGGGCCGAGATCATCCACCAGGGTGCCGGACCAGTCAAAGATGAGGTTCTTGAACATGAATGATCTGAACGTGGAGTTTTAGCCCAAGGTGAAGTGAATTGAATGGATCTGGTCCTTGCCGAGTCTCTCCCGCACCCGTGTGAGCAGCATGGGCTTCATCTGCTCCAGGTGAAAACGCATGGCGGGCTGGGTAACCCGCAAGGTCAATCGACCATTGGCCACCGATACAGGATCAGTGTGCTCGGCGATGAAATCACCCGCGATTTCACGCCAGCTTTCACGCACTTCGTCTTCGTGCAGGCCATCGGCCATGCCGGTCAACTGGAGGATGGATCTCATGAATTCTCCAGGCGTGTGAATACCGGAGTCGAGGTCCCTGGTCTCGTCGTAGCCACGCCACTCCCTGAGGATTTGCTCACGGATGTTGCCGGAGCGTGGCTTGCGTTTCATGAGGGTATGGCCGAAAGGCCCGGCAAGCTCACTCGACGCCGTCGTCACCGATGGCCTCCACCGGGCAGCCTTCCAGCGCCTCCATGCACTGCTCGGTTTCCTCTTCATTCTCCGGCTGCTTGTAAACGTAGGAGTAGCCCTCGTCATCGGAGCGTTTGAAGTTGTTGGGAGCAGTTTCACGACAGAGGTCGCAGTCAATGCATTGGCTGTCGACATAGAATTTTCCGTCGATGCTTTCTTCGTTCTTGTCTTCGCGGTCGGCCATGGTGGTAGGGGTTGCTTTGCTTTGGATGCCCGAGCAGAATCCATCATGCAACCTGAATCTTTACAAGACTTAGCTTTTCGGGCCAAGCATGATTCTCGCTGGTAAAGCGCAGCGGCTGGATTTAGAAACTTGTGTACATGATGTTCAACGAGCCAACTGACATACCTCGGGAAAAGGAGCCGGAGCAATCCGGCCGACCTCCTGCCGAGAATCCAAACGTCGAGAGACTCATGGATGCCGGTGTCCTGCCCACGGCACCGGCCAATTCAGGCGCTCCGGCTGATTCAAATGCCCCAGCGGGTCCGCGCGGAGCTGAAGTGGCCCCAACGGCCCCAGTGGATGATGCAGCATCGACAGCCCCGGCTGCTGCCAAGCCCAGGACTTTATGCAGCTGGCTAGGGCCTATCAGTACTTTGGAGAAATTCAGCTGCGCTTTGATTCTACTCGGAGTGTTTGCATTCTGTGCTCTGGTCTTTGTGCCCGCACTTCTGGATTTTCCGGAGGAGACAAAGCTGATGGCCGAGGATGATTTTCCAATTAAGGGTCAATGGGTTGAAGTCAGCAGTGCGTCCACCCATTGGCGCAGACCGGTGAGCGAGGGGCAAGATGCCGACACCGTGCGCGCCGGAACCCGGTTGATTCCGATTGTGGATCTCGAATTGAGCGGTAAGGGACGCATTCGCCTGATCTTCCGCGACTCCGATGGCAAGGCCGTTGGTGACCCGATCGTGCGCGATGTGGGCGCAAAAGAGAACTGGTCAGCGGCTTGTACCGCGGGGTTGATCGGTAGTGGAGACTTTGCAGCCTATCAGATGGGTGAACTCCAAGCTTGGTGCGTTGAACTATATGAAACTGCTGCCGATGAGGATAGCATGCTCTTCAAAATGAATATTTCCCCCACTCTCAAATAAGAGAGCCCATCTTTGAATCCAATATGTCCAATAAAGAAGTGACTCCCCTGGTGCCGCGTGAAGGCTGGCACGTTATGCATCTTTTCTACCAGGTCGACCACGGGCAGTGGTCCCTGCTTGACGATGAAGAAAAGCGCCAGGCCAAGACCCGACTGACCGAACTCGTTCAGGAAATCCGCGCCACCGATGACACCCATCTGCTGGTGTTTTCCATCGCGACCCCCAAGGCCGACATCGGCTTCATGCTGCTGACTCCGGATCTGCAGGTGGCCAACGCCTACGAGAAGCAGTTGACTCTCTCACTCGGTGCCGACGTGTTGACACCCGTGTATTCCTATCTATCCCAGACGGAGAGCTCGGAATACACCACTACCGAAGAACAGTATGCCAAGGAGACCCTGATTGGCGAAAAGGGTTTCAAGGAAGGCTCCGAGCAATACGAGGCCGCAATCGGGGAATTCAACGAGCGCATGGAGAAATACCTCCAGCATCGCCTCTATCCGGTGCTGCCGGACTGGCCGGTGATCTGTTTTTACCCGATGTCAAAGCGCCGTAGCGGCAACGACAACTGGTACTCGCTCAATTTTGAAGCCCGCAAGGAACTCATGAGTGGTCATGCTCGTGTGGGACGCACCTACTCGGGTCGTATCCTCCAGCTCATTACCGGTTCCACCGGCCTCGACGAATTCGAATGGGGAGTCACGCTACTCGCCAACGATACCATCGACATCAAGGCCATTGTTTATGAGATGCGCTTTGACGAGGTGAGTGCTCGCTACGCCGAGTTCGGTGACTTCTACATCGGCATGCAGCTGCCGTTGAACGATTTGTTTGAACGGGTGTGTCTGTAGGTCGCTTCACGATTTGTCATGGGTTTTGATCAAGATGCGCATCCGCTTTGTGACGGTTGATGCAGATGAACTTGAGGAAAGTTTCAAAAAGTTCGAAAATGGCCTAGTCAAGGAGGTAGCATTTCGGACGGGTATCGTCTGTTGGCGCCATTTACCCATGAAACTCCATTTATTTTTTGTACCGCTGCTAATCTCTGCCTGTGCGCCGTTGGGTGGGGAGCCCGATTTTAATGACATGATCAATGGTCATGGGCTAGCCTTAGGCTGCAGCTGGTATTGCGGGTGTCCTCCGGTATCGGTAAAGGCCAGCTCTTGGGAGATTTTGAACACGCCATCCAATCTCCATGACGGTGATGAGCAGACGGTCTGGATTGCCGCACAACCCGGCACGCAAAGCATTGTCTTCGAGTTCGATTTGTCCGATTCCGATAATGATTACGGTGTTGGTGCGGACTGGGTATCCATCATCAATGGAGACACCCGCTCCAAGAACGCATGGAAGGATCAGGCGCGTGCCAAGGCCGTGGTGGTGCACTACAATGGCAACTGCATCAGGCGTTTGAAACTTGCCGACACAATGGAGCCACAGCGCTTTGATTTGCCCAAGATGCTCTTCGTGGGTGGCAAGGTGAACGAAGTGACCTTCGAGATCGTAGAATGCTACCCGGGGAAAAAATCCGGCAAGCTGGCCATGGCCGACTTCTATTTCAGCGGCTTCGGGCAGATACACTGATCGCGGCAGCTGGATGCGGCAAAGCCGCTTCATGTGCTTGCTTTTGATGAAGACGGCAGTTTCGCCCGGACGCCCTGTTCAGCCAGGCTTGCATGTGCCTTGACGATGTTTGTTATCCCACCACAGGGAGAGTTTGCCGATGGGCTTGGGCAGTAGATGACGCCTGTGGTGGAAGTCAAGGCAGGCCTTCAGATCCTCCTGCCATGCGTCATGGATTCCTCGCTGTGTGACGAATGTCAGCAACTCCCGAATCCGTTTCAGGGTGATCTTGTCGAGTGGCAGACTCCTGTATGAGGCAACCGCCTCTCTCGCAGTACCTTGATGAAGGTTCTGGGGAATCTTCTGCCCACAGGCGGCGAAACAGAGGGCAGTGAAGAGGCAGTTGTCGCAGAGGCCGCAATTGCGGCCGAGTCCCTCGCGCATGTAGCAGACGCGGATGTGTTTGATTGCCATGGGCCAACCCGCGACAAGCCCGGCCTTTTGCCAGCGGCTGCATTCGCCGCCAACATTGATGATGCGCATCCGCTCCGAGGACATCAGGGGGTCGGTCACCGGGTTTGAGCCCCAAGGTAGGCGTAGTGAGTCGTAGGCGTGGGAGCTGGCGATCAGCCCGGTGTTGAAGCGCCCGCTGAAGAGTTGCAGGCATGAGCCCAGTGCGAGGCCGTGGCTGTATATCCAATTGCCCACGAGCTTGCGGAAGTTGGTCTGCACCCGTATCAGCTCGACCCCGAGGCTCTCAGTGACTTCCCTGGCCCGGGGAAGGTAACTCTCATAGGCCTCGCCCTCTTCGAGAGGAATGTCGAAGCCGTGAACGAAAATGGCTGCGGATGGTTTTAGACGGGACTGCGCTGTCTCATTCAGACAATATTTCCATAGCAAGTGGCAGGAATCCAATCCTCCGGAAAACATGAGGGCAATCTCCTGCTTTCCGGCTGCGGGCTCATTGGCCAGTTCGTCCGCCATGATGCCGACTTTGCTGTAACGACCCGGGTGCCATTTGTTCCATGTATCCTGAAAATGGCTGAGGTTCTCGATCAGGGTGCTGGACACCTTGCCGTGCACGCGGATGTCCAGACCTTGCTCCATGGCGGGGAAGATGGCTGCCAGAAGGAAGGCGTCGGAGCGTTCACACAGCGAGTCTTCATATGCTTGGGAAAAGCGATACCAGATTTTATCACGCTTTTTGCCAAGGTGCAGTTCAGCTGCAATTCGAATGCAGTCATCTTCGTGCCGGATGGTGGGCGGCAGAATTTCGAGCTTGCTGCCTAGAGTGCGGGAGAAAATCACTTTCCAATTAGTGAGTGTGACGGCAATCACTGTCAACGGGCCAGAAGTCGCTCACTCCTGCGCTGTTGCTCCTCAGACGAAACCATGGCGCCTGGGCCGTGCCTTCGCGTATTGATTCAACCCAGCAGCTTGGCGCGCAGCAGATCCGTCACTTGCTTGGGATTGGGCTTGGTCGCAGCCTCGCGCATGACTTGACCAACAAGGAAATTGATGAGCTTCTCATTGCCGCTTTTGACAGCTTCAACTTCCTGTGGATTGTTCTCGATAGCGGAGTCAACCAGCGTGTCCAGCTCGCTGGCATTGGCCTTCTTGAAGCCAAGTTCGTCGGCGATATTCTTGGCGGGTTTGTCAGGGTGCTCGTAGAGCACGGCGAAGACTTCGGTCGCCTGATTGGAGGCAAGGGTGCCGTCTTCCAGCAGGGCAAGCAGTCCCTGCAGGGCTTGCGGCTTCACTGGGCAATCTTCAATCCTCATGTTCTCCTCGTTCAACTTGCCGAGCAGGTTGTTGATGATGAAGTTGGCAACTTTCTTGCCGGGAAGTGTCGCGCTGAGAGTGGCCTCGAAGTAGTTGGCCAAACCGCGGTCGGAGGAAAGGACGATGGCATCGTAGGGAGTCATGCCGAAGTCCTTCTCGAAGCGAGAAGCGACTTCGTGCGGTCGCTCGGGCATGAGCGGGCGAACTTTTTGGAGTAGCGGCTGAGTACGGATGGGCAGCAGGTCGGGGCAGGGGAAGTAGCGGTAGTCGTGGGCGTCTTCCTTCTCGCGCATGAGATAGCTTTCGCCACGTTCGTCGTTCCAGCCGCGGGTGCTTTGCTTGAAGTCGGCCGGCATTCTGCTGGTGCCGTCTTCGTCTTCCTCGAGGAGATCGGTAAGGCGCTCAATCTCGTAGTCGATGGCGCGATGGACGGCCTTGTGACTATTC
>JAURCU010000086.1 GCA_030828305.1 Luteolibacter sp.
ACAATCGGCCCGGAGCCGGGGAGCGACACCGATGGCCATTGAGTTTCGCCAGACCACCCTGGCCAACGGGCTGACCATCGCCGCCGAGGTCAACCCCGACGCCCACACCGCCGCCGCCGGCTTCTTCGTGAAGACCGGCTCGCGCGATGAGAGCGCCCAGCTGATGGGTGTCAGCCACTTCCTCGAGCACATGATGTTCAACGGCACCAAGAACTTCAAGGCCGAGGAACTCATTCCCATCATGCAGCGTCTGGGTATCGCTTTCGGCGCCCACGCCAATGCCTACACATCCTTCGATGAAACCGTCTACATGCTCGACCTGCCTGATCTCAGAGAGGAGACCGTTGATCTCGCCTTCAATGTCATGCGGGACTTCGGTGACGGGGCTCTACTCAGCACTGAGGAAATCGACAAGGAGCGCGGTGTCATCTGGGCCGAAAAAGTCAGCCGTGACGATGTGGGCTTCCGCCTCATGAAGCAGCAGTTTCAGCAACTACTTCCCGACTCCAAAATATCGCACCGCTTTCCCATCGGTCTCGAGAAGGTCATCAAGGAAGCCCCGCGCGAGCGCTTCGTTGACTTCTATTCTAAATACTACATTCCCAAGCGCATGACCTTCATCGTCGTTGGAGACGTCAATGCCGACACCATGGAAAAACGTATCCGGGACACCTTCGCTTCGATGACCAATCCGGAGGAGCCCGGACAAGATCCCGATCTGGGCAGCATTGTAGCTCCCGAGGAGCTTCAAGCTGCCATTTTTCAGGACGAGGAAGTCGACTCTACCGATGTGTCCATTCTGCTTGCCCGCAGCCACCAGCCCAAACCAGACAACAAGGCATCTCGCCTCAAGAACCTGCGCCTCCAACTCGCCCACGCCATGCTCAACCGTCGCTTCGAGCGCATCTCCAGGGAGAAGGACTCCCCCGTCGCCTCGGCAAGTAGTTACAAGTCCAGCTGGTTCAAGGCCGTGGACTTCGGAGCCGTCAGTGTCACCGCTGCCGACGATCGTTGGCAGGACGTGGTTCGCATTCTTGAAAATGAATTTCGCCGCGTCATGAAGCACGGCTTCAGCC
The DNA here is from genome assembly GCA_030828305.1 of Luteolibacter sp. GTDB lineage: Bacteria > Verrucomicrobiota > Verrucomicrobiia > Verrucomicrobiales > Akkermansiaceae > Luteolibacter. Next base: position 1,077 of record JAURCU010000086.1, read on the forward strand.
AGTCCGAGCTCAATGAGGTCAAATCCAATGTCATCAACTCCGCCCAACAAGCCGTGGAGCGCAAGCTCAGCAGGAAATCAGAGTCTCTTGCCACGAGCCTAGCCCGCGGACTTAATGACAATGCCGTGTTTTCCACTCCGGAAACCGACCTTGCCATCATTGAAAATCAACTCGAAACCATCGACACAGCGAGCTGCCATGATGCATTCACCGACTTCTGGAAATCCGATGGCTATCACTTGGTATTAACCACCAAGAGTGCCACCGAAGAAGACAAGCGAATCCTGCTCAAACTCTATCAAGAAGCATCCAAAGTGATGGTGGAGGCACCCACAGTTCGTGCGGTGGCGGTTTTCGACTACACCCATTTTGGAGAGCCTGGAAAAATCGCCAAGCAGTCCCAAATCGAGGACCTCGACATCACCCAATTGATACTCAGCAACGCAGTTCGTATTAACCTCAAGCCCACCGAGTTCGAGAAAGGCAAAATCAGCCTTCTCGCCCGAGTGGGTAGCGGCAAGCTCAGCCAACCTGTCAACAAGCCCATGCTGGACCGCTTCACCCAAGTGGTCTTCGAGGGCGGCGGCCTTGGCAAGCATTCCCTCGAGGACCTAAAACGCATTCTTGCCGGACGCAATGTCGGTTCATCGCTCGCCATCAACGAGGACTCCTTTGTGCTTAGCGGCAGCACCACCCCGAAGGACTTCGAACTGCAATGCCAGATCATGTGTGCCAGCCTCACCGATCCAGGTTTCCGCGAGGAGGCCTTGTGGCAGTTCCGCAAGGCCATCCCCATGCTCATGCAGCAACTCAAGCACACCCGAGGTGGACCCATGATGAGAATGCAGGGGTGGTTATACGGCAATGACAGCCGCTTTACACTCGCCAGCGAAGAACAACTCAAGTCCTACAGCATCGAGGATGCAAAGAACTGGATCATGCCCGAGCTCTCCGAGGGCTACCTCGAGCTATCCATCGTCGGTGATTTCGATCCTGCCAAAATTCAAGACCATCTGCTCTCCACCTTTGGAGCACTCGCCAAACGCCCCGCAAGCCCAGCGGACATGGACAAGGCCCGTGCCATTGAATTCCCCGAAGGACCCACTAAGAAGACTTGGACCTATGACTCCAAGATTCCCCAAGGCATCGCCACCAACATCTGGGAGACCGTTCCGATGCGTGGCGACATCCCCACCTTCCGTCGCCTCAACGTGCTCAGCGACATCCTCGGTGATCGTCTGCGCGCGGAGGTTCGCGAGAAATTGGGTGCCACCTACAGCCCCAATACAGGCGCCAGTGGTTCGGACTCAATGGAGGGTGTTGGCTACCTGATCGCCCAGAGCATTGGACAACCCAAGGACCTCGAGTTACTCCACAAAAGCATGATTGCCCAGGCCGACCAGCTCTCCGAGGAAGGCGCCACCCAAGACGAACTCGAGCGTGCGCTCAAGCCACTCTTGGGCAGCCTTGAAAAGAGCAAGCGCGACAACGCCTACTGGCTCAATACCGTCATGGCACGCTGCCAGGAAGATCCCGAACGCCTCGAGCTCGCCCGCAAGCGCGACACGGACTACGCCTCCATGACGCTGGAGGAGATCAACGAGCTGGCTAAAAAATATCTGTCCAAGAACAAAGTCTTGAGCGTGACGATCCGATCCGAAGAGGTTAAATAGTCCTCCTGCCCCCTCGTCACCTGCCATGCCCAAACTTGCCCTGCTCCAGTCCAAGACCTTTTCCAGCAAGGATGAGGCTCTGGATCACCATGAAGGACTCATTCGTAAGGCCGCCAAAAACGGTGCCGAGATCGTGGTCACCCAAGAACTCTTCCAGACGCCCTACTTTTGCACCGTTGAGGAAACCGAACGCTTCGATCTTGCCGACAAGATCCCCGGGCCTATTACCGATCGGCTTGGCCGTCTGGCAAAAGAACTGGGCATCGTGCTGATCTCCTCACTCTTTGAGGCCCGTGGTCCCGGCCTCTACCACAACACCGCTGTGGTCCACGACGCCGACGGCAGACTTCTCGGCCAATACCGCAAGGCCCACATCCCCCACGACCCCGGCTTCGAGGAAAAATTCTACTTCACTCCCGGCGACAGCGACTGGCCGGTATGGGACACCCAGTTCGGCAAGATCGGAGTCTTGATCTGCTGGGACCAGTGGTATCCCGAAGCGGCTCGCCTGATGGCACTGGGCGGGGCGCAACTGCTCGTCTACCCCACCGCAATTGGCTGGCTGCCCGAGGAGAAGACTGAACTCCGCGAGGCCCAGCACTGCGCATGGGAAACCGTCCAGCGCGGCCACGCCGTCGCCAACGGTTGTTACCTCGCCTCCATCAACCGTAGCGGCACCCACGACGGCACCGAATTCTGGGGCCAAAGCTTCGTGGCGAACCCCTACGGCGAGCTCGTCGCCAAGGCTTCAGTCGAGAACGAGGAAATCCTCTATCAGGATATCGACTACAAGTTGGTTGAAGACTTTCGCCGCATTTGGCCCTTCTTCCGCGACCGCCGGACGGATGCCTACGGGGACCTGACCAAGCGTTGGAGGGAGTAGGCCGCTTCACGGCTGTTCCTGGTTCTTGGTTCCTGGTTCCTGGTTCCTAGTTGTTTTCCTAATGAAGCATGAAGGAGTATCCAGATGTTTGAGCAGGATTGAATTGTCACGTAAGTCCATGACACTTAAGCCACCAAGAATGAGAGCAATCTTGATAAGTTTCGCTCAATAACACTGTTCCAAATCACACAACGTTCGCCACTTACATTGGTAGCTCTTCCAACGAAGAACTAGGAACTAGGAACAGGCGAGCTCCGCTCGCCTACATCTCCAACAACAACCTCTCCGGACTCTCCAGGCACTCCTTGATGCGGATCAGGAAGGTTACGGCCTCCTTGCCGTCCACCAGGCGGTGATCGTAGCTGAGAGCCAGATACATCATCGGACGGATTTCCACCTTGCCATTCACCGCCACAGGGCGTTGCTGGATGGTGTGCATGCCGAGGATGCCACTTTGCGGCGGGTTGAGGATGGGTGTGCTGAGTAGCGAGCCGTAGGTGCCGCCATTGGAAATGCTGAAGACTCCACCCTTCAGGTCATCAATGGTAATCTGACCCTCACGGGCCTTGCCGGCATAGGCGATGATGTCCTTCTCAATCTCGGCGAAGCTCTTCTGGTCAGCGTCACGGATAACGGGAACAAACAAGCCCTTGTCAGTGCCAATGGCCACGCCGATGTCGTAGTAGTGATTCTGAATGACCTCGTTGCCTTCAATCGTGCCGTTGATGCTGGGCACGTCCTTGAGCGCCTGGACCACGGCTTTCACAAAGAAGGACATGAAGCCAAGCTTTACGTCATATTTCTTGATAAACTCTTCCTGCACCTGCTTGCGCAGACCCATGACAGCCGACATATCAAGCTCATTGAAGGTGGTGAGAATGGCTGCCGTTTGCTGGGCGCTGACCAATTGCGTGGCAATCTTGCGGCGCAACATAGACATCTTTCTGCGACTGACCTTTCCATCAGAAACCGGCTGCGAAAGCGCGTCGCTCCTTAAGGGAGGCAGCGAGAAATCCACCTTGGTCTCAGCAGTCGCGGCAGGTGCCGCGGGCGCCGGAGCAGGTGCAGATTGAACCATGGGCACTGGAGCTGGCTCAGAGGCCGGCGCAGGGCTTGCTACCGGATTTGCCTGAGGCGGAGGTGCAGCTGCGGCGCTAACCGCAGATGTTTCCACCTCTGGCCGCGGCAAAGCCGGGGCGGCCGAAGAAGTCGGAGAAACGGCGCCAGCCGCTCCAACCTCGACCCTGGCGATCACCGTTCCAATCGGAACTTCCTCGCCTTCGGCCACTATGATTGTGAGTGTGCCGTCAGCTGGAGATTCCAGTTCGTTGGAGACCTTGTCGGTTTCAAGCGTCACCACGTTCTCACCGGCGCGAACGGCTTCACCATCCTTTTTCTGCCAGAGTGCGACACTGGCAGAACTGATCGACTCACCGGCTGGCGGCACGACGATGTCCACGCTGCCGGATTGAGCGGCCGGAGCTGCGGCATTCTCTGGGCTCGGGGCGGGGTCGGCAGGCGCAGGAGTCGGCGCGGGCTCAGGAGTAGATGCGGGTTCGGAAACAGAACCGGCAGCCGGCGAAGCCGGGGTGGCAGGCGAAGCCTGAGCATTCTCTACATGACCAGCGGCATCAGCCGCCTCAACAATTCTGGCGATAACCGCTCCAATGCTAACTTCGTTATCCTCCCCCACCAGAATTTCAATGGTTCCCGCAGCGGGAGCTTCAAGTTCATTGGAAACCTTGTCGGTTTCCAGAGTGACAAGCACTTGCCCGGCCTGCACCTGATCCCCATTGGAAACGTGCCACATGCCAACATTGGCACTGGTGACGGATTCGCCGGCGGCGGGAACGATAACGTCGATGGGCATGGCTATTGGAATCTTGGAAGGGTTATAAGGTCTTGGGAGGGCGGGTCACACGGTAAACGCGTGGGCAAGCAGTTGATTCTGTTCGCGGTAGTGCATGGCTTTGGAACCGGCAGCAGGGCTAGAAGCGGCATCGCGACCGGCGTAGCGGACCTTACCGTGTACGGTGCGATCAAGGCGTGGCCAGATGTAGGACCAAGCTCCCATATTAAGGGGCTCTTCCTGACACCAGACGAAGTGCTTTACACTGCTGAAGGGGGCGATCATCGCCTCCACCATTTGGCGATGGAAGGGATAAAGCTGCTCGATGCGGATGATGGCAGTGTTGTAGTGACCATGTTGCTCACGATGCGAAATCAGATCATAGTAGACCTTGCCGGTGCAGAAAATGATGCGATCGACCTGCTCGGGATTCTCAAAAGGATGCGGGTCTGGAAGAGCCTCCTGGAAGCAGGTCCCCTCAAGGAAATCCTCGACCGGGGAAACCGCGTCGGCATTACCGAGCAGGCTCTTTGGACTCATCAGCACCAATGGCTTGCGGAAACCACGATGTTTCTGGCGACGCAAGGCGTGGAAATATTGCGCGGGCGTGGTGAAGTTGCCGACCACCATGTTGCGCTCGGCGCAGAGCTGAAGGAAGCGCTCAAGTCGACCACTGGAGTGCTCGGGGCCCATGCCTTCATAACCATGAGGAAGGAGAATGACCAAATCGGTGGGTAGCTGCCACTTTGACTCGGCCGAACAGATGAACTGGTCGATGATCACCTGCGCGCCATTGGCGAAGTCGCCGAATTGGGCCTCCCACAAACTGAGCATCTTCGAGTAGGTCAGCGAGTAGCCGTAATCGAAACCTAACACTGCAAACTCCGAAAGCAGCGAGTTGTGCACACAGAATTTTCCCTGTTTCTCGGCGAGATGAAGCAGGGGGATGTATTGCTCGGTGGTCTCGTGATCATAGAGCACGGAGTGACGCTGAGAGAAAGTGCCACGCTCGACATCCTGGCCTGAAAGGCGCACGTGGATGCCTTCCAGCAGCAGCGAGCCAAAAGCCAGACTCTCGGCAAAGGCCCAATCGAATCCTTCTCCGCTATCGAGCGCCTTGGCACGACGTGGAATGAAGCGCTTGGCCAGGGTTGGATGGACATTGAAGGAATCGGGAATCTGGGTCAGCTTGCGACCGATTGCCTGCAAGGTCTCCATTTCAATACCCGTTGGCACCGGCGCATGGGAATAGTCCGGCTGGGCAACGGCGGTGGAACCTGAAAAAGCCGTGCGATCACCCGACTCGGTGAGCGATAGCATCTTCTGATAACCTTCCTCGAAGCGCTGCCAGAGATTGGCTTCGAGCTTCTCGAGTTCTTCCTTGCCGAGGATACCTTCCTCAACCATCTGCTCCTTGCATAGCTTGCCAAAGGTGGGACGTCCGGAAATCTTGCGCGAAATGGCCGGTTGGGTGAAGGCAGCTTGATCAGACTCATTGTGTCCTTGGCGGCGGTAGCAATACATGTCGATGACCACATCGCGTCCGAACTTCTGGCGAAACTCGAGGGCGAACATGGCGGCCCAATACAAGTCGATGGGCTTTTCGCCATTCACATGCAGAATGGGCGCCTCAATCATCTTGGCAACGTCGGTTGCATAAGAAGACGAGCGCGCATCCGTCGGCATGGTGGTAAAGCCGATCTGGTTATTGATGATGATGTGAATAGTGCCACCGGTGCGGTAACCAGCGAGCTGCGAAAGATTGAGCACCTCGGCCACAGAGCCTTGTCCCGCAAAGGCGGCGTCACCATGCATCAGTATGGGAAGCACCAGTGAACGGTTGATTTGCTCAGAGCTATCCTCGCGTCCTTCACTGAGAATACGCTGACGGGCACGAGCCTTGCCCTCGACAATGGAGTTCACCGCCTCCAGATGGCTGGGATTGGCAGCGAGACTGATACGCACCTCACCATCGGGAAGCTGGCGATAGCTCTCGTAACCAAGATGGTACTTCACATCTCCATCACCGGCCACGGAATCCGGCTCATAATTGGGGGTGAACTCATAGAGCACGGTGGTAAGGGATTTGCGCACAAAGTTCGCCAGTACGTTCATGCGGCCACGGTGGGACATACCCATTTCGATCTCTCGGACACCATTGGTCGGGCAAGCCTCGAGAATGGCGTTGAGCAGAATCATCGCCCCTTCCCCGCCCTCGTTGGAAAAACGTTTTTCGCCGAGGAATCGTTTGCCGAGGAAATTCTCGAAGATCTCAGCTTCCAGAACCCACTCAAGTGCCTTGCGTGAAATCTCATGGGCATTGGCAAGTGGAAGTCGCACGCGATCCTCAATGCGGGCACGCACCCAGTGGCGCACCTCGGTATTGTGGATGTGCATGAACTCGAAACCGATGTTGGCGCAGTAGGTGTCTTCAAGAGCCGCAACGATATCACGCAGCGGCATGCGCTCGCCGTGTCGGAAGTAATCATTCCATGAGATCCGGTCCATGTCGCCCTCGCCGAGACCGAACTGATCGAGGGCGAGGCGCGGGTTGCGCTCAGGCTGATCCTCAAGGGGATTGATGTGGGCCTGAGTGTGACCCAACGTACGGTAGTTGTAGATCAATGCCACGACCCGCGCAAAAAAACTGATGTCCTGGTTGTTGCTCGCGCTCGACGCAGTCGGAGTATTTTGAGCCCCAGGCCGCGGCGAAGCCGGGGAGGCAGGCGAAGCCTGAGCAGCCGACGTAGCGGGCTTGGGCAATTGCGCCATTCCCAATTCGAAACCCTCAAAGAAAGCAGCCCAGGCAGGCTCAACAGAATCCGGATTTTGCTGCCATCGCACATATTGCGCTTCCATCACTGCGACGTTCTGGCGAGCTGGCAGGGTTGAACTCATGAATGTCGAAAAAAGTAAGGAGGAAAAGTTGGAAATAATTGGCTAGCCAGCGTTCTTTCCGCTTGGCCCGCCACGCACGGGGATTCATTAAGGGTGAGGCGTCTTCCAGTCAACAGCACAAGCCATGCCTTTTTGCCTGATTGAGCCCGTCGCCCCAAGCCCCTTTTCCCACCCCCACCGTGATCGAAGTCAGCCATCTTACCAAGCGTTACGCACGCCACACCGCCGTGAAGGACATCTCCTTCGAGGTCAAAGCGGGTGAAATTGTCGGTTTTCTTGGGCCAAATGGGGCCGGCAAGACCACGACGCTGCGCATGCTCACCGGCTATCTACCCCCTACTTCGGGCACGGCTAGGATCTCGGGCCACGATATTTTCCGCGAATCACTGGCAGCAAGGCGCAAAATCGGCTACATGCCCGAAAACGTGCCTCTTTACGACGACATGAGAGTCAAGGAATACCTGAAGTTCCGCGCCCAGCTCAAAGGACTCAGTGGCAGCCACGGCCGCACGCGTGTTGGAGATGTCATCGAGACCTGTGGACTCAAATCAGTGCGCCGTAAAA
>JAURCU010000087.1 GCA_030828305.1 Luteolibacter sp.
TCACCGCCAGCTTTGGCGGTCAGCTCCCCGATCTGGCAACGATCACCGCCCAGTTCGGAGACAGCTTCCGTGATACGACGGGCAATGGCCTGACCGCCGCCGACAATCAGGACGGCTCGTTCACGGTCTCGGTCATCCCGGAACCGAACGGCATCCTCTTGGCCGGCCTCGCATGCGGACTCGGCCTGTTGCGCCGCCGGCCCTAGCTTCGTCGCCCAAATTTACAGCCCGCCGGCAGGACGGGGCTCCTGCGGCGCGCCACCGAAAAGGCAAATTCCTAGCATCAAATTCCCAGCATCTCAAAGCGGGCGGGTGTACGTCATGCAGCGGTTGCGCCAGCCGTCGCGCCAACGCTGCTCACCCCGCTCCGGCGGTGAGTTGTCGATGCGGCGCTCGAGCATGCGAAAGGCGGTGTGGCCGAACTCGGTGGCGGCGGCCGGTCCTTCAGGCACCTGGCGCATGTTGCCGAGCACCTGCATCAGGCCCCAGCCCTGGCCCTTGTAGCGTTCGCTCACAAGAGTGCCGTCGCCCTTGAAGTTGACGTAGTCGATGAGCGCATAGACGCCTTGGGGGGTTGAGGCGACCTTGTGGTAGTTGGCCTCGATGCGGGCCCGTTCGCTGGCAGGGGCTGCGGCCAGCACCTTGGGCAGTGAAGCCAGGGAACGCTCGATGATGAAGTCGGTTTGCAGTGAAATGGTGGTCATCAACCAGCGCCGTAATTCTGTCAGGCGCCTGCCGTTGAAGTCGCGCTCGAAGGCGGCCTTGCTGTTCCATGGGCAAACTCCGTGAGTCCAGGCGGGTGGGGGATTGCTCCTGGCCTTGGCATAGGCGAGAAACTGCGGCCAGCTCTCGCGAAAGCGGCCCTTGAAGCCTTGCGGGTACCAGATGAAGTGGCCGATGCCAATTGAGGGGAACTCCTCTCCCTCGTTCCAGGTGGTCAGCCCCTCGATGGTGCCGCCACATTCGTTGACCCAGATCTTCTTGCCGATCGCCATTTTTTGAGCCGCACCCAGTTCGATGTGGCCCTTGGGCGGAGGATTGAGGGCCGAGTCGCAGGAGGCAAGAGTCGAGACGATGGCGAAAAGGAGGACACGGACGAATTGCATGAGCATAGCTTATGTGCTACGCAGTCGTTGCCGCAAGTTCATCAACTCAAACTTCATCTTTCCAAATGTCCAAAATCCCCTGGGATCAAGTATTCAGCTTTACCCTGCTAGACGGCCTCAAATTGGTCATCACGGCTGTGGCTATCCTTGTGGTGACCAAAATCCAGCTTTTCCATGACAAGCTCTCGGCCCTGCTCATCGCCCTGCCCCTGACCTCGCTTATCGCCATGCTTTGGATGCATCAGGCCAAACAGAGCCCGGAGCGCATTGCCAATCACGCCGAGAGTACCTTCTGGTTTGTGCTGCCGACCCTGCCAATGTTTCTGATTCTTCCATGGATGCTGCGTCATGGCTGGGGATTTGCGCCTTCCTTGGCTGCCAATTGCGTGATCACGGTGATTCTGTTCTGGATCATGGTGGCCGTTCTGAGGCGTTTTGGCATCGATCCTATGGGCTGAGGGGCTGAATTTCTTCCAAGTCCTTGATTTCGCTGACTTTTGGGGACTTAAGCCTTGTAAAGGACTCTAATCTCTGGTTTCAAGTCCGGCCCGGCAGCTGTGCCTGCCTGCCACCATCATCCAATCCCCTCTGTTTTGGGCGAGAATAAGACATCCGAGCCCGAGAACGTGATTGCGTTCGAGCAGGATCGACCCTCCTCGCTCTACCCCGGCTCCACCATGAAAAGCGACCTCCTCGAACAAGCCTCCGAAATCGTCACCGATCCGCTGGTTCTCATCAACTTGGTTTCCCAGCGCGTGCGCCAGCTCAACAGCGGCCGCTCTCCTCTCATCGAGACCCGTCCCAGCATGGGCGTGGCCGACATCGCCCTGCAGGAGATCATCGAGGGCAAGATCAAGCTGGTTGAGAAGGCCAAAGCTTGATTTTGGTGGAGGCGCATCCCTCCTCCAGATTATGAGTGTCGAAATCGCCACCAATCGCAAAGCCGGTCGTGATTTCCACATCCTCGAAAAGTTCGAGTGTGGCATTGAACTCAAGGGCACCGAGGTCAAGTCGATCCGCGCCGGCAAGGTCAATGTGGCAGATGCCTTCGCTCGTGTGGAAAACGGGCAGGTTTTTCTCCACGGCATCCACATCCAGCCATGGGAAACCGCAGGCGAGTGGTATCAGCACAACGTGCGTCGGCCGCGCCGACTGTTGCTTCACAAGCGGGAAATTCTCAAGCTGGAGCAGGAAACCAATGTCAAGGGCTGCACGCTTCCACTGCTGCGTATGTATTGGAAAAACCGCCGCGTGAAGGTGGAGATCGGCGTCGGCAAGGGCAAGACTCACGGCGATCAGCGCCATGACCTCAAGAAGAAGGTCGAGATGCGCGAGGCACAACGTGAGATTGCGCGCTTCAATCGCGGCTAGCCGCGATTGAACGTCCACCGTTCAGGCCGGCCGCAGATCGGCGCTTGTTTCCGGGCGGGTAGTTACTCGCTGGGCGGGCGGGCGATCACGCTGCCTCCATTGTCATCAGGATCCTCTTTGGCGGCCAGTTCTCGATCGCTGGGGAGTTTCTCCATGTCGGGCAGACGCAGGCGATTGGCATTGATGCCATTATGAATCGTCTCGGTCTGGCTGCCCGGCGGACCTTCGCCGTTTTCGGCCTGCAATTGTGCGGCGGAATTTTCAGCTTGCCCGGGGGGTCCGGCGAGCGGATCTGATAATTCCCCCGGGGCTTTGGAGCAGGATGCGCAGCCAAGAGCGGTGATGGCACCGGTCAGCAAAAGCTGGGAGAAAATCTTCATTCTGATGGGGATAGAAGCTTGTGCGGCCCTAAGTGGCAAGTTGCGAATGGAGTTGTAGCGTCCATGCTCATGATGGAAACTCATTTCATGCAGATCAAGACGGCGGAGTTTGTCACCAGCGCGTCCGAGGTGGATGAGAGCCCCGACTGGGCGCATCCCGAGGTGGCCTTCATCGGCCGCTCTAATGTTGGGAAGTCCTCCATCATCAACATGCTCACCGGGCGCCATGGTCTGGCAAAAGTGTCCTCGACGCCGGGCAAGACGCGTCTGCTGAACTATTTCCTGATCAATCAACAGTGGGGGTTGGTGGATCTGCCCGGTTACGGATTTGCCAAGGCGTCTCGCGCCGACAAGGAGCGCTTCAATGAATTGGTGGGTGATTACCTGATGACACGCGCCCAACTGCGTCATCTCTTCGTGCTCATCGATTCGCGCCACTCGCCGCAGAAGATCGACATGGAATTTCTCTCCCGTCTGGTGGATACCGATATTGCGTTTTCCCTCGCCTTTACCAAGACCGACAAACTCAACGAGAAGAAATCCCGCGCGAATGTCAGAGAGTTTCTGATCGCGCAGTCGGAGGTGACCGGTGTCGAGCCGGCGACGGTGATGACATCCGCCAAGACGCGGCAGGGGCGCAATGAGTTGCTAGGCATGGCCCGCAAGGCGATGGAGCTTTGAGCGACAAACCCTGATGGCATCCCGTGCCATCAAGGCCCATTTCCATTTCCAATGACCGCGCATTGGCGACATTTGCTACGAGAACGAAATCCATGGGTATGTGCCCGTGGCGAGCAAAAGCAACTCGGTCTACGCCTTCACCATTTCAGGCTGCATTCTCCAATACCCGTAAATCCTGGAAGAGACGTCAGATGAGCGCATCGAAAAGTTGCTCGCAAAGGAGCCGTGAAGGCCAACCTTCCCCAGTCTCGGGAGCCCATCCAAATTCTGGGATGGCCATCCTGAAAAAAGTGCCGCCAGGGAGTCCGCGGCAAATCCGGACAAACTACGGTTGCTCCAATCAAGGCCTGGCCGGGTTCGCTTGCCGGACCTCCACGGCCCCTGACAGCGGGGTCAGCGAAACGCATCCGGGAGGGGCCTGCAACTAGATTCCGCCGATCAGCGTTCCAGCAGGACCTCATTGCCCAGCACCACCAGCTCAACCGAGCCCATGAGCGTCTTGTCCAGGAAGGGAGTGTTCTGGCTCTTGGACTTCATGAAGTCCTTGGTGAAGGTGGTTTGCTTTTCGGGATCGAAGAGGACGAGATCGGCGGGCTTGCCTTCTGCGATTTCGGCAGCTTCGAGTCCCATGAAGCGGCGCGGTTCGGCACTGTAGCGTTTGATCAGCAGGTCCCAGCCGAACTGGCCCGTGGCGATGAAGTGGTGGTGCAGCGAGACGAGGGCCGTGTCGAGGCCGGTGATGCCGTTGGGAGCGCTGGCAAAGTCCTGGGATTTCTCGAAGGGAGTGTGCGGTGCGTGGTCGGTGGCGATGAGGTCAAAGGTGCCGTCAATCAGCCCCTGCAAGAGTGCCTCGTTGTCGGCCTTGGTGCGCAGCGGCGGGTTCATCTTGTAGTGGGTGTCGTAGTCGCCGATGTCCTCGTCGCAGAAAAGCAGGTGGTGGGGCGAGACTTCGGCGGTGACATGCACGTCGCCGCGCGACTTCCACCAGGCGATGGTCTCCATGCCCATCTTGCTGGAGACGTGCTGGATGTGGATATGGGCCCCGGTGGCGTGAGCCAGGCGGATATCACGGTCGATGATGATTTCCTCAGCGCAGGCCGGAGAGCCTTTGATGCCGAGTCGGTAGCTCATGGCGCCATCGTTAAGGGCGCGCGGCCCGGCGAGTTCGGGCACCTCGCAGTGGCTGGCGAAGAACATGCCGAGTTCGGTGGCGTATTGCATGGCGCGGTAAAGCACAGCGGGGTCACCGGTGCTGTCGCCGTCGTCGGTGAGCATGAGAACACCCTTTTTGCGCATGCCCTCAATCCCGGCGAGCTCCATGCCCTGACGGCCTTTGGTCACGCAGCCCGAGGTGTATACCGGGATGCGTGCCTGCTTTGTGGCGATGTCGAGGACTTGGCCGACCACGGTGCCCGAGTCAATCGAGGGGTTGGTGTTGGGCATCATGACCACCCCGGTGATCCCGCCGTTGATGGCGGCCTCGCTACCGCTCTGGATAGTCTCCTTGGCTTCATGGCCGGGTTCGCGAAAGTGGACGTGGGCGTCGAACATGCCAGGCAAGAGGATGCGCCCGGCAGCGTCGATGATCTTGGCATCCTTTGGTGCCTTGAGTTGATTGCCGATTGATTTGATCACCCCCTCCTCGATGAGTACATCAGCGGCGATGAGCTCGGCAGAGTCTTCTGAGGCGATCAGGGCCTTGGTGATCAGTAAAGTCATGGGTCTTGTTGCTCGGAGCCAGGTTTCAGCCAGTAGAGGACGGCCATGCGTGCGGCGATGCCGTTTTCGACCTGGTCGTTGATCAGTGAGCGTTCGTAGTCCATCACCGAATCGCAGAGTTCCACTCCGCGATTTACCGGGCCGGGGTGCATGATGTAGAGACCGCGCTCGCGGATTTGCTCGAGGCGTAGGTCGGTGATCCCATAGAGCTGGTGGTATTCGCGCAGGCTGGGGAAGAACTGGACGTCCTGGCGCTCCATCTGGACGCGTAGCAGATAGACAATATCGGGCTGCCAGTCCATCGCGGCTTCGTAGTTGGTGAAGCGGGTGACATCCCGGTTGAGCTTGGGCACCAGCGAGCCGGGTCCCAGGTGGGCGACCTGCACACCGAGCTTCTGCAGGATCATGGTCGTGGAGCGCGCCACTCGCGAGTGGAGGATGTCGCCGACAATCAGCACCTTCCTGCCGCTGGGGTCGGGAAACTTCTCCTTGATGGTAAAGGCGTCGAGCAGCGCCTGGGTGGGGTGGGCGTGTGCACCATCGCCCGCATTGATGACCGAGGCTTTGGTGTGGCGGGCAATTACTCCGGGAAGTCCCGAGTTCTTGTGGCGCACGATAACGTAGTCGGTGCGCATGGCCTGCAGAGTTTCGATGGTTTCACGCACGGACTCTCCCTTGGTAATGGAGCTTTGGCCGACGTCGAAGTTGGTGACATCCGCCGAGAGACGCTTGGCGGCAACCTCGAAGCTGGAGTGGGTGCGGGTACTGGGCTCGTAGAAGAGCATCAGCACCGACTTTCCCTTGAGTGCGGGAACCTTTTTCACCGACCGGGTGAAGAGTTCCTTGAAGGGCACCGACTGGTCGAGCAGGGACTCGATGTCCCTGCGTTCCAGCGATTCGATGTCAAGGAGGTCCTTACGAGCCATGTTGAAGTTGGGGAAAGTGGTGGATGGTGCCGAATACTCCGACGAGAACCGAGATGACGGAGATAAAGCCGGCGTGGTGGCGCGAAACCGGGCGGCGCACGGCCATGAAGCCGGAGATAGCCAGGGCGAGCGCCGAACCGATGATGATGGCGATCCAGGGATAAGTCTTGATCCAGAAGCCGCAGAGTCCGCTCGCCGCCAGCAGGTAGCCAGCTGCGATCAGTGCGGGATGGGCGGCCATGAACTTGATGTTGGTCGGTGCCGGCTCGTTGATCTTGCTGAGCATCTCGCGGCGGTGCATTTCTTCAAGCTCCTCATTGGAGTGGCGCTTTGCGGGAAGTTTGCGCCGGTCGGCTTGCGGGGCTGGCGACTTCGGGCCCATCGCCTCCGGGTAGTTCGGTGGAGGCAGCCAAGGATCGCTTTGCGGACTGGCTGTCACTTGCCCTGCAGGCGGGGAGGAAGGTTTCGCGGTTGCGGTTTTCGCGACTTGTTCCACTTGCTGACCTTCAACGCCTGGAGGAACACCGAGTTGGTCGCGGAGCTGGGCAATCTCCTCGGCGGTCTTCTTGCGCTGCGGCAGTGGAGTCATGAACTTTGGCTATCGATGGCTTGGACGATGCGGACTTGGTCACTGCCGTCGCTGCCTTCGAGCGACACCAATACATGATCGAGGCGCCTCGTGTCGAGCGCGATACCCACGTAATCGGGCTGAATGGGCATTTCGCGGTGGCCGCGGTCAATCAGGACGGCGAGTTCGACCTTGGCCGGACGGCCGTAGTCTGAGAGGGCATCGAGGGCCGCGCGGATGGTTCGGCCGGTGAAAAGCACGTCGTCCACCAGGATCACGTGGGCTCCATCCACGGCGAAACCGATATCGCTGCCTTGCAGGGCTGGATTGTCGTGGAGATGTTCAAAATCGTCGCGGTAGAGCGATATATCGAGCATGCCGAAGGCCAGTTCTCGGTCTTCTTCACCAAGCAGGTTGAGCACGCGTTCAGCCACCTCGTCGCCGCGGCTGCGGATCCCGACCAACGCCACCGGGCTGTCGCCTGTCCTGTCGCGGATGGCATCGGCCAGTTTGCGAATGCCGTCATTGATGTCGTCTGCGCTTAGGGTGCGATCTTCCATGGTTCAGTAAGTGGGCAACTTTTCAGTCGAAGTTGAGGATGCCGATATCGCGCCGCCGTTGCAAGCCATCGAAGCGGATTTGGTCGGTAGCGGCGTGGGCTTTCTTGACGGCTTCCATGCGATGCTGGCCTGCGCAAACGATGGCCATGACCCGCCCGCCATGGGTTTCCCATTGGCCGTCGGCGTTGAGCTTGGTGCCCGCGTGATAGATGCGGAAATCGCCATCGGTGTCGACGCCCGTGATCACGTCACCGCTACGCGAACTTTCCGGATAACCGGCGCTCGCCACGATTACGCACACGCTCCAGCCGTCATCGAAGGTGATCAGCTCTGGCTTCAGCTCCCCCTTGGCGCCCGCCAAGCAGAACTCGGCAAGGTCGCCCTTCACCAGCGGCATCACCGCCTGGCATTCTGGGTCACCAAAGCGGCAGTTGTATTCGATGACCTTGGGCCCCTCGGAAGTCATCATCAGGCCGAAGTAGAGGAAGCCGCGATAGGGCAGGCCCTCTTTGTTGAGTCCCTTCACGCTAGGCTCGAGGATTTCGCGCTCAATGCGCTCGAGTTGCTCAGCGGCAAGCAATTGGCGGCTTGCAACCGCTCCCATGCCGCCGGTATTGGGGCCTTGGTCGCCATCGAGTGCACGCTTGTAGTCGCGGGCGGGAGTGAAGATGATGTAGCGATCGTCGACGATGGCGGCAAAGATCGAGACTTCAGGCCCGACCAGGCATTGCTCGACCAGCACGCGGCCGGGGCCAAAGCGCTTCTGGGTGAAGACTTCGTCGAGGAAGTCCATGGCGCTGGCTTGGTCGGGGCAGACGGCCACTCCCTTGCCAGCGGCAAGGCCGTCGAACTTGAGTACGGTGGGATACTCGCCACCTATCGCGGCAACGGCTTCGTCGAGTGTTTCGGTGGCCGTGGCCTTGGCGGTGGGGATGGAGTTGCGCACTAGGAACTCCTTGGCGAACTCCTTGCTCGCTTCGAGTTGGGCGGACTCCTTGGGTGGGCCCCAGCAGGGAATACCGGCCTTCTGACAGAGGTTGGCGAGACCCTCACCCTTTACCAGATAGCTTTCCTCGCCAGCGACACAAAGGTCGATGGCATTGGCGCTCATCCACTCGATCAGGCTTTCCAGTCCGTCAGCTTCAATCGGCTTGGCGATTTCAAAAATCGCATCACTGCCCGGAAAGCAGAATAGTTCGGGTTTGGATGGTGACTCTGCCAGAGCGCGCACCAGGGCGTGTTCACGCCCGCCTTTACCTACAACCAGAATTTTCATCACGCTGGTTCTCGCTCAAAGCCCAGCTGGACTCAACTCCTAATCACCTGGCAGCTCGAAGCGCACGTGCGGAGCAGACTTGCGGCCCGTGTCGACTTCCACCCGTTTCAGTTTGCAGCCCAGTAGCTCTTCAAGCATGCGCAACTCCATTTTGAGCGCCATCGGGTAGTGTTCGAGAATGCTCTGCAAGGGGTGATGGATTTCGAGCAGATGGGCAGCTAGATGGGTCATTTCCTGCTCGGGCAGGCTAGATTTGTTGCTGCCGGTGGTGATGGCGGGCTTTTTGAAGAG
>JAURCU010000088.1 GCA_030828305.1 Luteolibacter sp.
CCGAGAATCGGGCCAATACCAAGCGCGAAGCGGCGGCGCGTCATCAGCTCGGTCAGCAGGGAAATCACCGCAATAGTCGCACCGATGAAAATGATGGTGTCATAAAGGTTGCCGATGGGTGGACGGTGCATGATCAGGCAGCGCACCACGATGGCCCACACGCAGCAGAGCGCACCGGCAGCTGTCAGCATAACCGTAAGCCAATAGCTGACTTTGCCCGCCACACCGCGGCCCAACGTCCACATGGCCAATGCTGTGATGCTACCGATTAGGAACAGCATCATCGCATTGAGGAACCAGTCGGCTTGGTAGTAGTTGTATTCCATGCCGATGGTTGCGAGGTAGTCCATCCCCTCACTTCGCACAACCAGATGCTCGTGGAGATTTTCAAGACCCCCGAGAAAGGCATTCTGGTCGGTAGCCGAGCGCGCGAGGGATTCCAGATGACCGATGTCATCGATGGAGGTCTGGGGATTACGGCTCTCTCCAGTCATGACACTCATGATCAACTCACCGGCACTATTCCACTTGTCACGCTTGCCATCGATTGGCGGGAACATGAACAGACTGAACTTGGAAAAATTGGCCTGTTGGACGATTTGCTGAAGCAGGGAGTCCATCTGCGCACTGACCCCCTCCCCACGTTGCTGCATTTTATTGATCTGCTCACGGATAGTGGGCGCCATCACCATGAAAGCACTGATGTCGGCACGCTGGTCGGCACCATTTTCACCACCCGAGCCAACCATGAGAATACCGCTGCGCGCGAAGTTCATGTAAACAAAAAGACTCTCGAAGCGGCGCACGTTCTCTTCCAGATCCACGATCTGGCTTTGGACAGGATCGCGCTTCTTGGAATCAATCTTGGAATAGGTAGCAGAGAGTTCGGTGAGCTTTTCACGCCCCACATCAATCTCCTGATAACTGTATCGGTCACGGCGTCCGCGGGACGCCACTCCAATGGCCTTTAGAGCATCCGCATTGTCGACGCGGAAAGTTGGCAACTCCATCGCCAAAGCCGGACGAAACAGCGAGTCGAGGAGCCAGGCAGTTGGTTCCAGCTTATGAATCACGCCTCGCTCACCCTCGACTTTCATGCTGCGCGCTCCATGCAACTGCAGCATGGTGAAGCCCGCGTAAGTCGAGAGAGGCTTGACTCTTCCCCCGTCCTGAACCGCCAGCTTGCCGGCACTCTCCAGAATCTCTTCAGACCAGGGCTCGTAGTCCTTGATCACGCGCAACTCTCCCTTTGGCTTGTTGTCCACCACCACGTGGTAGATCGCCGTCGAGAAGGCCAGCAGGGCGAGGGCCGCGGCCACCCAGCGTCCGATGATGAAACGGGAGGAACTCATGATGGTCGCTTGCGGGATTGGCCAAGCAGGTAGGTGACAAGTTTGATGATGAAGGCGAGTGACATTCCGAAGGTCACAATATAGAGGGCGTATTCGGGCCACCTGTCAGCCGGGTTGGACACCACCTCGAGCACGGTGAACAGATCCTCATTCGGGCCCGCCCCCCTTGGACCGTAACTGGCCTGATAAAAGGTGAGACCCTCGTAGCGCAGGGGTTCGTTCATCTGGATGGTCACCTGCGACGCGGTGTCTCCCTCAATGCGGGTAACCTCGCTCACAAACTTGGCAGGCCGCTGGGTGCCAGGGTGAAACTCGGCGGTGAATTCATCGAGACGCAACTCGAAAGGCATTGGCCACAAACGCTTGCGCATGTTGACCAGGTAATACTTGCCATCGTGCTCAATGGTGTGGTGATAGAAAGACAAACTACTCAGAATGAAGGGATCGCCCTTGCTACCGTCGCGGTGCACCACCCACGCGTAACAGCCTCCGGTGTTTCGCTCGGCCTCCACCTCAGGCTCCTGCGCTAAAAGATAGTAACCATCTACCACAGGTTCTCTGAGTTTCGGAGCGCTCTCGAATTGATGCACGGGTGATGCATTGAGCTCATACCAGGCAAGCTGCAGGTCGAAGGGCAGATCGGGCAAACGAATGAGTCGTTGTTTGTCTCCGGTCAAATCCATGACGTGCTCACCCCGAATCACATGGATCGTGGTGATCTCACCTGCTTGATCCACTTCCGAGATTTCAACCACATGTTCGAAGTAATCTTCGGCGGCATCGTTGGACTTGCCGGGTTCGATCGCCATGTTGCCACGCACCTCGAAGTGATGCGCCACCCCACCGGCCACCAGCATGAAAATAATGCCAGCATGAGCGATCAGATTACCCACGTGCTTCCAGCCCTTGCGAGCACGAACGATACCTCCTAACGTCATGTTGAGTAGCAGAAGCGCTCCCGTCCAATAACCGCCCGGTAAAAGCAGTGGCACCATCTTGCCCTTGATTTCGGGGATCACATACCATGCCTGCCATGAGAAATATTTGCGCAGGGTGGCGTGCAGCCCGTTGTCGATCTGCTCGAGGGTGGCAAACCAGGTGAGCAATCCCATCAGCAAGAGCAGAATGGTGGCGAGGCCGAAACCAGACAACACATCATAGATGCGGCGCCCCATGGAGGGCATCGGCTTGTCAGGGGTCTTGGTTTCGGATTTGTCCATGCGCGATCAATCTTTTTTCCACCTCATGGAGGCAGCGAAGGCCTTGAGCGCCTGCTTCTCTGCCTCCACTTCCGCAGCCGGGCCAATCATCTTGATCGTGGTCAAGCTACCTGAAACCTCGATCAGAATTCCTGCCAAAGCGTGCTCGGAGCGAGGCTCTTGCCCCATGCCTGGCGTATAGGTGCCTTGGGCTTCCACCCATACTCCCTGTTGATCATCCGCACCAACCGGCACCCGGCTCCATGAGGAGAGCGCTTGCTGATCAATGCCATCAAGACCGAATTGGCCGAGCCAACGGTTCAGGTTTTCCAGCAGACCGCCCCCCGCCACCGAGACCCACACTTCTCCGGCGCTGGCAAATCGGTAATTGAGCAGTCGAAATTCGTTGGCGGGCACCGGCAACCAGCCGGCAGGCGTTGGAGCCATCACGGGAGAGGGGCGCGTGTTACGAAAACGTTGGTCACTGGACGCATTCAGCCTGGGCGCAACATCCCGCAGGGTCGTCCGGCGAGTCCCGGTCACGACCACTTCCTCGTCCGGTCCGCAGGACGGAAGCAGCACAAGCGCCATCAAGGGCAACACCAGTGACAATTTCATCTGAGGCTCGGTAGCCCTGCAAACAACCGGGCGCAAGTGGAATCGGGTGTTTTCGACATGACCTTTCATGCGCGATTACCTACGCTGTCGACGTGCTCGCTTTTTCGACATGCTGGAACAATGGCCGCCACACCGACGGTGAAGCCATGATTGAGGAGATCGTTGATCTCGGATTCGAGCACATTGAGCTATCCCACGGCATGACCATCACCAAACTTCCAGGCATTCAGAAGGCATGGGAACGTGGTCTTTTCAAATGCTGCGGCATCCACAACTTTTTCCCCTCTCCGGTGGAAGTATTGATCGATGCCCCGGACGCCTTCGAATTCACTTCCCACCGCCCTCATGATCGCCAACGCGCGATGGATATGACCCTGCGCAGCCTCGAAATGTGTCAGCAATTCAACGCCGGCTATCTGGTGCTGCACATGGGTTCGGTGCCCATGAACCCCAGGAAATGGACCAGTGCGCTGACCACCATGGTGGCACAGGGCCGTCAAAGGGATTCCAAATTCATCAAGCGCAAGCACGCCTTGATCAGGAAACGTGAAAAACTGGCTCCGCTCTATTATCAGCGGGCGATTGTTGCGCTGGAACAACTTGCGCAGCGCGCTCAGGAGCTTGGTGTGAAACTCGCCATCGAATCCCGCTCCCGCTTCGAGGATGTTCCCAATGAACGTGAAATGCTGCAGCTCCAGCAACACTTTGCCCAACATCCAGCCATCGGTTACTGGCACGATTTTGGACATGTGCAACTGAAGCACAATCTGGGCCTGCTGGATCACGGGCAATGGCTCGAGCGCATCTCACCGCATCTCATCGGCTGCCATCTCCATGATGTCGAATGGCCTGCACGGGACCACCGGATACCGTTTCAAGGCAGCATGGAATTTACCCCGTTGCTCAAACACGTAGATCCCAAGCTTCCCCTGATCTGGGAGCTGAGCCCGACGCGCAAAGCCTCAGATATTCGCTCAGCTCTGAAGCACTGGCGAGAACAGCATCCCAGACATGCCTGAATGAACCTCTTCATCCAGACACAAAAAGGCGCGAAACCTCAGGGGTTCGCGCCTTTTATTTTATGGCTGAGGGTGCCCCCAAATTAGCCGACCTGCCTCAGATGCATGAAGTTTCATGGTCACTTCGTGCTGTGTGTGTGCTGTATCTGCCACAGGTAATTCAATAAGGTGTATGCACCATGTATGCGCCTAAAGCAAGATAATTCCACCACCTGCATGATTTTGTCCAATGCCCAATTATGAACAATATCCATGCATCTTTCGCCATTGCATCAAATTTCATCGGACTGAAAACACCCATCAGGTGGCCGCCGTACAAACCAAGGGCACCGGATCCCTTATTTCCGGCGCCCTTGGGCACTCTTGGGGGGCCAATCGTGCTATCCCTTACACCGTTAACATACACGATAAGCTTTCCAAACCCATCACGTGATCACGTAGAGGCACCCGGAACTCTCTCTGATGTGCTTTTTTCCAATGGCTCTCGACCGCTGTAGGGGCCACGAAAGAAGGTTGATTTTTTAGAGAATTCTGAAAATTGGACTATCCCCTTATGTCCCGGAGATCACCTCTATCTCGCAATAACCGACCTGTCTCAGGGCTTGGCGGCAACCTAGCTAAAATCAGGAAAGTCATGGGCATATTCGCCAAAACATGAATGCGATCAATGCTTTGGTTCGACCGTTGATTTCAGTTTTTCAATCGGGCAATCACATCCTTGACCACAAGATCTGGCATTTCGCGATCTCAAGTAGGCACGAAGCATTAAAAAAATGGTCAGAAGGACCACTCCTGTAACTGCATAAGGCTGCCAATCCATTGAATTGATGATCTAGAAACCGAGAAGGCTGCCGATTTGGTAAACGAGCAGCGAGGCCATGTAGGCAAAGCTCGACATGAAGGCAAATTGACCGACCGCCCACTTCCAAGAGCCGGCTTCTCGCAGCACGACCGCGCTGGTGGGCAGGCACTGCAGGGCGTAAATGAAAAATACCAGGATGGAAATCAGGGTCAGTGGTGTGAATAACGGGCGTCCGTCGGGCCAGGTCGCGGCATGAATCCGCTCACGCATACGGTCCCGGGTCTCGACATCATCATCTCCTTGCTCCACCCGCAAGATGATGGAGAGCGAGGAGTTGAAGACTTCGCGCGCGGCGAAAGAAGTGAGCACTGCCGTGCCAATTCGGCCGTCAAAACCGAGTGGCTTGACCACAGGCTCGATCACTTTTCCCATCCGACCCATGGCGGAATAACTGATGGGGTCCACGCCCTCATCATCCGTCTTGGGATAAGTGCTAAGCGCCCACAGCAGGATGGAAAGCCCAAGAATGATGCCGCCCGCCTTGCGGATGAAGGCGAAACCACGCTTGGCAACATGGCGCAGAATGTAAGGCCACTGGGGCTTGCGGTAAGCGGGCAACTCCAGAACGAAGGGTTGAGGGTCGGTCTCGGGACCGAGCTTGTTGCGCAAAAGTTTGGCGACGATGAAAGCACTCAGCGTGCCCACCGCATATATGGAAAAAAGCACCAGCGCCTGCTTCCACGAGCCTTCCTCCTCATGCAGAAGCAGGGGCACAATTAGAAAATAGACCGGCAAGCGGGCCGAACAACTCATCCAAGGTGCCACAAAAATGGTTACCAGTCGCTCTTTGGCAGAGCCGATGGTGCGCGTGGCCATCACCCCGGGGATCGCACAGGCGTAGGAGCTAAAGAGCGGCAGGAAGGCCTTGCCGCTGAGTCCGGCCTTGGACATGAAACCATCCATGAGATAGGCAGCGCGTGACATGTATCCGGAGCTCTCCAGCAAGCCGATAAAAAAGAAAAGCAACACGATCTGGGGCAGGAAAATCACCACGCCTCCAATACCTCCGATCACGCCATCCACGAGCAATGACTGGAAGTCGCCTTTCGGCATGATGCCAGCGGCGCAATCCCCCAAGGCTTCGAAGGCCGCTTCAATCCACCCCATGGGGATGCCTGAAAGGGAAAAAATCGCCCAGAATACGGTGAACATGATACCCAGAAAGGACAACCAGCCGAAGAAAGGATGCAGGAAAAGCTTGTGATCCAATTTGTCGGCAAGAGTCAACTGGTGTTGGTCGGGACGGCGCGCGGCAATCGCGCAAAGTTTGAGGATGAAGTCACGACGCGAAGCATCAGCATCCTTGCCCGCTTTCCAATGCGCATCGGCAAGTGCAGGATAAGGCAAACGCAGGGCTTGTTTGAGCTCTACAACTCCTTTGCCAATGTCCGCCTGCATGGCCACCACCGGCACGTTCAGTTCCTCGGACATCTTGAGCGGGTCAAGGCGCAGCCCACTCTTTTCGGCCATGTCCACCATGTTTAGGGCAATCACCACAGGCAACTTCATCTCGATAAGTTGAAGCGCGAGTTGCAGGTGTCGCTCCAGCGCGGAGGCATCAACCATACAAACCACCAGATCAGCTTGCTTTTCGCCCTCAATTTTTCCTGTTAGAAAATCCACCGCGACTTGTTCGTCCTTACTGGCAGCCTTCAGTGAATAACACCCGGGGAAATCCAGAACTTGCAACTTGTCGCCGTGCGGCGTGAACATCTCACCAATCTTGATTGATACAGTAACACCGGCGAAGTTGCCAACCTGGTGGGTTGAGCCAGTAAGCGCATTGAACAAGGTAGTCTTGCCAACATTCGGATTGCCAACCAAGGCAATGGTCTTGGCTTCCTTGCTCATGGATTGAACACTGAAATCAGACGGAAACGGGCTCGACAAAAACTTGTTCGGCAAGATCCCTACTGATGGCCATCTTGGTGCCGCAAATCGAACAGATGAGGTTGCGGCCGTGGGCCAGCTTGCGGACCTGCATCTGCTCACAGAAACCGAGATCGCGCAAACGTTCACAACCGGGACCGCTGAGCACGCGAATCTGCACGTCACAGCCAACGCCAGCCTGGTTCAGAGTCATGGCGCTGTCCGCTCCAAGATCGCGTTCAAAGTCGTGATGCATCATGGCTTAAGGTCGCTAATTGAGATTGATTTGCAACAACAAAACGAGCAAAACGTCCCCCATGTATCAGAAATTCGTTTCCGATTGACCTATTTGATTGGAGTCAGGGGTGAGGGAACCGCAATCACCTGCATTCCTGCACGTTGTGCAGCAAGAATACCTGAAGGAGCATCTTCGAGCACCAGACAACGGGCAGGTTCCACGTCCAGAAGCTTAGCCGCCTTGAGATAGACATCAGGAGCAGGCTTGCCCTCTTTAACGTCGTCGGCGGTCACTACTTCGTCAAACCAATCGGAAATACCGACTTGGGCGAGGGTTTTCTCAACCACAACACGCGAACCACCACTGGCCACCGCCATCGGCTTCTTGCCGCGAAGCGACTCGGCAAAATTGGAAATCTCGCTGATGAGTTCCACCGACTTGATGCGCTTGAGAAAAGCTTCACGCTTCGCGTCAGCCACGGCCAGAGGATCGAGATGAAGGTCGTATTCGTCGTTGATTTCAACCACGATGTCACGGGTTGGACGACCGCCCATGGCAAAGAAAACATCCTCCTTGAAGATGCCCTTCGCGCCATAGAGGGCAAGCGCGTCGCACCAGGCTTCAAAGTGAGCTGACATGGAGTCGACGAGAGTACCGTCGCAATCGAAAATGACGGCATCGTAGCCGTCGTTGGGTAGGGAAATATTGCCAATGCTGACCATTACGGGCGGGGGTAGTAAGGTTGCTCCCGCCGCTTGGCAAGGCTCCACATCCAAAAAATTGCGCCCCATGGGCAATCAGGCGGTAATGTCACAAGCTCTGGTTGGCATACGTGCCGGCAGCCAGATGCTTGACCCCATCCTTGTTGGTCTCAATTACGATGCTTCCGGAAAATTTCACCCCGGGCTCGAAATGGACCAAACCCTTAATTTCAAGGCTCTCACAATCAATTAGTGATGGGATATTCATGTCGGCAATGGAGTCCACCAGCTTGTAGCAGTCAGCAAGCTGGACCATGGGTGGCACCCCCTTGCGCGAGGCTCGGAGCCGGACATGTCCGTTGTCCAACACTTCATAGGCATCGGAGCGCAGGGCAAAAAGATCAGCAGTGGTCTTGACAGGTGCAAAGCGTGAGCGCGGCACCTCGATGGCTTGGGCACCCTCGAAACATTCGATGGCCGCTCCCATGGCGCACTCCAGCTGGACCACCGGAGTCGAGTATTTGTTCCGAGGGTCCAGCGTCTTGCGGTTGCAGATCATTGGCAACGGCAGGACTCCGCCATTTTTTTTGAGTTCTTTTTTGAGCTGCTCAAGATTCAACCAGATGCTGTTGGTGTTGAAATATTGATGGCGGCTGATGTCCTGAAAGCTGTCGATATCTTCGTCTGGAGTCTGCGCCACTTCACGCAGGAGCAGACGCCCGTCTGATTTGCGGCTGGCCAGATGCCCGCCCTTGCGATCGGCCTGAGTGCGACGTGTCACCTCCATCAGAAAAGGAGCCCCAGAATTGGCGAAGTAGGTGAGGATGCCCGCATCCATGACCGCACCGAGATTGTCGGAGTTTGAGACAAAAGCGTAGCGG
>JAURCU010000089.1 GCA_030828305.1 Luteolibacter sp.
ACTCGGACATGGTTAAAAATTGATGATCATCACAACTCCAATCCTTCTTCAAGAGCCTGTAGCGGCGCCTCATAAGGCAGGAGCATGGCCAACTGTTCGGCCACGGTAACCATCTCGCCCGGCAGCACCATGTGGGGACGGATGTCCACCAGCGGCTGGAGCACGAACACGCGCTCGGCAATACGCGGATGCGGCAGAGTCAGATCCTGCGTATCGCACTGTTCGTCGCCTACGTAGAGCAAATCGAGGTCAAGGGTTCGCGCAGCATTGCGCGCCCCTTTCCTGTCGCGGCCCAGCAACTGCTCAATGGCACGCGTCTTTCTGAGCAGTTCCAGCCCATCCCCGTCAAACTCCAGCTCAACCACGGCATTCAGGAAGTCGGGTGAATCCGGCGGGCAATGCCGAGGCACGCTCTGA
Organism: Luteolibacter sp.; assembly: GCA_030828305.1. GTDB lineage: Bacteria > Verrucomicrobiota > Verrucomicrobiia > Verrucomicrobiales > Akkermansiaceae > Luteolibacter. The sequence continues at coordinate 418 of JAURCU010000089.1, forward strand.
TAGACCAGGGAGTAACGGAATTCGCCCGTAGGCTGCGCCAGTGTCTCGAGATGACGGCAGGCATTACGCAAATTGGCGAGTCGGTCTCCAAGGTTACTCCCCAGTGCAATTGCTGCAGCCGGCATCAGTCTTTGAGGTTGGAGAGTTGGGAGATGCCATAGTTGCTTGATACACGCTCATTGGCCTGCTCAACCAGAGCCGAGGCAATGACCACCGGACGGCTGGTTCCGAAAAGCTCGATGACAAAGAACTCGGGTGCCTCCTTGGGATGAAGCAGATCGTGTGCGTGCTTGAGATCTTTCACCTCCACGCCGTTGATCTTATCAACTGCAAAACCGGCGAATTCACCGAGTTGACTGGTTACCGGATCACTCTCCACCCGTGATAGAATGACCACATCGCGGTGTTTCTCAAAAAGCCCCTTGGACACGTAGTCGGTGTAGAGTCGCCGCACCGTGGTGTCCGTGAACTTGTGGGCAGCGAAGAGATTGGTGTCCAGGGGCTGGAACACCAGACCGGCAAACACGATATAGCGCGGCTTCTTGTTGTACTGGATGGCATACATCTGCATCTGGGTCAGTGGCTTGAGGGTTACCTCGACCTCTTTGGGTTCTCCATTGCGCAGGACTTTCATGGTCACCTTGTCACCGACAAACTTGCGTTCCACGATTTCAGCCAGATCCACCGTGCCCCCATCGATACTGACCTGACCTGCACTGTCGACAGCACTGCCTTGCAGCGACATCAGGATATCACCGGGTTCGATCAAACCGTCGCAGGAACTGGATTTGGTCACATCCTTGATCAGCACGCCGCGGCCGTCATTGGGCAAACCCAGTGCCATGCGCATTGCCGAGTTGTGGAGCGGGAAGTCGCTGATGCCGAGTTCGGGATAGGGGTCGTATTTGCCATCGTCGATATCCTTGAGGAAGCGCTTCACCACGGGAGTTGGTATGATGTAGCCGGTGTTGTCCGCTTGCCGCAGACCTTGAAAGGCAACACCCACCACCTTGTCTCCCTGAATGACCGGACCACCCGAGTTACCCGGGTTAATGGCGGCGTCAATCTGCACCACCAGATGCGAATCTGCGCGTGAATGGGAGTAGGGCTGGAAGTCAATGCGAGAAACCACACCGCGAGTTACCGAAAGCCGCTCGCCGCCTACCGGATAGCCAATCACACGCACTTGGCTTTCAAGCCTTGGCACCACGCTGAATTCAAATTCCGGGAAGCCACCAAAATCCGAGAAGTCTTCAACCGAGAGCAGGGCCAAATCACAGTCGTGGGCAATGTACTCGATTTTGGCCGGATATTTCTTGGGGCTTCCATGAATGGTCAATTGGATGCGCTGACTGTTGGAGACCACATGGGCATTGGTCAGAAACCGGTTTTTCCCAATAAGAAACCCGGTGCCCGTTCCCCCACCGAAGCGCCCAGTATTCCAAGGGGTCTCGTAATCGGGCACCTGGGTGGCGACTTCGATGCGCACCACCGAGCGGTAAACATCCGAAATATCCGCAGCCATGGCGGGCAGTGTGAGTGCACAGGCTAAGAGAGCTTTGGAGAAATTCATGATCTGATTCGAACTTTAAAGCGCAGCGGCCCGGCAGCAATGGAATTTTAGGGGTATCTCAAGATGGATACATTCAAGAATTTTACGACCGTTCGTGCTTAATCTTGCGCTCCACGGCCGCTCTGGATAACCATCATGCATGGAACATCACGTGTATTTCTGGCTAAAGGACGAAGTGAAGGGCGAAGATGATTGCAAGGCGTTCGAGCAAGGCTTGGATAGCTTGTTCACCATCGATCTGGTCAAGGGCGGCTACTGGTCGGTTCCAGCCAAGGTCATGGAGCGTCCGGTCATCGACCAGAGCTGGGACTACGCGCTGAGCATGAAGTTCGATTCGATTGAAGACCACGATGCCTACCAAATAGTGGATACCCACAACGCCTTCATCGAGGCCCACAGTCATCGTTGGGAAAAAGTCGAGGTGAAGGATTTGGCGTAAGCGGCCCCACCGCAACAGTTCAGCGCAAACCAAGCAGGGCAAACTCGCGATTGTGCACCGCCAACTGCTGCAGACGCACGTCTGTAAATCCCAACTCGCCAAGTGAGCGGATCCAATCGGCCTTGCGCTCCACCGCTTCGAGCTCGCCTAGCTTCAGCGTGATCAGCACGTGACGGATAGATGGCGCCATTGTGACAATGCGGGCACATTCCTTGAGGGTGACTTCAGGACTCTGGTTCATGTCCGAAAGGAACCAGCGAACTCCTTCACCCAGGTCGCGTTTGCTGACCAGGGCCGCGGGTTTGCGACAGTGGTAAAATGCTGGACCATCCGGGCCCAACTCTTCGCGGCGCTCGACCGCTTTGGCCGCAACCACCTTATCCATGCGGGCAGGGTCGACCCCGATCACCGAGACACCGTAATTGAGCAGTGCATGCACGACGCCACCAGGTGAACAGCCGAGTTCAATGGCGATATCGCCCGGGGAAAAATCCAGTCCCCAGAAGCGAACCGCTTCCTCCAACTTGAGCCAAGCACGCGAGGGCGCATCCTCAGGCAACTCAATACCGCCATCTCCAGCAGGGTCCGGACTCAGGCCATCCGCATGTTGATGGGTGCCGGCCCAAAACTCTTTCCCAGCAAGTTGCACCACAGTGCCTACAAGATCGCCGACTTCCGGGTCCGGTTGCCCCTCATCCATCCCTTCCATCTTTTTGAGGTGGTAGCGGGCGTATTGCACATGCTTCACCCCATCGCCCTCAAGCACCGATGCCGCCTCAGCACGACTGCCATACTTGCCCACCGAGCGACACAGTCGCCGTGCACAGGCAATTTGCTTGATCAGCGAGTCCTCCTGAATTCCCTCCTCCAGCTTGAAGCTGACAAATCCCCGGCGCTGATAGCTCGATTTCCAGGGCAGGCACATCGCCGCCACCTCCAGTTTGAGCGCACGCTCGGAACCGGGATTGCAGAGGGCGAAGATAAAGTCGGCGTCAGGCATGCGGCGGTTTAAGCTTTCTCATGGGTGACCGCAACACTCACTCTCAAGACATGAGCCAGCCGCCGGAACTCCTCGACCTTGCCGTGATCGGCGGCGGTGCGTCCGGCTTCTTCACCGCACTGCGCTTCGGAGAACTCGCCACGGGCAAAAGGGTGGCCATCTTCGAGCAAGGCAAACAATTCCTCCAAAAGGTCAAAATCTCGGGCGGTGGTCGCTGTAACGTAACCCATGCCTGCTTCGAGCCGCGCCAGCTTTCCACCAACTACCCGCGCGGCGAGCGCGAATTGATGGCCGCCTTCCACAAGTGGCAACCGGGCGACACCATCGATTGGTTTACCAAACTCGGCGTCGAACTCAAGGCAGAGGAGGACGGCCGCATGTTTCCCGTCACCGACAGCTCCGCTACCATCATCGAATGCTTCATGGGCCACGCCGAAGAACTCGGCATCACCCTACACACCCAGTGGGGTCTGAAAGCACTCGAACGCAAAGATGGCGGCTTTCAACTGCACTTCAACAACCAGCTCGAAGTCTTTGCTCGCCGGGTGTGTATCGCCACGGGCTCTCTCAAAAGTAGCCCGCTACTCAAACAACTCGAGGCCTTGGCACTCCCTATCGAGCCGCTTGCCCCTTCCCTCTTTGCCTTTAATCTAGACGAGCCTGATTTGATTGCATTGGCCGGCGTCAGCCATCCACAAGTCAGGATCCGCCTATCAGGCCAAAAACAGGGGCAGTCGGGCCCCCTACTGATCACCCACCGTGGGCTCAGTGGCCCGGCCGTATTGCGCCTCTCCGCATGGGAAGCGCGGCAGCTGGCCGAGGCCAATCATCACTTCCCTTTTGTCATCGATTGGCTACCCAACATGTCACTCGATGGCCTGAGCACTGATTTCGAGTGCAAAAGACGCCAACAGGGAGCCAAACGAATCAAAAACACCCCCATTGCACCCATCCCCCGCCGCCTTTGGGAACTACTCTGCCAGCGCAGCGGCATCGCCCCAGAACAGACCTGGGGGCAGTTGCCCAGAGCGGTCTCCCAAAAGCTCGTTGAGACTCTCAAGCACTCAAAGCATCAAGCCGTCGGCAAAACCACCAACAAGGATGAGTTTGTGACCTGCGGTGGCATCAGCCGCAAGGCCATCGACTTCCGCAGCATGGAATGCCGAGCCATTGCCGGACTCCATTTCACCGGAGAGTGCATCGACCTGGACGGCATCACGGGTGGCTTCAATTTCCAGGCCGCCTGGACCACCGCACATCTCGCGGCCACCGCCATGGCTCAGTCTTTGTCCTGATTGAGCTTCACCTCGATCGGCACGCCGGCCTTGCCGCCTGCAATTACGCGGTGTGGGAAGGGAATTTCAATACCCTCGCGGGCAAAGGCCTTCTGCACCTCGGCGGCAATCGAGTTGCGGACGAGTAGATAATCTTCCCGCACCATCCACACCCCGAACAGGAAGTTGATGGAAGAATCGCCAAAGCCCGTGAAGAGCACCAGCGCAGCGGGCTCATCCAGGCAGTGCTTGTTCTGGTCGGCTACATTTCGCAACACCTGCATCACGTGTTCGATATCCTCGTCGTAGGCCACACCCACTTCGAGGTCGTATCGGCGAATCGGATTACCTGTGATATTGGCGACCTGGCTTTTGACGAGTGTTTCATTGGGTATCCGGACTGAGCGGTTGTCGGGAGTGCGTATGGAGGCCGAGATCATACCGATCTTGTCGACTGTACCCACGACACCATCGACTTCAATCAGGTCACCGACACGGAAGGGCTTTTCACCCAAGAGAAAGAAGCCGCTGATCACATTAGAGAGTGAGGTCTGGGCCGCGAAGCCCACGGCAATACCCACAATACCGGCCGCACCGAGCGCGGCTCCGAGGTTGACACCGAACTGACTGAGCACGGTCGCAAGCACGACTCCGATCAGAAACCATCGCATCGCACGGCCAAACATGATACCAACCTCGGGAGAAAAACGGGACGTGCCGATGTTGCGAACCATCCGGGCTGCGATCGCACTCAGGGGCAGACCGATGGTTAAAGTCAATAGAACCGACACCGTCCTGGGGAACCAGGGATGGCCGATAAGAGACATGCCGTCACCCAGTGCCATGCCCACCTGATGAAGGCCTGCTGCAAAAACCAGCACACACAGCGAAAGACGAGTGATGCGCTCAAAAACGAGAGCCAATCCGGCTGAAACTTTTTTTGCACTCAATTTACGCACAAGACCGCCGAGAACCCAAATGAGGGGCAGACCAAACACGACAATCACACCGAACATCACCCAGCCGCGGACATCATGATCGGACCACCAATCGGCGATACTGGAACTGGCAAGCAAACACATGAGGCAATTGGGATTCATGAAATCAGTCATCATAGGTGGTGAATTGACCCAACAGACTCGAGAAGGCGGTCTTCATGGAAGAGCTGCGGACGTAACCCTTGCGCGCCGGAGTCAACTCCACAGCCTCAGAATTCGGCTTGGCGGGTTTGGCAGCGTAGATGATATCGCTGAGTTGCGCCCCTGACTCGCCCGAGGCAATGCGCGCGGCATTCGACCACAAGCGGCCACCACTCTCAAAGACCGACAAGTGATCGGTTTCGAGATAGAGACGGTCAAATGGAAGTATTTCAGCACCCTTGTTGGAAAGGCTGATCGAACAGACGATGTCATGTTTCGGCCAATGCTCGGCAACGAATGTCCTGCGGGCATGAGTCTTGAGCGCATAGGCTACCGAGCCCACTAGGCTGGTTCCGTGCCAAGTCTTGGAAAGCGGTTCGGCGGGATAAGCCTTCAGCGCAATCATACTACCCTGGCATTCGGCCATCACTTCAATCCATGCCGGTATACCGATGTAGAAGTTGGCCACACCCCTGGGAGAAATATTGAGCACACTCAGAGGCTTGGCCACCACCGGCAAAGTCGGGTAGGTCGGGCGCAACATCAGTTTGCTGTCCTTGGGATCATTATCCCAGCGTTCCCAATCGAGCCCTGCGGGCAAATGTTCCAACGTGCCGAACGGCTGAAGGTCATGGTATTGCTCGGGCAACTGGGCAATACGCCATTCCTCCCACGCGTTGAGTATCACCAGTGAAAGCTCGGCAAAATCAAAGCGCTGCCACTCTCCCTCGTTGAGGGTGCGTGTGCTCCAGCGTTGCGGGGAATTCATGCAACCAGTCCATTGCATTTCATCGGGATGTCAAGAGGCCGCTTCGCGGCTGCTACTGATTCCGGGACCTTGGTTCCCGGTTGGGTAAATTTTTTTGGTGGCGCGCGCCAGCAAACGAAGCACAGCAAGCTTGTTGCCTAGCTTAACCGCTGAATCATCTCCCACTGTTGCTTGAGGTGCTCGATCATGATCCGAGTCAGCACGATGCAGGCCCAGGTCAGGACAATCACCCCCGCGCTCATGCAGAGCTTCCAATACCACTTGATGCGCGGATGCCTGAGAATGAAGGGCAAGGCAAAAGGCCCCAAACCGCAAATCGCACATACAAGAAAAAGGGGTCGTTCGTAATCCTTAAGCTTCTTCTCCTTGGCAACAGCCTCGTGCTCCAACTGATCGATATCCGCACTCATCTCGGTTCGTGCAGGTGGAAGGATTCAGATACCAGGGCGGCGACACGCTCATGCGAACCCGGCTCGCCCAGCATGGCGGCGGTTTCGGCCAACTGGGCCTGCAAGACCACGCGCTGATCCGGGTTCTCGATCAAATTCCACAGGCAATCCCTCACCTTGTCCGGTGAGGCATCTCCCTGGATGAACTCTTCCACCACCTTCCTCTTGGCGAGAATGTTGACGATACCGATGAACTCGATGTTGACCACCAATTTGGCGATCAAGTAGGTAAGTGGAGCAACTCGGTAGACGAGGCAATAAGGAAGGCCGTAGTAGGCGGCTTCCAGGGTCGCGGTACCACTGGCGAGCACACCGCAACAGGCACGCTGCATTAGCGAATGGCTTTGACCAACGGTGACCTCCAACCAATCCTCGGCACCGATGGCTTCAATGAGGTTTCGGATCTGCACCGCAAGTTTTTCCGAGGCGGCCGGCACCTCGAATCGAAGTTCTGGACGCATGTCGCGAAGTTGGCTGGCAGCTTCCAGCATGGTGGGCAGTAGTCTCGCAACTTCCCTCTCGCGGCTTCCCGGAAACAGGCCCACTAACAGATCATCCCTACAGACTCTATCCAGACGCTCCTTCTCCAATTCATCAACGAGCGGATGTCCGACAAAGTCACTTTTGAGTCCGGCGTCCCGATAGAGATCCACCTCGAAGGGAAAAAGGCAGATCATCTGATTGAGCAGTCGCGCCATCAAGGTAATGCGCTTTTTGTTCCAGGCCCAAACCTGAGGACTAACGTAGTAGACGATGCGGATGTCGGGGAACACTGCACGCACCGCCTTGGCAAAGCGCAGATTGAAACCCGGGTAATCGATAAGCAACAGCACTTCAGGCTTCATCTCGCGAACCTCCTGCATCATCCGCTCGAACTGCTTTTTGAACCAGCCATAGCGCTTGAGCACTTCCCAGATTCCCATGACCGCGGCATCCTCGACCCAGTCACGCACACCACCCCCTGTGAGCTCGGACATGCGGGATCCCCCCACCCCACGCACCTTGAGATCATCAACCTGCCGGGACAGACACTCGAGTAGACCCGCACCGTGGGCATCGCCACTATGCTCGCCAGCCACCACGTAGAGAAATCTCGCCATGCCCGATCATGAGGTTCTTGACCCTCAAATCACCAACAAAATGGCGAATTTCCTCCCAGTTTTCGGACTTCCTCATTGATTTCGCAAGCCACTCCTCGTTGACTTGGCCCACTCAGCTTCATTGATCATGTCCGAAACCCCATCCGACTCCTCCCGCCCGCTTGCCGAAATCGCGCACGGCCCGTCCAAATTTGAAGAGTTTCTCGACAAGAATCAGAAGCTTCTCCTGTTGCTTGCCATTCTGATTGCGTTGTTGGCCGCTGCATATGTGGTCATGCGCGGCGTCGAGCAAGGCAAACAGGAAGCAGCAGGAGCCAGCCTCATTGAGGCGCAGAATGCGGACGAGCTCGAGAAAACCATCGTCAAACATGCTGGCAGCCAGGCCGCCAAGAGCGCCGAACTGCTGCTCGCCGATCACCAATGGAGCAATGGTAACAAGGAGCGCTCCATTGCCACGCTGCGCAGTTTCCTCGCTGACCGACCCGATCACCCCGCCACCCCCACTGCCAAGGCGAGCCTGGCTTCCAAGCTCATGAGCC
>JAURCU010000008.1 GCA_030828305.1 Luteolibacter sp.
ATTTCCACCGAGCATTTTGGCCATAACCTGGTCTGCCCGGCCTGCAAGGGCAAGCTCAAGGTCGAGACTCCCACCGACAAAGATGCATCGAGTTCCGGCTCCGATCACAAACCGCAGCGCACGGGCTGGCCGGAACGCGACCATGCCAATCCGAATTTCGGCATCAGTCTGGCCATCGCGGTTGCGGCCACCGCCGCCATCCTTGCCGCCATGATTCCCATCCGCGACACCCGTGTCGGCGGCTTGTTTCTCGACCGTGGTTGGGTCAACTACGCCGAGGCCTTCCTATTCTGCTGGGGCATCACCATTCTGATGATCAAGCTGCGAATGAATCAGCTGCAGCAAAGAGCGGCCGTGCTCAATCTGTTCCCGCAGTCCTTGGGGCATGAAATCAGCCGCAAGACCGTGGGAGGTTTCATTGACTACATCTACAAGGTGCCCCCTTCGCTCAGAGATAGCCTGATTGTCAATCGCATCCGCAAAGCCCTGGAACTCTTCGAGGCACGCCCCAACAACTCCGAAGTAGCCACTTTCCTGGCCACCCAGTCCGATCTCGATGCCAACCGCTCAAGCGGCTCCTACGCCCTGATCAAGGTATTCCTATGGGCCATTCCCATTCTTGGATTCATCGGCACGGTCATGGGCCTGTCCACCGCGGTGGGAGCGCTTGCGATGGGCGACATGGCCGATCAGGAGGCCCTACGAGAATCGATGAACAAGCTGACCGGTGGCCTGGGGGTCGCCTTCGACACCACACTTCTGGGCCTCATCCTCTCCATCCTCATGAGCTTTCCCCTGGCGGCGGTGCAGAAGCGTGAGGACGAGACGCTTACCATCATCGACGCCTTCTGCAACGAGAAGGTGCTGCCCAAGCTCAACGACAGCCACATGGCGGGCAGCAGCGAGTTGCTCGAACAGGCTGAAAGCATGCCCGCACTGGTCTCCTCCCTGGCCCATGCCCATGAGACTTTCCTCCGCAACCTGAATGAACACACCCTCCAGCTCAGGGAGAGCGGCGAGCAGTTGCGATCCGGACTCGAGCAACATCAACGCAGGCTCGATGACAGCTTTGAGGGATCGATCAAGAAACTCAGTGATGTCAGCACCGGCATCTTCAAACGCAGCGACGAAGAGCTCACCAGGACTTTCAAGAACATTGCTGAGGGCATCGACCACATGAACGCTGCACTCGAGAAACTGGGTGGCAAGCAGGTGCCACTTATGGAAAAAAAGAAAAAGAGGCTGTTCGGACGCTAACCCAAAAATCCGACAATCCCCATGGGTAGAAGACGCATCACGGATGACGGAGGGATCTCGCTATTTCCCTTCCTCAGCATTCTTGCGTGCCTGATCGGAGTGCTGACCCTCATGATCAGTGTGATGACCCAAACTCACTCGTCCGACACGGCTGGTCAGAGCGAGGAAGAAATTGCCCGCGCCAGAAAGCGCAGCAACCTGATCACACTCGCCGAGGGCTTGGAGGCGGAGCTCTCCAAACTGGATCAAAGGGTCCGCAATGAGCGCGCCAGCGCTACCCAGCTCGAGGAGGTCCGCAGCAAAATCGCCACCCTGCGTGCGCAACTGCAGCAACTCACCACGCAGGGGCAGGACCCCGCCGAAATCCAGAAGCGCATCGAAGCCCTGCAGGGCGAACTCACCAAACTGCGCACCAGCCCCGAGCCGCTCTCAAAACGAATCCAACAGCTGCAAGCCGAGATCAAAGAGCGCAAGGAGGCACCCGAGCCGCCGAAGTCCATCGAGATCCGACCCCGGGCAGACTGGAATCGCCCCTCCCACGTGTTCTTTGTCGAATGCAACGGCCAGGGCATCACCCTGCTCATCCCCAATGGCAAGCCGGTGACAGTCAACAGTGCAGACATTCCCAAGAGCGGCATCTACAAGGATTTCCTGGGAAAAATCAAGAAAGTCCGTGACCCGATGATACTCTACCTGATTCGCCGCACCGGATACTCGAATTACCGCTGGGCCGCCCATGAGGCCATCGAGAAATTCGAACTGCGGACCGGCAAAATTCCGCTGCCCCATGAGGGCAAACTCGACCTCTCCGGGTTTCAGTAATCATGTCTCGCCGCAACAGACCAGCCGATGCAGGAGTCAACCTCGACTCCTTGATGGATGCCATGACCAATGTCGTGGCGGTACTCATACTGGTGCTGTTGCTCGTTCAGGTGGACGTCAGCAACATGGTCCAGCAGTTTCTGGACGAACTGAAACCCGCCACCCCCGAGGAGGTCGCCGAGGCCCAAGCTCGCGTTGACCTGCTCATCAAGAAGCGCGACAACCGTCTGAGCATTCTCAAGACGGCGGCCCCCGATCCGGCAATCCTCGAGGAAGAAAAACAGCGCTTGGCCATGTTGCAACAACAGCTCGAGACGGCCAAGGCCCGCACCTCGGAGCGCAACAAGGCCCTTGAGCAGGCAGCGAGGCTGCGCAAAGAGCGCGATGCTTTGCAGGCCAGGATCGCCACCCAGGAAAAGCAGGTGGCGCAATTGGGCAAGCAGCTAGAGGCCACCCCCATCAAGGTTGCGCGCCCCGATATCGTCTCCGTTCCCGCCAGCCGTCCGATTCCAGAGGGTGCCAACGTGTTCTATTGCTACGTGATCCACAACCGCCTGCATCTGATTGATCCGGTCACCCCGCTTCGACGCTTCGAGCGTGAGTTCAAGATAAACAAGACCAAAATCAAGCACGAGCGTATCGAGCAGCGCGGCGCGGACCGCTATCGCCACGACACCCGGGCCGTGCTCACGCACTTCAAGAACTTCAACTGGGGGCCCAGCCAGCCCGGACAAAAAGTCACTCTGGAAAGCACACCTTATTGGTCAAGATTGCACATCCGCATCACCCTCGACCTGGACAAGGGCGGCGTCTCCGCCAACCAACTGGAGTCAAAAGACTCGCCCTTTCATCAGGCCTTGCTGGCACTCTCCCGCCAGCCTGGCAGCGTGCTGATGTTTCGGGTGCATACCGACTCTTTCGAGACCTATCTCAAGGCCCGCGACATTGCCGACATCGTCAAGGTCCCCGCCGGCTGGGAAGTATACTGGGCCAGGCATCACCAGTTCCCCATCATGTCCATGGAGGTGAAGCCCTATGGCGAGGCTCCAGTCGACCCGAACGCCAAGCCAAAGCCTCCCAGCCCGCCCACGCTGAAGCCGACGCTGGACTAGGGCACAAGCAAAAACCAAGGCTGCTGGGATTTTGCTTTTCTTCTCGGCAAGAATGCCCCACGGCCAAACTTCAGGCAGGGAAAAAGGAGTTGATGTTCGGCTTCGGCACCGGAATTGGCATGGATGCGCCTGAGAATGCTTTGCACCTGCAGCATAAGCCCTCTGGAGCTATTGGACTTGGTCAGGTAGTCACATCGGCTCATGCCTCCTGATCACGCTCAATCACGCTTGTGGCGCAATAGCGTCAGCAAAGCACACCCAAAAGTCATCAACAAGGCCATGCGGGGTTCGGGGACTGCTCCATTGAAGGTGTCAGTGGCAGTACCGTCATTGTTTGCATCTTGGGTCCAATATTCAGAGCCAAGAATCGTTCCAGAACCATCGTTGAGTTGCAGTATAGCGCTACCATTTTTGAGGAAATAGTTGTCGGTTGACGCATTGACAGCGCTGGTGGTCAGGGTAACCGAGTAATAGCCTGCCTGCAGAACCAATGCGGTGATGTCAAAATTTTCAAGTGTTGAATAAAAACCATCTACCTCTGCCGATGTCAGATTTGACGATCCGAGCAAATTATTGCCGGCAAGGTTTCCGCCCAGCCCACTCCAAACGGAGAAGGTAATATCCTCGCTTGTCTTGCTTCCGCTCTTTAGCCCAAAACTCCCTCTCTCTACTGTGAGTGAGTAGCCGGAGTTCACAGCAAAATTCCAAACCCGCGGAGTGTCAATTGAGACCGGATCGTTGGCGCCAGTGTTGTCGACTGTAATCAAAACACTAACAGCCTGCACGCTGTGGCATAGCAGGAAGAATGTAGCAAACCCAACGAATGCTGGGAGCCTGAGGGTTTTGTGGGTGAGTTTCAAATTAGGGACAACCCAGTGATGCCTTACAGCAAGAAAGTCAAGCATTCGTTCCATGCATGCCTGGAAGACGAGCTTAATCCAAAAGTGGCGGCCTGAGCGCATTGTGAGTGCCGAATGGGCCAATTCTCCCGCAGATTTGGCATATCCAAAGCCATGGCCTTCGCCAAACGCTCTGGGTGGAATGAACTCGGCAATTTGGCGGGTTCGCATGCCAGCCGCCAGGGAGGCTTTTCAGGCGTTGCCCGATGACGAATGGAAATTGATCTGGCGTCCTCAAGATAGCCGCAAGCTGCTCTTCCATCTTAAAGCGCATCCCCACAAGCAACATGACCTCACCAGTGCCGAAGCCCATGCGCAAACCCTCGCCGTCAGCGCGCCAGGATGATCGAGTGACTCAAGCGTTTCTTTCTGGGCAAAGCGCTCCTCACCGGCCATCCTTGTCAGCCGCACGCCAGTAAGCACAATTCCCCAGCATGACGGGGAAAATAAAGAAGTTGACGCATTATTTCGGCCATCCTAGAACGCAAGGAGTTGCATACATGAAAATGCATCATTTGATTAACCCATGACTATGAAAAAAATTGCTATTACAATACTGACAGCGCCACTTGTTGGCATCATGACCGCCAGCGCGGGAGAAGAAGTTGTACCAGTGACAGCCCCTTCAAGCTGCGCATGCGTTCCTTATTTTGGCATCAGCTATGTTGATGGAGAACAGAGCCTGAACCTCTTTGGGACACCCCAAAGTTATGATGTCTCGGGCCTCCGCTTCGTCGGTGGTGTGGACCTTGGTAACGGCTACTCAATTGATGCCCGTTACGAAAAATTGTCCGGCGATTTCCCATTCTCTGAATCCCAGACTCAAGATACGGACTCCGATGAATTGCGCATCTTGCTCAACCGAGACTTCGAGCTATCGGAGACTCTCAATCTCTTTGGCGGGATCGGCTATGGCTGGCGGGATGCCTTACTTGACACCCCACTTGGTAGCTTATCCGTCAGCGGAGACGGAGTTCTTGCAAATCTAGGGCTTGAATTCTCGACTGGTCATTATTTTGCCAGTCTGGTTTACACTCATTGCTTCACACAAAACATGGACTTCAGCGGCGCCGGTCTCAAGAAAGAAGACTTTGGCTACCTTGAGGCTACTGTAGGTTACGATATCACCGAACAACTGGCTGCCACTCTTGCCTACGAATGCAATGTTTACGGCGACCAGTATCTTGAGAAAGATCACGTGATCGCCATTGGCTTGAATTACAGCTTCTAAGCCACAACCCACATTCGTTTTCCAGATTGGATCCACCCTTCGCATGCGAAGGGTGGATTTTTTGGTTTACTGATCAGACCAGCCAACAAAGGCTGGCCTTGGAAGAGTGGTGAAGCAACTTAACGAGGTGCGATTGATCATTCTAGCTTGGCTATATTGCGGGCTGGCATTTGGCCAGACTTTGAAAGTGTTTGTCCTGACCGGTCAGTCGAACTCACTGGGGACTCTGGCCGCCACCGATAATACGATGAACGCGGTGGCTGCGGGCGACGATCCGATTGATGCGAGGGTGCTGTTTTTTTGGGACAACCGGGCGGATGGGACACCGGCCGGGAATGCGGGACTGGGCAACTCGGCTGGGTGGACGACACTGGGGCCCCAGACCGGCGGGTACTATCCGGGCAACGACGACCACTGGGGGCCAGAGGTCGGCTTCGCGAGGATGCTGTGGCGTGCCGGCTACCGCGATTTTGCCATCGTAAAGGCATCGCGAGGCGGCGGTGGAAACAGCTTCTGGGTTAAGGATTCGGCGGACGACCACATGTATGATCACGTGGTGGAGACAGTAAATGCCGCAGTAGCGGCCCTGCCGGCGGGCTACATCAGTCACGAGCTTGCCGGGCTGCTGTATGTGCAAGGCGAAAGCAATAACGCGATCGAGGCGGACGAGGCCGGGACACGCTTCGCGTCCTTGCTGGAAAATCTGAGGGTGGACCTTCCTAATGCGGCAAGCATAAGGGGAATCCTCGGCGAGATTGGCGGGGGATCAACAAATGCGCGCAACTTGACACGAAGTCGTCAGGCTACCTTGGCCAATTCGGAGGCCGGCATCGGCTACGCCAGTGCGGTGGGAACAACCCAACATGACGGTCTCCACTACGATGCAGACAGTATTTTGCTTCTCGGCGAGAGGATGGCGGCGGCGGCGCTCGGAGCAGGGTGTTTCAGTAACGAGCCGCTGCCAGCGTGGGCGGAGGTGCATGCGTGGTATCTCGCCGATAGCGGCATACGCGGCGCCAGCACGGTAGATCGCTGGGCGGATCTTGCAGATGGCAGCGGCACTCACGACCTGACACGCACGGTGAACGGTGGGCCCGGGCGCAAGTCGGTGACGGCCGCGGGTGAGGTGCGCCAGGTGATGGATTTCAGGGGCAGCGCTGATTTGTGGGCTTCGAGCGATGAATTCGGCAGCCTGAGCAATGGTCGTAGCGTGGCGGTAATATGCCGGGTGCCTACGGCAATGAACGGCTACCTGTGGGACGGCTCAACTTCGAACGGGCGGACGAGGGTGCAGGTGCGTGATGGCGACTGGCAGGCAGGCGTGGCGAATTCTTGGGATGTCGCCGAGGGGGTGACTGCCCCGCTCGAAGCGGGGGACTGGCAGCGGCATGTGTGGACTTTCGATGAGGTCGGCGCCTCGACGGAAATCACCCACTGGATCAACGGCGTGGAGGCGGGAACGGCAAGCGATACGAACTCGGGCGCTCTCTCGGGTTTCATCGTCGGCTCGAATGGCGGGAGTCCTGTCAAGCATCTCGAGGCGGAGGTAGCGGAGGTGGCAATCTTCAATAAGGTGTTAGATTTTTCCGAAATCACTGAGCTTGAATCCCTCTGGAATACGCGCTGGGGAACGATCACCGGACCACCCCTATCGATCTCAGTGCTGCAAGAAGATCGCATGATCCCGCGCTTTAGCTGGCACGAGATGATGACCTTGACGATCGCCTTGCCAGCACCGGGTTCGACGCTGGAGAAAGTGTCACTGACACTCAAGCCGGGGACTCGCGAACGCATTCGGGCATTGAGGCTGCGCGGCGCTGGGGGCGTACTTGGGCAGGTGGAAGATCCCGCTACCGACACTCTAAGTCTCACGGTTTCGCAGGCCCTCGCGCAGGGCTCCAACGAGCTGCGGCTGGAGGTCGAGCCGCATCGCTGGGGCACGCTTGGCGGAGAGATCGACGCCACCCTCGATGAGATAGTACTCTCTGGAAATGAGGCAGGTTCGGCTGTTCCAACGGACGACGATCCGCTCGGGGCGCTGACGCTGGCGGCCATGCCTTTGGTCTCGGATGTGCGGCGCAGCGGGGACTACGGGATCGCGACCTATCGAATTCCCGGGATCGCGTGCGATGACCAAGGCGTGCTGCACGCCGTCTTTGATCATCGCTGGAGCGGAGGCAGCGACCTTCCGGCGGATGTGGATGTGGGCTATGCGCGCAGCGAGGATGGTGGGGCCTCTTGGTCGGGGTTTCAGCCCATCCTCGACTTCGATGCCTCGGTGCCGGGCTCCTCGGGCAACGGGGTGGGAGACCCGGCGATCCTCTGGGATCCGGCAACCAGGACGCTATGGGTGGCTGCGCTGTGGTCTTTTGGAAACAACGGCTACCTTGGCTCGGGCGCGGGGACAAATCCCGTGGACACCGGACAGTATGTGCTCACCAAGAGTGAGGATGGCGGCCTGAGCTGGTCACCGTCCATCAATGTGACAGTCGATGTGAAGGACGATCCGAACTGGCGACTTATCTTTCAGGGACCGGGTCACGGATTGGCAATGCGCAACGGGACCCTGGTGTTCCCCTCCCAGTATATCAACTCCTCGGGTGTGGTCCGCATGTGTTCAGTGTATAGCTCGGACCACGGGGCGACATGGGATTTCGGTTCCGGAATTCCCGATAGCTCGCCGCAAACCAATGAGAACACGGTGTGCGAGCTCGACGACGGACGGCTGCTTTTCTCCGGCAGGACTCCAAGCGGTTCGAATGGTCAGCGGGCTTGGGCCTACTACACGCCGGGTGGTGCGGCGCCGATGCGCGATGGTTCCTGGACCGATGTCTTCCGACTCGCCTCGGTTCCTGATCCAGTGTGCCAAGGCAGTGTGATCCAATGGAAGAGCACCTTGCGCGGCGATCCGCTGGAGATCGTCGCCTTCGTCAATCCGGGCAGCTCGAGCAGCCGTGCGAATCTGACCTTGCGTGCGAGTGCCGACGGCGGCGCGACTTGGCCGGTCTCGAGACTGCTGTATGGCGGCTCCTCCGCCTACTCATCGGCATGCATCCTACCGGACCGATCTCTTGGAATACTTTTCGAAAAGGACAACTACACCCGGATAACTTTCATGCGGGTTGAGCAAGAGTGGCTTTGGAATGCAGAAGTCGATGGCGATGGCGACGGCATGCCGGATGCGTGGGAGGTCTTGCACGGCACCGATCCGGAAGTGGATGACGCCGGGGCGGATGCCGATGGCGATGGCAGCCCGAACCGCGTCGAATACATTGCCGGGACGGCCCCGCTTGATAGGGCCTCGGTTTTCCGCCTGACCAGCTGGCTAAAGGGGGGTGGCGGCGGAAATCTCTCGTGGTCCACGGTGCCCGGCAGGAGTTATGCCGTGGAAAACAGCACCAACTTGGAAGAGTGGAACGTGGTCGAACGGCTCAAGGCATCGGGCACAGCACTCAGCCGCTCCGTTCAGCTCGACGCAGCGACAGGCTTTTATCGGGTGCGAGTGGAGTAGCATGAAAAATGGCGGTAATTTGCTTTTTTCACCCTCTGGGAAAATACGCCCTGACACCCCGCCAAAGCAATGGAATGGGCGGGGTTGTTAGGAGCAACCGACACGGACGGCCTGCGCCCCCCTCTGGCCAGATGGCGCATTGGGCCCGAAAAACGAATGCATCCCTTGCTACAACTCAAACCCACCGATAAGCCCATCAGGCCCGGCCCTCACGAAACCACAAGACAAGCCCAAACATCCATGCTCACCCGACATCAGGCCTGCGCTGCATTGCTGTAAGTTTTGAATAAAACTGACTGACAACCAATCAGGTATGTGCCTAACTGGTGGGATGAAAGTAGCATTTGCCTCCTTCGTTGGGCTGATGGACCACACCATCAGACTCTGTGCGCAAGATACCCTGGTGAAGCGCCTTTCGGCCGACGTTCAGGCTGGGTCCGAGCCATGGAACCCCCCTTTCCCCCTCATGAAGCGGGCGCCTTGGGGTGTTCATGGCTAAGCTCAGAAAAGCAAATTCCCAGAGACTTCAATGAAAGTGGAGCATCGTCTCAGCCTGTTGCGGTGGCGGCGTGGATTAGCTCTTGTTGTCGCCCTTCTCATTCTGGTTTGCCTGATTCCAATCGCGGTTGGGTTACTGAGCTTGTCGAGCGTTGAAACCCGTTCGAATGCGGGCCTGGAAGCGCAAGCCATAGCAAGAGCCAACGCCCGCCTTGCGCTCATGCTCGCTATCGATGAACTGCAGAAGACACTGGGGCCGGACACTCGGATGAGCGCCCGGGCCGAGACACTGGCACTTGATCGCCGCCTTCGGGCAAGGGTAATGCCGGGATCACCCAAGGCATGGTGGGTAGGTGTATCAAGCAGTGACCCCGAGGCGGGCCTTCAACAATCAAGCGCCGGAAGCGTTGAAAAGTCCATTTCATGGCTGGTATCAGGATTGGATCCGAACGCCACCCCTGCAGAGCAGATCTCTGATTCAAATCCCTTTCGAAGAGCGATCACCATGTATGGTGAAAACAGCATCAATACCCAAATGCAGACGGGCAGCCAGCCCATCGAAGCTGGCCTCATCGATCTGAGCAACGGAACCGGAGGCTTTGCCTGGATTATCGATGATGAAGGCATGAAGGCGCAGATTGCGGCCAGTCACCCAGACGTGTGCAATCAGATGGAAAAGACGGCGGGAAGAGGACTCCTGCCCGGCACCTATGACATAAGCATCCTTGAAGACATGGAAGGCCTTGCGGGAACACCCCCGGACCAGATCCATAAAATGATCTCACTCAACGACATCAGCCTTCTCGGAGGATCCGTGAATACCTCACGCGACAAGCGCCTCGGCTACACCACCTTCTCCAGAGGTGTTCTCTCAGACGTCAAGCACGGCGGACTCAAGAAAGATCTGACAATGGCTTTTGAGCAGGAGGGAAATGACCAGCCCAGCAGCACTTTCCAAGCAGTATTCGGCAACAGCAGCAGAGGCTTCTCGGAAAAATACATCGTGATGGAACCTGAAAAATTCCAACAATGCTCGGATCTCACCAAGCACGGCTACATTCACTGGGAGATGCTCCTGGATTTCTACAATACCAAGAAGCATATTTTAGTCAGGGACGGAATGGAATATCTGGACAGCATCATGATCACCAAGGAGGGGATCTTCAACAGGGACAACAATCCATTCAAGCTCGGCACTCTGGGCCCGCATGAGATCGGCAACAACCCCTCGACTTCGCCCTTTCATTTTGAAATGCCATACGGCAATTACTCCCCGATTCCCCCGGGCAGCAACGGCAAAAAGCGCGACGGCAGCCCATCCAAGACCGAGTATTACAAGCATAGCCCTCCCATTGCTATTCTCATGCGCATGCAGCAAAATGCGTGGCTGTCGCGAAGTGGTCAGAGCAACAACCAGAAACTGCGAACCAACGTTCAATTGTGGCATGCCCAATACAACCCCTACAATATCGGCATCAACGTCATCGGTGATGGCAGAGCTCATGGCCCGCGCATCATGCACTACCCGCAAGTGTTCTTCAGCCATGAAGGCTTGAAAATCAGTCAGGGCAACGGCAACGCCATGAGCCTGTCCCGGGCCTCCGGGTTCTCCGGCAAGCGTCAGACACATGTGCCGCACGAGGTGCTGCTGGGGCCCGGCCGCACTCATGTTTACGCATTCAGAAACCACGGCGCCATCGGCCGCGACAATGACGGTCTGAATTATGATGATGCGGTCAAAGACTTAACCCTGGAGAGCATATACCGCGATCACCAACTCATCTCGGCCACGCCTGGCACGCTCACTTTCGATTTTGTGTTGGAACGCCCCTCGATGATGCATGGAGCCAATTCCAATTCAGGCAACGCAAGTCACGAGGTGACACAGGTCATGTGGGCCCCCTTCGGCTGGGAGGCCATCAATGGAAAGCCCGGAAAGCGAATCCAAAAAGCAGACGTCAGCACCTCCGAGCTCAATCAAAACACCATGGCTTCCTTCAGCTTCAGGCTGCGTACGGCCCGAGAACCGGCAAGTGCAGGCAGCCCCGCAATCCGACCGCTTGTGGATGCGAACATTCGCGCCATGATGTGCAATACCAGGTGGGACTCACCCCTCAACTTGCCTTTGCTTGCCGCTTACTCCGCTGATAATGAGGGAGTTGTGGAAGAGCAAATCATGCAGATGGACACCAGAGACGCTCCAAAGGGATATGCCTACTGGGGCGCAGGTCGTGATCCCGTAGACGGTTACGACAGGGTCATTCTCTTTGATGTACCCAGGGAGGATCTCGTTTCCTTGGGGCAGCTCCAGCATGCCAACATTGGCCGCTTCAGCTACGAGCCGACCTACATTGTCGGAAACTCCTATGCCAACCCGCGCATTCCCAGAGATCAGTGGAGGGCCTCAATTACAGACACCTTCAGCAGTTCTGATCGCGGCTTGGCCGGCTGGAAAATACCCGGCAATTTTTATCTCTACGACGCTTCTTATCTCGTCAACGAGGTTTTATGGGACAGCTACATCTTCACCACCATCCCACAATTTGCCGACAATCGGGATGCGAGCACTGATCTTCAACCAACTGCATCCACTTTCCAGGCATTGCGTGAGGGCAGGCTCCTGCTTCCCAATCCTCGCTTCATTCCCTACGAGCCTGCCGGATCCTCTTTCGACCGGGCCACCTTGAGCATGACAACCAACGACCCGGAGAGAACCGGAGCTTTCCACCACAATGCGGGGCACCTGATGGTGGATGGCTCATTCAATGTAAATTCTACCTCGGCAGACGCTTGGGAAGCGTTTCTTTCAGGCACTCACAGGCTTCCCTATCAAAAGCTCGACTCAAATGGCAGAATAACCGGCTTTGAGAGAAGCGTTGAAGGCGTGCGGTTTCCCCGCGTCTTGGCCTCCTTGGGTAGCCCCATGAAGAAGAGTGCTCTTGACGAGAATTTTTGGACGGGATTTCGTGATCTGAACAAAAATGAGGTGCGCTATCTGGCAGAGGCCATCGTTGATGAAATCAAAAAACGCGGTCCATTCCTCAATATGGGTCAATTTATCAATAGGGCGCTTGAGAACAATGAGCATGGAGACCGGGGAGTGTTGCAAGCTGCTTTGGACAAAACCATCAACTCAAACCTGGATCCCAATTTTGGCGAACAAGCCACACACCCCAATGTTGCCACCGGAAGTAGTCAGGGCTCTGGCTTTCCGGGGCAGATTCTTCAGGGTGACATCCTTCAGGCTCTCTCCCCCTACATGACTGTCCGCTCCGACACTTTCACCATCCGGGCCTATGGCGAGTGCAGAAGCCCCAAAGGGAACGGAAAAATACTAGCCCGCGCCTGGTGTGAAGCTACGTTACAGCGCTATCCTGATGCGATGATGAGCGCATCTGCCGACAAGCCTCCGCTTGAAGAACTCATCAATCCGTCTAGTCCCTTCGGAAGACGCTTTCGCATGATTTCATTTCGTTGGCTGAGTCCCGAGGAGGTATGAATTTTGGATAACAGCTCCTACCATGCGTTATCTTTTTGTCCCATTTATCACGCTGATCACCGCATTGGTCAGCCTCCCCACACAGGCGCGCAATATCAGCATCCGAACCATGGCCACGAGCTCAGCCAAGATGCCTGACTTCTTCATCAAAGCCAGCGCCGAGAAGCCCCATGAAATGCTGAGATGGCCTACCCGGCAGCCCTCCGAAAGAGTCATGGCCAACTGCGAGAGTTTTTTGCCGCTTTATCAACGACTCCCCGATGGAAGCGGCAAGCAGCATTTGGCCATTGCCAGGCGCGTTCAAATACCAGCTGGTGCCAGAGAAATTATCCTGCTTGCATGGACTGATGGCAAAGAAGTTCGACTACGCGCCATTGAGGATAAGTTTGTAGGCGCGAAGTCCAATGAATGGCTATTCATCAACGCCTCGAGCAAGCTCATCGCATTCACGATTGGGGATGACGCTCAACCCATCACACTGGCAAGTGGGGTTTCTCGGCTCTGCCAAGTATCAAGTCCTCAAAACAAGGGAGCTGCCGCGGTGGGTCGGGCGCAGATAAGAGGAAAACTGAGAGTATTTTACTCCACCTACTTACCCATCAAGGAGGGACAGCGAACCCTCATGATGTTTACAGACGATGGCGACAAGATCAGAGCCAAATGCATCGTCGACGAACTCACCCTCCCTGAAAGCGACCCGTAGAAAAATGTGGAGCTTTGCTGCCGATGGCGATGTCTTGGCAGATAGCATGATGCCGATACAAATCAGGTGAGGGTGGTCGATGCCTTCGTCAAATGCCGCACCGCGGCCCACGCATTGCCCGGGTGGATAATCGAACTACCCACTTATACATGCAAAGTACTGGCGGCGAATTGTGTATTTACATAGCGCACACATTACTTTAACTTATTCGGTAGATGGAGATTTAATCTCATGCGGACAATTCACTCCCCAATTCCCAATCCACGCCGCCAAGGCGCAGGCTTCAGCTTGGTAGTCACAGTAACGATGCTCGTCGTGCTGAGCGTCATTGCCATTGGGCTGCTCACAATGTCCACGATTTCCATCAAATCAACGACCATCAACAGCGCGCAGCAGCGAGCTCAGACGAACGCCCGCATGGCCCTTAAAATGGCCATTGCCGAACTTCAGCTCATGACTGGCGCCGACACACGCATCACCGCTCCCGCAGACATCATGGATGAGAGCAACCCCCCCGTTTTGGGTGTTTGGCGGAGCTGGGAGGGCACCGACCATCAAGCCAACGGATTGCCCATCGCCCCGACCTACGCCGCCAAGGGGGTTTCGGAAACCAGTGGCGGACGATTTGTCGGCTGGCTGGTGTCCGGCACCACCGCAGCTGGCAATTTGGGTGTCACGGGTGCCCGGGGTCTCGTATCAACCAGCCCGACTGGAGACACGATTCCACTCCTCGCCAGTGGTTCGCTCAGAGATGATGACCCTAAGCAGGTCCACGTCATGCCAAGTCTGGTTGAGGACACCGGGCGCTATGCCTGGTGGATCAGCGGCGAAAACCAGAAGGCTCGTCTCGCCCAGGCCTACGAGGCGCGAAGCAATAATGCAGCCGGGCTGGCTGAAATGGGCAAATCCCACAGCATCACCAACCCCGAAGTGTTCGGGATGACCAATCTACTGGGTGACGAGGAGCCCCACAACCCAGGCATGGCCGCTTCCAGACCCGCACGCAAAGCGGCGACCCGTCAGTCCATGGCCCTGATCATGGCTGGTAACACGGTGCAACCCCAACTCAAGTTTCATGACTTCAGCACTTCCTCCAGCGGCTTGCTGACCAACACCGCCACTGGTGGGTGGCGCAAAGACATGTCTCTGCTCACTGAAAAATGGAATGAAGTCTACGCCCGCTACCCGGGCGGCCAACTCCCACTTTTCCGATTCAGTCCAAATCAGGGTGATACATCACGGGTACCGTTGCCCACCATCAACAATCATGGACCAAGAGGGTGCACCCTCTATCCGTGGAGTGAGTATTCGCTGATTCTGGGCTTCAAACAGCCCTGCACGTATCATGCTGCCTCCGCCTCATGGGCATCGCTGGCGAGTTATGCCACCGCTTATAAGAATTTCTCTGCCGGAAGCTATGGCCCAACCAGCCCATTCATCTGGGACAAGGTCGCCAAGCAGAGGGCCAGCTCAGTGCAAAACAGCGAAATATACAACCACAAGCACCGCCAAAGACTTCATCCCCAAATCGCGAGATTCCAATTCCTAGTGTATGCCAACGCGATCGAGGACCCAAGGCGGCTCAATCAAAACCCCAAGCGCTATCAATTGAGGATGATGTACTTGCCAGTCTTCACCTTGTGGAATCCATACAATGTGACCCTTGAGCATGAAATTCGGGGCACGCTCAATGCAGGGCAAGGCAGCGGCAAACATCAAAACTTTCTTGGCTTCGGGTTTAGGCGGGGGGCGCCATGCGTCATGGCGCTCGAAGCAGCAGGCAGCGGCAATGCTCCGCCCAACACAACACCCGACACGCGCTACCGTCTGCTCACCAATGGCAATTTCCAGACCTTGGACTGGCCCAGCAATTACGCCAATCCCTATGATAACCAGCTCCCCGGAAACTCAGTAAAATTCGGCACAACTGGCACTTGGAATGATTTGCGCACCTGGGGCTGTTGGCTGCCGGAGGGCACCCTCAGATTCAAGCCCGGGGAAGTGAAGGTCTACTCACCGGCTTTCCGTGATGCCGGATACGGCTTTGGGGGTGGATGCTTCAGGCTCAGGGAGGGCTTTGACATTGCCGGTGAGGCGGGATCCATCACCACTCGAGGCATGCCGAGCAATCTCACCGCAGACCGAACCTACTGGTTCATGTTTCGCAACGACCGTTACACTCAACCCTATCGTGATCGCAGTCCCGGGTATGGGTTCTCCCTGTCATGGGGTGACGGCAGCTCGCACTTTGGTGGATCTGCGCAGCATCCATCCGGGATCGGAGATGAGTATCACAACATCACCACTCTGGCATCGGGCGTGGACGGCTCCGACTACTGGCCCAACAACGAGCTCGATCCCATCGCCTACTCGGTGGCAGACCTGGAGGGCCGCTGGGTTCCCCTATTCTCCGCAAGCTTCGGCCCACGCATGACACTGGGAATTGGCCCGGGCACACAGCAAAACCGCCCAACCAAGGGTGTTGCCCAAAACGATGCTTTGGCATCGATGGTGGTGAGTGATCCTGGCAGTGGAGATGCCAAGGACCATCCGGTGAACAACACCTACGACTTTGCCTATCATACACTGACCGCCAATTCGACCCTGACTCCTGGCTTCACCGACTCGAAGGGCTTTATCGCCACCGGCTCACAGAGCGGTGACGGAATCTCGCGACTGATCATGTCCGAAATTCCATTGCGCCCGATGGCTTCTCTAATTGAGCTTCAAAGCTGGAACCCGAAGGGAACCAATCCCTATCCCCCGCTCCACATGAACCTGATCGGCAACAGCGATGCCACACCCCTGATCCCTCGCAATCAGGTACTGCCGCCCAGGCTAACCCCCAATTCCCTGGCAAACAATCTGGTTCACGATGATTCCTACTGCGCCAACCATCTGCTGTTTGACGACTGGTTCTGCTCTTCCATCGCACCACTGCCTTACGGGTTCGGCGGCACTCCGGACAAGGACACCGCAACCGTCTACCGTGAGTTTGTATCGGGAGATTTGCAACTTACCAACCGCGCCTACCAACCCATCCCCACGGATCGAGGCCTGGGCTTGGATGGTGTCAACAAACTGGTTAATGAGGTGGTCAACAGCCCGCAAGGCGATGGCTGGTTGAAAGTCGCTTCCCGACTCGAGGTCGAGGGGATGTTCAACGTGAACTCGACTTCGGTGGATGCATGGAAGGCACTGCTCGGCCACGCCAAGAACTTTGACCAGATCGCCATGCATGGCGCCAACGACATTGTTGATGCGGACACCACCGACAAGCACCCGGTCACCCGCGGCACGGTTGCCACCGATGTGGAGGCAGGCGCAGCCACTGGATTCGGCGCGCTCTTCGCCAATGCTTCGGAATACACCGGACATCGCGGCCTGAGCGATGAGCAGATCGAGGACCTTGCTGATAAAATCGTGGCGCAGGTCCGTCTGCGCGGCCCGTTTCTTTCCCTGTCGGAATTCATCAACCGCCAATTAAGTAACAACACCGAGCTTGCTCTTGCCGGCGCGGTTCAAAGCGCCATCAACAACCTTACGGATGATCCGATGGCCAAGTTGCGCAATCCTGCCAACATGCTCTCAGACAACACCATGCATCCCAACGATCCAAAAATCCGGAATGCAGACTATGAGTTCCCTGAAGCCGCTGTTGGCAGCAGTGCCTACGGGGCCCCGGGTTGGATTCGCCAAGCTGACATCCTGCGTCCGATCGCACCGATCCTGACCGTTCGCGATGACACCTTCACCATCCGCGCATACGGTGACGCATTGGACGCCTACGGCAATGTTGAAGCCCGTGCCTGGTGCGAGGCCGTTGTTAAGAGAACCCGCAATTTCGCGGACGCCACCGAAGAAGCCGACTTGATTGATGCTCCTGGCCAGCCGGCAAACATCCGATTTGGCCGTAAATATGAAGTGATCTCGTTTCGCTGGCTGAACGCAACCGAAGTCTGAAGCCTTCAAGCAACTTTACTTCCCATGATCGTCCTTCGTGCCACCATACTTGCCACGGTTTCATTTTTGGCATTTGCGCAAAACGCGGATGCCAAGCGTACGTGCCGCGTGGTTTTTCCTGAAAGACCACGAGACGCCCCAAAGAGCGGCTTCATCTTTGACGGCAAGACAAGCCATGCGGTGAATCTTCCCAGCATGAATCTCTCTGAGGTGATTGAGCTGCCTGAAGACAATCTCACCATCGCGCTCACACCGCGACAAGTCACTGACCCGAACGGACTAGCTGCAAGCACACCCATGCTCAAGATTCCTGAAGGGGTTCGTGATTTTTACATCATCATCAGCCCAGACCCGAATCATGGGGATTTCCCGGTGAAGATGAATCTCGTTGAGACTGGGGGAGGAAAGCTCAACCCGGGCCAGACCTTGTGGTTCAACATGACCGGGCACAAAATCGTGGCTAAAATGGGTGAGGAAGTGGTCACCGTTGAACCCAAAGGCAGAAAGATCTCGGACGGACCGATGCCGCAAAACGGTTATTACCTCGCACGTATCGCCTATCACGCGAATGGCAACGGGCCTTTGGCCCCGATTACCGAGCAGAAATGGTGGCACGACACCAAGAGCAGGCAGCTCGGCTTCATCGTAAGCACAGGTGGCAAATTGCCGAAACTTTATTGCTACTATGATGTGAGGACTACGGAGGCGGTTAGAAAGGCCATCGCGGAAGCCGACCCGGAGGACCTCAAGCCGGTCATCGAGCCGCTTGCCGAACGTTCGGACCGAGTCCCTGAAGAACTGGCTCCTGCGCAAGACGAGCAGGCGATTGAACCGGGCCAATGAGATGGCGAATTTGAGTCCTCATGACGTGCCTGATAGGGCTAGGCCGTTTTGACACCGCATCCTGCAGTTCATCTACCCATGGGAAAAGCCTTGTGGGCGTAGCTGCTCGAATTGCCGGTTTTCCAGTCAACGTTGTGCTTGGGCCGCACGCCGAACTCAATGGCGCTGCCTGAGCTGGCCAACAATCTGCACTTCAACGCATCTCTGGCATTTCATATCGTCTGGCCTCTGACCATTTAACAGAAAAAATCAGATTTATTACTACTCATTTACATTTTTTGCCTGAGGCAGCCATTTCCCAACATACCGCCCCAGAAACGGGAAATGGGGTTGGTTTTCCCATGACCTTGATTAGACGTCGGCATTTCAGCTCGTCCTTTGCCAGCTATTGAGTCGTAAGGGTGAATTTTCCCCGGAAAAGATAACTGCCGGTGGACCCCCTATTGACGGGCCCATCAAACCAGCCGCCAGACGCATTGTGAAAAGAGAGCACAGGCTGGATTGCGCTCAGAAGGTCTGGTCCTGCCTCACCATCTAAAAAAACTGTGATTTCACGCAAGCTGATGAATCGGCTGTAGCTTCCACCGGTTTGGTTGATGAATACTCCGTTTGTTGGCACAATGGCATAGGAATCTATGCGGTTGGTTTGGCTGGAAGAATCAATTAGCCCTGAGTCATCAGCTGTGGTTCCGTCAGCGTGGATGAACCGCCAAGTTCCTTTACCCGCTCCATCAAAGACAACTTTCAGTGTGCCGCCATTCACAGAAAAATCGATGATGGTGCCCCCGGCCAGCACGTTTTGCGGCGCCTCAACAAGAGCAGAGTAATCAACTTGGGTGGAGAGGTAGAAACCTTTTGTTTCAGCCGCAATGCCATCAATATTGATTTCGTAGTTCGGATTGTTATCCATGGAAAACAACTTGCCGGCCAGGCTCCAATTCTCAAGGTCTGTTCCGTAATAGAGCGGATAGTCGAATTTGCGCGTGGTCTCCCATTTGAGAGAAAATGAGCCAGCTCCTGGGTCGTGGGCAATTTTCATTGGCAGAGATGTGACCACTGGCAAACCAAGTGATGGATCGTTGATGTCAAAAGAAGCGAGGTCTGGCCCTGATAGCGAAATGGATTCTATGATCACCGGGGTGTTGGGGATTTCTGCGGACGTGGGAAATGTTGTGCTGTCCTTGAAGCCATCAATTAGGCTGCGACTGTTTGGGTAGCTTGAATCGTTTATAATAAGTCCGAAAACGGAGTGTTTGTTATCCAGAAATGTGGGTTCGGATAAATTGATAAAAAACTGGGAGCCGTTTGTGAGTGCTCCGGAATTGGCCATTGAGACTGCGTATTCGACATGGCTGAGGCTTGGATGAAACTCATCCTGAAAAACATAACCCGGCCCGCCGCCACCGGTTCCCAGGGGATCTCCTCCTTGAATGATGAAATCATGATCAAGACGGTGAAAGCTTAGGCCATCGTAATAAGGACGGTTTACTTGCAGCTGTCCGGTTTCAGGATCGATCCAAGCACGCTTTCCTGTCGCCAAGCCGATGAAATTGGCAACAGTCCTGGGAGCCAGTTCATGATGGAGTTGGATGCGGAAAACACCCAGTGAAGAGGCTCCGTGTGAGACCTCAACATCAGCATAAATCTGCGCATGGCTGGTCTGTGCCATGCCAAGCATCAAAGTAGCAGTGATCAGAAAACGCTTCATTTAGCAATTCTAAGGGTCCGCTGGTCTGATGGGAAAGTGCTGAATGCTAGGTATTTGCTTTTTCGCCATCAGCAGGCATGCACTCAACACACCGCTTCGGGAAGAGGAAATGGGGGCTTTGAAAAAGAATCCTGAATCTGGAGTAGGATGGCGTGAGGCAAGGTGAATGCAGAAACCATGAGAAGGTAACTGGCCGTCAGACTTGGGCCCGTTGCCTCCGCGGCACTTGCCAAGTACAACTGATACCAGATTGGGATGATCAACAGCGAGATCCCGGCGACAATGGCCCATCGCGCGGGTTTCAAAAAAAGATCTCCTTCGACGCAGAAACGTTCGTAAAGGTATCGCCAACTGTGCACTGCAATAAAATAGGACACCAAGAATAAGCTGGCGGGAAGAATGACAGCAAGCAAAGCAAGCAGGACGGTCTCACCCAATGAGATCAGGCGGCGTTTTCTCAGGTGAAGAAAAGTCTCCAAGGATAAAGCGATAATACCGACGACCAAGAAGAGTGCTTGCCATTGTTGTTCGAAGAGAAACGGTTTGTGGGAAGATTGTGAAACCATTAACTCCATGATTTGGCCTGCTCCCTGAAAGTCGGCCGCAATGGGAAGCGAGACGATCCAAATACCCCGAAATAGTCCAAGGCTGACTCGGCGAGAATTCATTTTTGGTTCGATCCAGTAGGAATCAGCAATTCCCCAGTGCCAAGCGGTTAGGGAGAGAAACAGAAAAAGCGAAAAGACAGGCAACCGCTGCCACAGGCAGAGGTAGGCTACTACAATTAAGAGATAGAGGGCGATTTTAAGCCCGGTGGTGAGAGGGTTTCTGCTTTGGTCTTGAAGCCTCCAAACGTCATAAGCTCCATGCGGCATCCCGATCAGCACGAAAGATGCGATCCATAGCCAGTGGGACTCAACTCCCACGGCATGGAACAAAATAATCCCGGCCAGCAGAGCGGCCGGGATTATCAGTGTTGCGTTATTTTTAGTTTTTAAAGTAGACGCTCCCATTCGGTCGAAGGATAGAGCTCTTCCACTTGATTGAAGCTAGTTGGTCCCAGCATCCATTTCTGCGAGGCCCTGGGCCCCTGCGAAACAAACCAGACCAAAACCAACCTTGTTGATGACATCGGCAACGTTGTAGCAGATTTCACGGATGCTCTCACCGTCAGACCCTCCGAGGCTCATAAGGAAACCAATCGGGTAAATGCTCCAACCAACGACAATGAAAAGTCTCATGATATTGGCAGAACGAGCAATCGGCGCGGGAGCTTCTTTGATCCGCTGCGAAACAGTGGTGTAGAGGGTTAAAACAATGAACGCCCATGCAGCGCAGCTGATGAGGTAATTGATCCACCAAGCGCTCGAGCCAACTGCACTTTCTTCGGCAACCCAGGCGAAGACTAGCATGACAACTGCTGCCCCGACAAGGCTTCGCATGATGCCTTTGCCCTTCTGGCCAAGGCGAAGAAGCAGCGGGAATTCGAGGACCAAGAGAGGCACGGTGATGAACCAGTCAATGTATCGGTAGGCGGTGGGAAAGGCTGATAATTCCTTGCCCTCGATTCGTGCTCCGTCGGCATTGAAAAGGCTGGCAACGCCTTCAACGTAGATTCCGGACATTTTAACGTAGTGGAAACAGGCCACTGCGCAGATGATGCCTGCCACCACATTTACGGATTGATAGGCTTTTGGTAGTTTTGGGATTGTCAGCCAGAAGAAGACAGCTCCAGCTCCCATGGCTACGATGCCAACCCAGAACAGGTACATCGTGATTCCTTCAATTGATAGACCCGCTTGCAGGGCCCGCATTGTTTCGCTCATATTATTATATGTTTGGGGTTTTTGATGACGCTCTGGTGTGGCATGTGCCCGGCTAACGGATTTGGTGTCAGGGGGGATGACCAAAAGAGAGCAATAGATCATTAGGGCGGCCAGAAACCGATAAGTCAAACAATCTTTCACGTGCCGGGAATTTGCTTTTTCTCCCTCAGGCAGAATACCCTTGGAACCCACGCCCTAAAGAAGGTGGTTGGTTGAAAATTTGATGTATCCGGCTGGGCAATTGATCAGTATCACTTTGATTCTCACATGAAGCCCAACCAGCTAGCCGCCATCCTCCTGTTCTGCATGACTGTGATCCCGGGTGTTGCGGAGCAAACACAGGAGCCCGCCAAGCAACCCTTCACCTTCATCCAGATCTGCGATCCGCAGCTCGGCAAGGGTGGCTACGAGCACGACCTCAAGACCTTTGAGCAAGCGGTGTTGCAATCCAATGTCCTTGAGCCGGACTTCGTTGTTATCTGTGGCGACCTGGTCTCCCGGCTCAACGAGCAATCGGTCAAGGACATCAACCGCATTAAAGCAGGCTTCACCATGCCGGCCCATTGTGTGCCGGGAAACCACGACGTGTTTTGGGGGCCGCAGGATAAGCGCAACAACATCAGTCAGCCGCAATCATTGGCCAACTACCGCAAGGCCTTCGGCAATGACTACTACTCCTTCGAGCACAAGGGTCATGTCTTTCTCTGTGCCAACTCCATGCTCTGGCGCACTGAGGTGGAGCTAGAAGAAGAGATCAAAAGGCACCACCAATGGGTGAAAGACACGCTTGCCGCTGCATCCAGGAGGGGGCAGTCGGTCTTCGTGGTGATGCACCATCCGCTCTACGTCAAGGAACCCGACGAAAAGGATTCCGGCGTCAACCTGCCGCTGGAAAAGCGCAAGGAGTTGCTCGCCTTGTTCGAGAAGCACGGCGTGGTGGCGGTGCTGACGGGCCATGCCCACCGCATCATCATCAACAACCATAAGGGCATCCAGATGGTGACGGGAGAAGCGACCAGCACCACCCACGGAGCCAAGGTGGGATTTCGACTATGGCACATCGGAGCCAAACGTCCCTACAAGCACGAGTCTGTCGCGCTAGAAGGCTTTTGATGGGGAGTGGACCGACAGACCTGCCAATGACTCACTGATTGGAGACTTTTTTCCAGTCATCACTGAGTGTCACTTTCGAGGATTTTTTTGCTTTCGCGTCCAATTCTTTCAAAGTGAACCGAACGCACATGATGTATGGCGCCTCGCCCTTGGTCCAGTGACCATAGGTGACGGTGACAAACGTGCCGTCAGGAAGGACTTCGACGCCAGGATAGGTCGTATCATGCCCTTTTTTATTGTCCATGATTCGGACGACATATTGGCCCGGATTGCCACTCTCAAGATCATCCCAGGTCCCGACCCAACCGGACCAGTCACCTGCGTTGGGCATGGGGCCGGTCACCTCTCCGGAGCCCATCACTTGGTTGCCGGGAGAGATGCCGCGGAAGGATATGAAGAGGCGCCCGTCGGGTCCGTATTGTCCAGTATGGCGGTCGCCGGTGAGTGAGAGCGGAAGCTCACGGGGTTCGCTCCAGCTTTCACCTTCGTCATCGGAAAAGATGATATGGGAATTCTTGCTACGAGAATTTTCGCGAAGCAGGACTGCGAGTCGTTTGCCGTCCGGTGAACGAATGATTCCTGGTTCGCAGAGATGAATTTTTGAGGACTCTTGAATGACTTTAGGCTTCGACCAGGTCAATCCACCGTCGGTGGAATTGGTTTGGAGCAGCTTGAAGTGAACTGGCTTTGCGCGCTTCGCGTCTGGTTCCAGAAAACGGCCATCGTCATGAAAAAGGCAAAAGTAATGTCCGGGTTTTCCTCGCACTTCCATGTGGCAACCCATCGCAACGATTCCACCAAAGTCGCCAATTGCTTCCAGTTCGGTCCAAGTGGCACCCTCATCTTCGGAGACCGACATCCGAATGGGATGTAGGCCGGAGAACATGATGATGCGTTTTTTCCCGCTGGCATCAGTCATCCGGTGGAGGGTGGGCACCTCTTTCGAGGTAAGCCAGGACTTCGGGGTCGGGAGACGTTCGGACCAAGTCTGGCCACCATCGGTCGATCGCTTATAAACAATTCCTCCACGGCCATGGCCCTTTGGAAAAACGGTTAAAATGGTCCTTCCGTCATCCAGCAAGCAAGTCGTTGGATGGCCGAGATATTGTCCTACTTCGTGATCGACCAGCACCTGTCGATAGTAGTCATCGGCAAGATCAATGAAGGGAATTTGGTGAGCCGCTGCCAGAGCCATGCTCAGGATGGTGGCGATCATGAGTGAGGTGAAGGATCGCATGGAGAGGAATTAGACCTTTTGACAAGAAAAGACAAGTCCACGAAAAAAGATTCCGATGAAAACTGTCTCATCCCGTGGGCCTTGCATCGCATGGGGTATTGCCCTGTTGGACCATGGGATATCGGTGATTGAGGCGCACGGCTGAATCTCTACAGCAGCCTTTCAAATGAAAATACCGTTGTTGATAGACCTTGGAATAAGAAAATTCCACAAACATTACGCAGTGATATAATCACCCAGCCCCATGATCATCAGCAAACCAGAAATTACGGAAGAACAAGACGATGTCTGCCTGTCGGCGACAATCCGAATTGAACGCAAAGGCATCACACTTCCCGATAGGCTCTGGTTCAAGATTCCCAAGCAGCACGCCGGGAATATTCATGCCGGGGCGGACGCCTTTGTTGTCGCGATGCTGCCTTCAGCAATGAATGTTGGTGAAAACATCTTGGTAGAGGGTTCGGTATCCCCCAAGTTGGCATTCGGACTGGATCACTACCAGCACATGCAGAACCTGTGGTGGCCCGAACTCTTTTCGCGAGTCCGCATCAGCTTTTCCGGATACGAAGCTCGAACTGCCAGCAGAGAGAAGGCTGTTGGGGTTGCTTTTTCTGGGGGAGTAGACTCTTCATACACGCTCTGGAAACATCTTCCCGAGAATGAAACCACTCCGGGATTTGCGATCACCCATGCGCTTGTCATCAATGGCTTTGACAAGGATACCGACCTGAATCTCGAGGGTTCTTTTCGAAAGTTACGGCAGACTTATGAGCCGGTGCTCAAATCCCATGGGGCTGAGTTTGTCTCGTTGAGAACCAACATACGTAGTTTTCGCGAGGCCATCAAAATGCCGGGTACTGGACTTGAGAAAAGCTACGGAGTTGCCTTGGCTGCTGCAGTGCTTGCCTTGGGTGGTTTTTACTCAAGATTCTATATTCCGGGATCAGCGCGGCTTCCGAGGGATGCGCATCATCCTGAAGGAACCCATCTTTTGTTAGATTCCTGGCTGAGCAGTGAATCTGTCGATTTCATTCATGATGGTGCGGATGTCACACGGGTGGAAAAGACCCTTGCAATTTCAGCATGGCCCGCCATGCACCAATGCTTGAGAGTCTGCATTGATAAACCCGCATACAGCCCGTCTACTGGAGTGGTTGAAAACTGCTGCCGATGTGAGAAGTGCCTACGCACGATGATAGTCCTTGAGGCAATGGGGGAAATTGGCAAGTTCGACACCTTTCCCGATCCCATAGATTTGAATTTGATTCGGAAGCTGATCTTCAAGGCCGACTCCGCATACCTCTTCAGTCAGGAGAATCTCGAGCTTGCCAAGCGGGAGAACCGCGCGGATTTGGCTGCTGCCATTCAACACGCGATACGCTGCAGTGACTGGAAGCGGTCCAGTGTGCGCAAAAGGATCTCGAAGCGCCTTAGGGGCCGCAGAAGGTCGATTCTGTGATTCAAATTCCGGGGATTAGTTTCTCACACGCTGGAAGAGCGCCCAGGAGAACCCCGGACCATAAAGGGGCAAATAGGTTGGGATCAAAGCGGCATTGTATCGCACTGCTACCTGCACTTCTGGAAGCGGTGGTTTTGCTTGCGAACACCTCAACAGGGCCGAGACGCGAGATCTTGAGACGCGAGATCTTGAGACGCGAGATCGTGCCGACCGCTTGGCGCGCCACCTTGGTCATGACCAGTAATACCAAGTTGAATCTTTCCTGGGTCCTCGCCCAATCCGGGACCCAAACCCGTGGGCAAGACCAACTGGTGCTTGCGAAGTGTGATGGAGAACTTGGTTACTCCAATGGCGGATGATACAGGCTTTGGGGCCAGAGCGATATTGACAACTGACGCATCAGGATCAATCAGCGCAAGGAACGCCTCAAGGACTCGTTACATCAGGCAAATTCGTTATGACTATGTCATGCCGATAATCTTCATGTTGAATGCTTAGCGTTGCACGATCCACATAGGGTTGATTTGCATCAAAACGAAACTGGATGATGGCATCAGTTCCATTATTGACCGGCGCTTTTAGCAAATTTAGGTAAGGGTCCGAAGATTGCCAATCTGCTAGATGATTCACGGTGATGATATCGCCCGTGTTGTAAATGGCCTTCAAGTTGATTGTATAATAGCGGCCTGCGGGACTTTCCGATAGAGAGTAGGTGTTAAAATCGATCTCCGCAGTGTCTTGGGGCAAGAAATTGAGCATTCGATACCCCGCTCGATTTGGATCTGGTATCCAGTAATCATAACGATAATCAACAATGGCAGGAGTTATATTCAGCTTTTCAACATCAAAGGTCATTTTTTCTCCCGGATCTGATATATTATAAATCCGGTAGCCTCCGATGGTGAATTCATCTTGATAATCCTTGAAGCGATAGTAGCTGGAAAAATCATAATTCATGACATCCGGGTCCGTCCTTAAAAGCCGCCTGAACTCAACGACCTTTGTCGCAATTAGCCCGCCACTGTGGCCTTCTGCGAACGGAAGACTTGAATCGTAGCCTTCTTTCGTACGATTTTCGATCAACACATACCCATCTATTGAAGGCAAGCGAACTACATTATAATGAGGCGACACTGCCGAATAGAGAGGAACTTGGTTCAGACTCGCGCTGACGGTCATAGGTTCAACAAAACCAGCTCTTATTTTGGAGTCGGCACTCAAATGGGTCGGACGAGTACCCCATTTTGAATATGTATTCGTAAATTTAGTGATCGTTGGATCCTCGTTATAGGCGCCCGTTCCCATCATGGTCGTGCCCGAAGCATCCTGTCCGTGATCGAGATTGAAAATGTGGTGCCCGAGCTCATGAATGTTCACACCGATGCTTGAGTAATCTGAAAGTGTCCTGGTGAACTTTTCGATCTTCACACCATCGACATCATGATTGATCAGAATGTTTGCCTCTGCCCCAGCCCCTGAAATCCTGCTGTAAGGTAAGTTAACAACGAATAAAATAGATAGCTCTTGGTTACTAATTTTGGCATCGGAATTAACATCATAGGAGGACAGATCCATGTATGGTGAAACTTTATCGAGAGCTTCCGGAATCCACGCTTTAACGTCATGCCTATCAACTGTAGGCGCCGCTTCTTCCAGTCGCACATGTATGACGCCATTGTTTGGAATGCCATAGCTTTCAGAAGCCGCTTGCATTTGAAAAATTCCATTGGATACCTCATTCCAATAATGATTCCCCTCACCTTGCTCCAAGCCGAACATCATCTGGGCCCAGGAATCTTCATTGGAGCGCTCTGGATTGACGACGTTAGCCGGGAATTGAGTGTCGGAAAAATCGAGCAGCACGATCAATACAGGTTTTGTGAAATGAGGTGTCTGCTTAAGTCTGTAAAATTTGGAACCCACTCCCAATGTATCGGAGAAAACACGACCGCCATCAGGCAATTCGACCAAAGTTTCTCCTTTAGGTAACCAATGCAACAAATCTCGCGAATATTGTATGTCTACTTTTGTTTGCTCTGGCTGATCATCAAAAAACACATCAATGCCACGCTCTGTCACGTAAATACGCCCCATGCTAAATGAAGCAAGGTGAGTCATAGACAGAATGACTGTTAAAAAGAATCGATGTGAGGATTTCATGAATTTCAATTATCTTGTTAGGTATGATGAATTTCTTTTTTATCCCCGGCGAGAATGCCAACTAGCACCTGACTTCAGAAGGGTAAAAAGGGTCCTTCTACATATGTTAGATACACTTTGTGTTATCACTTTAATTTCAGGGGGTCAAGTTCTGGAAATTCTCCATGGTGCTCACTTGGCCATCTGCGACCGCATCTCTTCACGGAAGGCCTCATCGATACCCAACTGCTTACTACGCTGGCTGATGTCAGCATCCATTCTGGCCCTGCGCTTACAGATCA
This sequence comes from Luteolibacter sp., assembly GCA_030828305.1. Classification (GTDB taxonomy): domain Bacteria; phylum Verrucomicrobiota; class Verrucomicrobiia; order Verrucomicrobiales; family Akkermansiaceae; genus Luteolibacter. Next base: position 28,123 of record JAURCU010000008.1, read on the forward strand.
GATCGGCATCGGCGAAAGCCTTGCTCCATTCCTTTAGGGCAGCATAGGCGCGGGCGCGGGCGCGCAGGTGGGCCAAGAGATGATCCTCCCGGCGATTGATGGTTCGGCCCTCCTTGTCTGACTCTCCGGGGTCGAGGTGAGGCGCCAGAACGAGAATCATTTTCTTGGCAGCTTCGGCTTCTCCCCTGTCGATCATGGCCTGGATCTTCAGTGCATCCTGATGGGCCACGCCATTCTTGAGCATGTTGCCGAAAATATTGCCGATTCTCATGGAGGCAGGCGTGAGTCCGGACTGCGTTATCAACACCCGTCCCTGCTTGTCGATCAGCACGGCATTGAGCCCACTCTTCATGCTCGGAAGACCCATGCGCCGTACCAGCGGATGATCCTGGCCGCCTGGCAGCGCCAACATGGTGCAGGGCATTTCCTTCTCGGAGCGATCCTTGAAGATTTCTGAATATGGCTCATCACCAAATACGGCGAGAGCCACCTCGACATCGGCACCGGGGCGGTTTGCAGCAAAAGACGCCGCGCTCTGAATGGAACTGAAAGGCGAGGGCGGCAAGCCGTCTTCGCGCTTTCGGCTCCATGGCGGAGCAGCAGAAAAGAGAATAGCGGTATAATCGGCTTTCAGGTCCTCGGGTATGCGAAAGGCCCTGCCGTCAGCTTGTTTCAGCTCTGCTTTGAGCATGCGCTGCGCGGGCTCAGGCCTGCCATGCGTGGCGAAGTGGCCCTGACGAAGGTCGTAGATCCAGCCAAAGGTAAAGGGAGGATGAGACAGCCAATACTGGTGGTGGCGGTCGAGCAAGAAGGCGCTAAACGCCCACATGGCAGGTTGTTCGGTATGCTCCTTGAGGATGCGATTGCGGATCTGTTCGTAACGGACTCGGTTTCCTGCATCGAGGCATAACAGAGTGGCCACGGCAAGCGACGGACCATCTGCCTCGTCTTCGCAAAAGGCATCGATTATAGCTGAGGTGTCGGCATCCCGGGCACGCATGGCCTGCCGTGCGAGACAGAAGCGGGCGACAAGGTCGCCGCCCTCCGGATAGCCTGCCTCGAGCGCTGCTTTCGCTTCAACAAAAGCGGCTTCAAGATGAGTGGTTTTGAAATCCGTCTTCCACAGGCCCATCAACGCGACGATGAGACGGTCACGTACCATCCACAGGTCGGATGCATCCGTGTGCTCGGCGATGACCTTTTGGCAGAGATCGACCGCCTTGGTGTAGTTGGCGAGTTGCTCGGCATACGTCAGCTCGTTGCGAATGATTGCCGAGACAAAGCAGGACTGGATGGCGTCGAGCTTCTCTTCGGGTACACTTTTAGCCGTGGGTCGGATCGTCTTGAAGTGGGAACCCTGAACCAGAAAATCACCGGCGCTGACCGACGAGAGATGGGATAGATAGGCCGGTTGGGTCCAGCTACGCGCGATCAACGAGCCAAGGGTTCCCAGGTAGTTGGGAGCGCCCGTCTCCCGGTGACGACGAATGCCGCCCATGGCGATGGCCGCCTTTCCGGTGCCACTGACGCGCAAGAGAAAGGGATCACTTCCCGCATAAGCCCTGTAGAATGGATGTGCCCTGCCTTCCGGCAGATGGATACAGGGCCAGTCGGCCCCAAGACCACGCACTATGGATTCACCGCCATCTTTCAGACCATCGACATTGCAGCTAAGAATGGGAATACGGCCCTTGATCTTGTCTTTCTCCTGGTGAGCAGCAGCAACCAGCGCCTTGAGGTGGTCGAAGCCCTCTCCCTCCCTCGACCAAAAGAGGATGATGGGTGCATTTCCGAAGGCATCCATGGGGAAGTAAAAGCCCCTGCCATTCGAATTCCTCAGGCTGCCGGCCAAGGTGGCAGCGAAGAACTCGCCTTTAAAGTGTTCGCGTTGGAACATGATCATCTCCCGATCGGCGCCATAGTGATAATCGATGGCCTGGCGCAGATCGTTGATCAACTCGCTATCGCCAAGCTCAGTGGCCATGAGGATGGCCGTCTTGATGGCCTCTTTGCCTGCAGGCGTGCCGATATAGCGCTCCACAAAAGGCATCAGGGCATCCCCCCTCTCCTTGGCACTTGCCCCTTTCTTGGCTAACTCCACCTGGGAAAGCAAAAGGTCGGGCTTGAGGCGAAGCTCCGCAAACTCCTTGGGTGCCTTCACCAACTCTCGACAGGTCTCGATCACGGCGGCGCGATGCTTGGGATCGTCTTCGAGCTTGATCAACGTTTGCTGGGCACGCAAGAGCAGTTGCAAAAGGGTCCAGCGCTCCGGCTGATCGCCGGCAGCCTGGATGGCAGCTTCGGCATCGCGGATGACCTTGCGGACCGAAAGCCGTTGCCGGGAAAAAGACTCGCTGCCGTCGATGGATCTCAGTGCTTCCTCGAGCTTGGGTAGGACCTCGGCGCGCAACGCGGGAGTGCCCGTCAGAGTCGAACCAAGTGCCACAATAAGGACCAGAGTCGGACCTAAGCTCGAAAGCTGAATCAAGGGAATGCCAGGAAGTTCATTTTTCACCCTCGGAGAAAATACCCCCTGTCCCCCGCTTCAGGAAGCGGTAAAGGGGATTTGCGGGGGAAAAGCAAATCCCATTCTCCATCAAAGGGCCACTCAATCGGCTAGCAGCTTCAGATTGGCCTCGGCAAAGGCCTGCCCCAAAACAACATTGGCCGGATCGGCTGGCACCTTCGTCACATGCTCCTAGGTCAACCGATAGTAGTGGCCGGGCGCCTTGGTCTTTTTTGGGTGCGGATTTGAAAGCGCATAGTGGTTTGGTCAGGGCGAGCTCTGCGAGGCGGTCACCCTCAGAAAGAGTCGCCGGTTGGCGCCGTTGGTGACCGTGGCGGTTACTTGCACGGCGTCGAGGCCCGGCGCCTCCTGATCGTCAGTCACCACCGCGTTGATCGTCGCCGTCACCCCGTTGCCGTCAGTGGCGCCTGAGGCATTCCACGACACTAGATCGCTGGACCACTCATAACCACCGGTTACGTCGCTTGCCAGAGTGTTGGTCTGCGTGTGGGCGGCGGTCACGCTGGAGCCGGTCGTGCTGGCGATGGTCAGCCCGGCATTGAAAACGTCGGGCGCGGTACCAAGGAAGTTCTCCACACCGTTGTCGATGCCATCGCCATCGGGGTCCTGGCCGAAGCCACTCTGGGCACCAACTCCCGGGAAGCCACCGATCCACGTGGCGAAGTCGTCGGGCGGGATGCCGGCGGTATAGGTCAGTTCAAGCGATAGCGAGTCGGCGCTGAGCTGGACGCCCCAGGTTCCTGAGCTGCCAGTCGCCGCGGCGAAGGCACTATCATCGATGACAACCGCGTCGAGGTTGATAACGGTGATGGCGTTCGTCGAGGTTGCCAGCGTGAAGGTGGTATTGGTCTCCGAGAAGTTCGCCACCGAGAGCGGGCTGACCACGATGGTGATCGGTGTGGCGGCGGTGGCTGGATCGCTCAGACCGGAATCGACGAACTCGATGAACTGGGCGGTGGTCGTGTCGTAGCCGCTGCCGGTCGTCCCGGTAAAGTCGCTGATTTCCCAAGTGTAGGATGAGTCCCCGACGAAGAGCAGCTTGGAGTCGAAGCTCAGGGTGCCGACCGAGGCGCCCGGGGCGAGGTTACCAAATATCGTGGTGGACTCGCTGATGGTGCCGGTGCCACCAAGCGTGCCCTCGGGGTTGACGTTGACCAGTGAGTTGGGGAGCGAGCCGTTCACGAGCAGAGTACCGCTCTCGATCAAGGTGCTCCCGCTGTAGGTCTTGGTGCTGTCGGCAATGGTGACGACCTGAGTCGAAGTATCGCCGCGGCCTGCGTCCGCAGGGATGCCGATGCGCACGGAGCCGGTGCCGCTGATGTCGGAGCCAATCGAATGGGTGTCGGTGCGTGAGAAGGTTAGGGTGCCATTATTGACCACCGTGGTGGTTCCGAGCGAGCCGAAGGCGTCGGCATTGAGACCGGTGCCGTTGACGTCCGCCTCACCCGGCACGCCGCCGATCCGAACGGGTGTGTCGGGGCCGATGGTCAGAGTGCCTCCCAGGGTCACGTCATTGGTGATCACCATGCCGCGGTTCGTATCGTTCATCGCCCCGGTGGCGTCCTGAAGCGTCAGGTTGCCGGCACCCGAAATGGCTCCCTGCAGTTTGAGGGATCGATCATTACCGGTCGCACGGTTGCGGATGAAGTTGTCGGGGCCGGCCGCCTCAATCGGATTGGTCCAGGTCCAGTTACCCTCAATGCCGGAAAGAGAACCGCTAGTCTCTGCGTCGCCAAGGATGAGGGTGCCGGTGCCGTGGCTCGTGGCACCGTTGCGGATCGATTGCCACTCGGATCCGTTGATCAGGCGAACGTCTCCCGAAAAATCCGCCCAGGTGCCTGCGGCATTGAAACCCGTGCCGCCGCCCGGATAGGTGAAGAACAATCCCCCCCCATCAATCAACAGCTCGCCGGCTCCGGAGAGCTGGCGCAGCTTGACCTTGGCTTTGTAGTCCAGGGTGTCCGATCGCGAGATGACAAGCGAAGCTCCAGTGGCGATGCTCACCGGGCCCTCGCCGATCTCCCCTGCAGTGGCGCCATCACCGGCGGTCAGTGTTCCGCCCTCGATTGTCGTTCCGCCTGAATACGCATGATCGGCAGTGAGGGTCAGGGAGCCCGGCCCCTGCTTGGTCAGCAGTCCCGATCCAACCAGCGGCGCGCCTCCAATGGTATAGGCAAGCCCATCGTTGTTGACCGTGAAGTTGCCTGGTGCCACGAACACGCCGACCGTCACGTTTCCGTTTGCAGCAGTATCGTCGAAGGTTGCGAGATCATCGTTGGCAAAAGTGGCTGGCGAGTTATCGAGTAGCTTCCAGTTGCTCGTGGCGGTATCCCAGTTGCCGTCTGTCGCGGCCGTCCAGACAACCTCTTTTGGCGGTATACCGGCGTTGGTCGAGACCACGAATGAGACGTCGAATGCACCGCCGAAGGGTTGCGCGCCAGCGCTGAACAGGGCGCCATCGGTGATGGCAACGCCTCCAGCATTGGTCAGCGCCGCCCGAAACGGCGCGTGATCGTTGGTTGCGTTGTTGAAGCTGAAGACATAGACCGTGTTATCCGAGAGGACTTCACCGCTGAAGTCGAACTGGACCGCCAGGTTGCCCGCCGGCGCCAGGCTTGCCGTGTTGGTGGAGACGGCAACCTCGGTCCCCGGATCCCAAGTTGAAAAATCGCCGTCTGTGTCGGTGAAAAGCTTCAGGGTGAACGGGCCGACCGGGTCGGCTCCGCCAATTGTGGAGGGTGTGATGATGGTGATCGACTCCAGTTGATTGTCCTCTCCGAGGGTTCCTGTGGTGAAGGTCTGACCCGCTTCTTGGGCCAAGCCGGCTTGGTTGTTGGGTGGAGTCGTATCGATGATATCGACGGCGGATGCGCAAATCGTTCCCAACAACAGGAAGGCCAGAGAGCCTAGGGGGAAACGGGCGTCGGCTGCGAGGGGGGTGACTGAGGCTGGTAGCAGGGTTTTCATCTTTTGCAGCATGATTGCTTTCCACTTTGTTGCGGTTGGCGATATTTGGCAATCAGCGGCAACTGGATGGGTCGACAGACCGGAAACGAACGCTCAGGCGGCGGAGGGACTTGCCACATCAAGCCTGCACGCAGGCAGCGTTGCTTTCGTCAACCGCTTCGGCCCTGCCAGGGGGCGCTATGCAATGGGCGAAGCAATGGTGAATTGATTGATGCAGCCACAGCCGTTGGCTGGTGAAGCGGCATGCGTGAAAATGCGGGCGAATTGCCCTTCCTTGGGGCTTTCGCTACCCTTCTGAATGCCATGAATTTGTTTTTACTCTCGGGGCAACTATTCCAGGTGATAAGCAGTTTCACCATGCTCAGCTTGGTCCAGACCAGTGTGTTCGACTTCTTGGTCAACACGTATCCCTGTGGTCATCTTGCAGATAAACACAATGATCACCGTGCCAACTGCAGACCATGCAACGACAGCTGCAAGCGCGCTCACTTGGGTGACAAGTTGCTCACCCATGTTGAATTCACCTGAACCACCAAAAGCCGAGGTGCCGAACACTGCAACCAACAGTGTACCCATGATGCCGCCAATACCGTGCACCGCAAAGACATCCAGGGTATCATCGATTTTCATCTTTTGCTTCACCACACCACACATGAAGTAGCAAACAAGGCCAGCCAGAAATCCGAGCAGGATCGCTCCCAACGGCCCAACGTGACCTGAAGCAGGCGTTATCGTCGCCAATCCCGCAACCATGCCGGTCACGATGCCGACCAAGCCCGGCTTGCCAGTTTTGATCCACTCAATGGTCATCCAAGTCAAACTCGCAACCGCAGCTGAAATATGAGTGACCAGCATGGTCATCCCTGCAGATTCATTTGCTGCCAGCTGACTACCCGCATTAAAACCAAACCAGCCGACCCACAACATCGATGCGCCTATCATCACCATGCCCGGGCTATGTGGCACATGCAGTTTCCCGGGAAAGCCCTCTCGTGGTCCCACAAAGTAAGCCAATAACAGCGCAGAGACACCCGCAGTCGCGTGCACCACGATACCTCCAGCCAAATCAATGGTGCCAAGGTCCAATAACCAGCCGTTTTCAGACCATACCCAATGAGTCACCGGCGCGTAAACCACTATCAGCCAAAGCGCCGTAAACAGCAAAATAGCAGCAAACTTCATGCGCTCCACAAACGCTCCCACAATCAATGCTGGGGTAATGATCGCGAAGGTCATTTGAAACATCACAAATACAGTTTCCGGAATATCACCAGAAAGACTCTCCGGCCCGATCCCCCGCAGGCCAACCTTCGACAGCCCGCCGACCCAACTGGTGCCATCAGCAAACGCCATGCTGTAAAGCACACCGACCCATAGGACCGAAGCCAGACATGCGATCGCAAAACAATGCATCAGCACAGAGAGCACATTTTGCGCTCGCACCAGGCCACCATAGAATAATGCCAAACCCGGCAATGTCATGAACAACACCAACACTGTCGCGGTCAGCATCCAGGCAGTGTTTCCACTGTCAGCGCCAGTAGCCACAGTAACGGCTTGATCGGCTACTTCGATCACAGGGGCCTCTTGAGCCGATAAAAAGCCTGATGCCAGCAACAGCATCAGAAACGAAATCATACGGAGCACACTCTTCATTGTTAGTTGGGTGGTTAAAACATGCACAGAAGGGCACTCCGCTCTGTAGAGCAAAGATGCCAGGAATTGACTTTTTCACCCTCGGGCAGAATGCCTCCAGCGCGCCGCTTGAGGGAGAAAAAAGGGGGGGTTGTCGAGCCCATCCCTAAGGTTCTGTTTGTAAGTGATGTTGATTGTTACACACGAACCATTAGTGACGTTTTCTTTAATCTACCCTAACTTGGCATAGCCAAACTTGACCAGACAAAATACACAGGGTGATGGACGCACAAAACAAATCTCTATGGAGTAAGATGGATGGCGCGCAGAAATTCTGCATGATCCTCCATGTCGTGATTCTTCTCATGATTTTTCTTACAGGCCTGGGCATAGGGCTGGCAGGCGAGCTTGGTGGTTTTCAAGGGGCAATTCTCGGAGGGGTTGTACTGGGTTTGGTTTTGTGCCTGGGGTGGCTCATTTACATGATGCCATATATGATTGCATGCATCCGTGGCCTAGCAAACCAAGGGATGATTTTCGTGGCCAACTTGCTTTTGGGAGGCACAGGGATTGTATGGATAATCTGTCTGATTTTTGCGTTTAGCGGTGATAAAATTCTGGGTAAAAATGAATGAAATCTTCGTTGGCACACCATGCGGAAAGCCAAAAACAGAGGATGCTGGAAATTTGCTTTTTGCCCTCGGCGACAATCCGCCCGTTAGAAATCCCAGCGGTGCGCAGCGGCAACCCACTGGTAGCCCCTGCGGCCATTGGCGTGCTTGGCGTCCTTGGGGATGACCACACCTAGGCCAGGCCATGGCAGGTGGAAGCCATAGATTCGCTCGCGGGTGGCGGCGATTTCAGCGAAGACTTTATTGCGCGTTGCAATGGCGACTTGCGGATGGTGGTCAAAATCGATGAACCAGCTGGGGTTCTCGAACATCAGCACGTGGTTGTGGGAAAGGTCGGAAATATGCAAAAGGGTTTCGCCTTCGGATGCGATGCGAAAAATCGCATGGCCGTCCGTGTGGCCGGGAGCGGAGATAATCGTCATCGCACCATCGAGGATCTGATCGCCGTCTTTGTGGATGACGAGGTTGGGCTGCAGGGTGTCAAAAGAGTTGCGAACGTTCCTGATCATCCCGGGGATGTCGTCGGTGCGATGGGATTTGGAGAAGTCGGGCTCTTTGGCGCGCCAGAAGTCGAGCTCCTCACGGAGCACGTGCACGGCAGCGTTGGGAAACAGGATTTTACCACCGCTGGCCAGACCACCGATGTGATCAATGTGTGAGTGACTGAGCATGGCATGGGTGACATCCGCGAAGGCGATCCCGATGGAATCCATCGCATCGGCAAGCCAACCCCAGGTGGTTCTTTGGTGAGGGCCGAAACCCGCATCCACGAGAATGACTTCCTTATCCTTTCGCAGCAGCAGGATATTGACGTAGAGCGTCATGTCATCGGGCCGCTCCCCGAGGGCGGTGAGCGCTTTCGACATTTCGGGCCGATCTGCCGGCGGCCGCATTTTACGGCTTACACCTTTGGTGAAGGTGCCGTAACCGTCGCTGATCGACCACGCTTCGAATTTCCCGATCGAGAACTTGTAGATGTAGGGGTTCGATATCGTCTTTTCCGGAATCGCCTTACCCTCTGCGTCGGTTGGCGCGTCGGCCGCCACCTGCTTGGCGCAAAGGGCAGGTGCGGTGAGGCCGAGAGTGCCTATGGCCGCGCCTAAACCGCCAATGAAATGGCGTCGTGAAGCTTCTGACTGAAGTTTGTCCATGAAGATAGAACGCGGGCGCAGAGGCTGAAGTTTCGGGGAAGTATCAAGAAGTCGACGGCATCTAATCCCCCAACTCCGCCAATACCTCCTCCAAGCCCTTGAGACGGCATTGGTCACACACCTTTCGAATCGCGCTCAGGTCGGCATCGGGATTGCGGCGGAGCAACTCGACGATGTCCACCTTCGACTTGAGCCCGCCCGCATAGAGCTTGAGCGCGACAAGTTGGGCCAGTGGCACAATGCGCAAAGTGCCGGACTCGGTCAGGGTTGGTGGTTTGGCCGCCAAGGCATCTTGAATCACCACCGGAAAACGGCCGCCGAAGTTCAACACCTGAACCAATCCAAAATCACCGGAGATGTTGAGCACACCTCCCAAAGGATCATCCATATCGGGCTCATGCAAAGCCGTCCTAAACCCATCGGCATTCAGACGCTTTTGCAGATCTCGGATTAGTTGCAAATCCGCATCAACACCCAGATCAACGTACTGGGTAAAACGTATATAATGATGAGTCGCCAAGGCCAGCGCGCCGATGACCACGGGCTCCATGCCAAGTTTCTGCATGATTGCCGCCACCTGCTCCGCGACCGACAGGCTGTCATGCTTACCACTCATCAGTTCCTGGATCTGGGCTTCTCCAGGCCAAGGCCCTTCAACCTGGCTGCAAGATCAAGCGCCGCCCTCATCCGTTGCCCAGCGCTCATGTTGCGCGAGCGCGCCATTTCCTCACGCAATGCCGATTGCGCGCAGTGACTGGACTTCTACCCCAACGTGGATGCAGCTTTTTCAGTCTCGGCGAGAATACCCTTAAGACCCCGCTTCAGAAAGGGGAAAAGGGGTTGCCGGTGGCGTGAGCGGGTATCAAAACGCTCCACATCGATCCGGCCTATCCTTTGCAAAACGGCTATATGGAGAGCATTCACGACAAGTATCGCCGGGAGTGCCTGGCCCTCACATGCCACAGCCGCAAGATCTCCTGCTCGTCGGGCGGCAGTTTGTTGATGCGCTTCTCGCTATTCTTGTCTTCCCGAGCGGCCCCGTGCTCATCCATTTCCAATCCGTCCGATGCGATCATCTTGCTGCCGTGGCATCCGGCCAGCAGTATGGCGATTAAGAATATGAGCAAAGGCCTGAACACGCATGATTCACAGAGTTTAGCATCATTTGCGCCACGACATATTGCACGTTCAGCTGAGGCCAGATGCGGGGCAAGCTTCCGAAATCCATACAAATCTCCTGTACGGCGCATTTTAAATCCCTCTTCGTCACCCAGGCCAGGGATTGTATGACCTTTGGAGAAAAATCAAACCTAGCGACGGCGACGCAACAAAATCGCCAATCCACCCAGCCCCATCAGCGCGGTAGAACTTGGCTCAGGCACCACGTTCGTAGAGGTGATCATGGTGAATTCCGCATCCCAGTCTGATGTCGTGCCGTTGGCCCGATAGGATCGTCCTCCCAGATACGGATTGCCTGTGGTCAAACGCAAACCCTGAGTGATTAAGTTTCCAGAATTTCCCACGGTTGCCGCACTGGTATCTTTCGCAAAAATAAAGAAATACTCGGTGCTTTTGTCTAGGGCAATAGTCCCATCAAAAGTCCATGCCAATGCAACACCCGCACCAGTCGTGCTGAAATCTACTGTTGAATTAGACACTCCAACCAAATTACCAATCGTCGTTGGATTGGCTGATCCATCTACCCCAAAAGCATCATACACATGCAGGTAGGAAACATCTGAGTTGTTTATGCCGGTTGTAGAGTTTGTCTGCCTCAAGCTGAAGGATGTCAAATACACTGTTTGGGTAATGGATCCATCCGCTGTATCTGCACCAATATTCACCGTCGCACTCTGTCCGAACATCGGGCCAGCTTGGTTGTTTGCAGGACCAAACGAGGTGATGATGCTGGCCGCATTCGCCATTCCCATGGCTACTGCCATTGTGGTTACGCTGACTATGAAGCTCTTCATGATTAATGTGTTATGCGAGGGTCGTAATTCCCTTAACCATAAACGTCCATCTAACGAGGAGTGTTTAAGGAATGGAGCAGCAAACTAGCATTGATCCAATACACAGGTCAAATGATTTGCTGGTTTCGCGAGAGGTAGTAAATCCAGACCAGTGGAATGAATGCGAGGATTTTGCTTTTCTCCCTTGGCGAGAATACCCCAGGGGCCACGGTCAGGAAGGGGAAAAGGGGGTTGGCCTTCTTGCGGGCCCAGTCGGTTTTGCGCAGGAAGGTGAGGCTGGATTTGATGCTGGGGTTGCTTTGGAAGCACTCTCAGAAATCAGAAAAAGAGATTCGGTCCGCCATCGCTTCGCAGCCGTGCCGCTAGCACAAGCCCCTCACGCTGGTTGCCAGCGTGATTCCATTTCTACTACCGAGCCGGCTTTAACATGAATGACTTGATGGCGATGCCGCGTTGGAAGTGCAATGTGTCCTTGCCGTCGTGCGGTTGCGGCGAATCCGGATTGCTTCGACTAAACAGCAAGGTGTTCTGCCCCTTCTTGAGCGTGATCGTGACCGGCTCGGTGTTCTGCCACTTTCCGGCTGTGTAAGGAGACATCAACGTGGCCTCGGATTCCCCGCCTTGGACGGAGACATGGAGGTTCTGGTTATAATTGACCGTTACCAACCGCGCAGACAATTTGTATTTGCCCGCTTCCGGGACATCGACGCGGTATTTGAAACGGCTTCCACTTCCTTCGAACTGTGCCGGCCCTGTCGGGTCCTCCTTGGGGCTATTCGCATAGTAATCTTTGGCGTACACGTCGGCGCCTCGCTCGAAGACGTTGCCGCAGATGTCGTAGAGGCCCCATGGATTTGGCTTCTTCTGTCCCACCGGATGTGGCTTTCCGCCATCGTTGCCCTTATACCACGCATAGTCGCCGAGCTTCGTGTGGTCGTCGCCGAAGAACCACGCCGTTGTGCTACCCGCGCGGCAGGCGTATTCCCATTCGGCTTCAGTCGGAAGTCGGACATCCCTCCCTGTACGATCACTGACCTTCTGACAGAAAGTCCTGGCCTTGCCCGCGGTGATGCCGTTGGGGGTAGTAGCCGGATAGTTTGGCTCTCTGGGAGATTCGCCGACTTTGGTTCCCATCATCGCATCGTATTGCTCCTGCGTCACTTCGTACTTACCGAGGTAGAAGCCCTTGGTGATGGAGACCTCGTGTTTCGGCAACTCAAAGCATCCAAACCGATTGTCCCAAGTGTTTTCGCCACCCATCACAAAGGTACCCGGCTTGATGTAGACCATTTCCAGCTTCACTCCATCTCCGAGCTCTAGTGTGAGTTCGCGCGATGTCTGATCGGGTTGGGGCGTCATCGCCGCGCGGACACCCCAATTGGCGTAGGAGTGGTGGACGTGGTTCTTGTTGCCATCTTTCATGCGCCAGCCGGACTTGCAGAACTTCGCCTCTTGTCCGTATCCACCTCCCCGCACGATCGTTTTGCCGCCACCGCTTGGCGTGGAAAAGCGCCCCAGAAAGATTTGCAGGCCGCCGGCAAAGCTCTTCATCGGCAGAACGCATGGGGTGGCGTCGCGCGGGGTGCATGCGGCAGCCGGAATGGTTATGGAGCCGTCCTTGCCGTAAGTAATCTCTCTGTCGGCGGTCGTGATCGGAGCGGCCATCACCTTTTGCGCCAGGGTGGGACCGATGGCCTTGTCGATGTCTTGGCTTCGTGTTTTATCGGCTGCGGAGGCTTTGACTTTCTCGATGATGGCGCGCTGGTGACTCAGAGCTACGCCATTCCAGCCTGCGGGCGGATTGGCAAGATAGGTCCGCGAGGTCCGCTTTTCTCCCAGAAGGTCACCGATCCAGTAGGCCCGCTTGACCTGCACGAATGACTCCCTGTCCTTGCGGGCTTGCGTCACCGCGAGAAACCAAAGGTCCTTGCTTCCCCACACGCTACCGGCGCCCCAGGCCGGCCCAAGGTTTGGACACCAGCCAGTTGGCGCCCAACGGACCAGCGCGCCGTGCCTGGGGCTGGGACGAGCGGTGTTCGGAATGCCAAAGGCACGACACATGAAACGGCCCATCGCCGCGCGACGGCCGCAGACCCCGCCATTCATGATAATGTTTTGAGCGGGATGCAGGCCGGGCCTATCGAACACCACATGCCCTGAACCATATTTGACGCAGGTGCTGACGATGACCGAGTAACGCACCGCATCCGGCGTCGCGTAAATGTGGTCGGGACGAAGATTGCGCAGCATTTCACGACCCCAAGCAAGGCCTTCATCCGAATCACCACCGTTGACTACCAGCCGAAGCTCCCAGGCCGTGAACTGTCCAAAGGCCGGATCCAGTTCGCCGCCTAGGTAGGCGTTTTGATAGTGTAGGTATCGATTTACCGCGGCTTTTGTTGCCAGTGCACGGGTCTTTGTGTCCGTGCTTTTCTTCGCGACCGATTCGGCAAACTCCAGACTGACCGCCAGGGCCAAGCGTTGCAGGACACCCGTCTTCGCCTTGTCGCTTGCCGTTTGGATGTCGGTGTAAATGCGCATCGCCGAGCCGTATTTTCCGCGCCTCGCCCCGTCTGCCACCAGCATCTGCCTCATTAGATCCGCATCTGCTAGAAGTTGCTCGATCAACTTTTCCTGCTCCTTGCTCTGCTGGGCGAACTTCGCCAGGCCTTCAGGTGTAGCCTCGTGCAGGATCACATACTTCACGAGCTTTGCGTCCAGCTTGCCACTGGCCAAAAACTTCTGCGCTTGTTGCTGCTCCCGGCTCCCAGCGGTTGTTGCTTTCTCCAAGTCGATCTTTGGGATCTTTGCAGTTAGCTCGGCGCCAAGCTGCTTGAGCATGCCTTGGTATCGCTCGGCCAATGCTCCGGAGGGCTCCACGGCAGATGCTTGTGACCCCTGACCCGACAGGCAGAACGCGGGTATGACCAGAGCCAAAGTGCAGGCACGCCGAATCTTGGAGATTGAAAAGTGCTTGTTCACCCTCGGCGAGGGTACCCCTAGGGGCCACGGTCAGGAAAGGGAAAAGGGGGTTGCCGAGATCCGCACCGCGTGCTCAGCGGGGGACGCCGCGTCGGAATCGACAGAGCTGGCGTCGCCGGAGGGCCACGTGCCCCCACTCGTGGCCCCGCGGCTAGGCGTGGCACCTGTGTTGGTCCTCAGTAAGACGTGGAACAGGCCCGAGGACGTAAAGTGGAACAGCCCATCCGTGGTGTTGAAGGTAACGGCGAGCCACGCATCGCCCGGGGTCAGATCGCCGCGCGTGACGCTGCACTCAATGACCAACTCGTCCTCACCACCGAGCTGGGCGGCAGTGATGTCGGCGCCTTCAGGGACACCGTTGTTCGGCGCCGCGATATCGGTCAGGCCCACGATCATGCCAGCAGAGGCCGAGCGGGCGAGGCCTGCGGCGGCGAGTGTGGCGATCAGGGTCTTAGTCTTCATGGTGAATCTTTCCCTCTGCGTTGATTTCAATCTGTGTGAAGCGAATGGATGGGGCGATGGATTGACGAACGTCGGCGACGAGCAAGGAGCATCCCGGCGAGGCCCAACAAGGCCAGTGATGACGGCTCGGGGACGGTGAAGCCGACAAGAGCCGGGTCAAACCCTGCGCCGTTGGTGATGCGTACGCCGGTCACGGAGCTGAGTTGGCCTTCAGTCAGTCCAAAATCGGCTGAGAAAGAAAGTGCTAGGCCTTTGACAGCCACATTGCTCGTGCCAGTCGTTTCGGCACCGTTCACACGCTCGAAGTCGATACCAGCAACACCGGCGACGGTCGAATTCACGTTAACAGTACTACCGACCACGCTGCCACCAAGGCCGTCGATCAATGCCACATCGATGGGGCCATCGTCCGAGCCGACATCAAAGAGAAACACCACGTGGTCGAGGCTGGTAGGCGATAACGCGAAGCCGAAATCCGCGGCGGTGTCGCTGAGGTTGACGATGCCGGTGTCAAGCCGATTGTCCGTCACCGACAGTTGGTCATCCCCTGCGGTGAGGTTGGGCGCATTGATTCCCCAGTACGGGGTGAGACCACTCGCCCCAGCGGCGTTGGTCGTGCTCGCCAGCACGAAATTGCTATACATGTCAGCGCCGACCTTGAAGGAAACAAGCGTTGATTCTCGATCGATGTCGACATCGGCATTTGTCACTGCATTTCCACTCGTGCTGGTCACGTTTCCGTTAAGCGCATCATTCCACGTGACTTCTGTAATCGTCGCTGCGCAGGCCTGCTGCGTAGAAATCGCTAGGGCACCCATGGCCAGTGCAGACGCAACTGCCTGTTTCGCGGTTTTTATTTGTTTGAGTCGCATTGGGGCCTCTTTAGGAACAGGATGTAGCTTAGGATGTCATGAGGAAGTGTGGACGTCGAGCAGGTGATGGACCCGCTCGGCCAGGGATGCCGTGGGGTCTCCGTGAATCAAGCTCCATCCGGCGTCGGGTTGCGCCCCGGCCATCTCCAACTCCCCGAGGGGCTGCACCACGATGTGGCCCGCGGACTCCAGCCCGGCGAGGTTGCCCTGCAGACGGGAGTTGCCGTGCTGGCCGTCGGGTCGGACCACCACCACTTTGCGACCGGAAGAGACGGACTCGTGGATCATCGACATGCTGTCGGCAGTGACCCCAAGCCACTCGCAGGCGCCCATCATGGCCAGAAGCCCGGGGCCGCCGCGCCCACCGCGAAACCAGCAGCCCCCGGCGAGCAGGCCGGACTCCCTGGCCATGGCGCGCAGTCGGGCCTCGACCGCTTCCGGGGTGCGCCGCCCGGTGGCGACCCACACTCGCGCTCCGGCCCTGCGCGCCTGCTGGATGAACCGCTCCAAAAGGGCAACATAGTCCCCGGCCTGCCAGCTCAGGCCTTCGCCATCGCCGCCGATCAGCAGCCCCCATGCCGCGCCCGAGGCCTGCGCGGCCTCTCGCGCAGCTTCGGGCGTTACCATCGAGGGAATGAGCTCAAAGCGGTGGAAGGGCGGCTCGGTGGACGGCGGATCGTGGCTGGCAATCAGTGAGAAGTTGCCCGGCGCCATTCGGCGCAGCGACCCGAGAAAGACGTTAGGCACGCGCTGCTGCGCGGCGATGGCGGCATTCGGCCACTGCGTCGCGCCTCCGGCCGAGACCACCAGGTCGAGACGGTCCAGGCAGGGCAGGCCCCGCAGCACCAACTGCGTTGGCAGCCAAAGTCCCCGTCGGCCCAACCACGACAGCAGCGCCCGCGCCCAGGGAAAGCGCCATTGCAGTTGCCACTCGATGAGGTCAATCTCCTTATCGCGGCCCAGGGCCCTCAGCAGGCCGCGCGCCTTATTCAGGTGGCCGACCTTGCCGTCCTTGAGCCACAGCACCCGGATGCGCGCACTCATTTCTCGGCATTGTAGGGCGCCATCCACATGTTGTCGCTGGCGGGCATTCGCCATTTCGAGGGGAACAGGAGGCGACCGACTCCCGCGCGCCATCCGCGACTGCGCAGGAGTGCGTTCCAGCAGTCGGCGTTGAGCACCCTCGCGCCATCGGCCTCGTGCGCGGGGAGGTCAGGCTCCTTGCACCGTCCGTGACGGATAGCGGCGCGGCTATTTTTGATCCCGTCACTAAACCAATCGTAGACCTTGCGATGCTTGCGGCACTTCCTGCACTCTTGGCCACGGGCGTTCTCCCAGGTGTGCTCGTTCATCAACGAGGACTGGTCTGGGGCATTGATCAGGTAGCGCATACCGCAGGCCGCGCACTCCCCCACCCGCCACGAGCGATCCGATAACATGCCAGAGCGGTGAGAACCTTGGCCACGCAGGGGGCACGCCCGCGCAGGGAGGCCAGCCTCGCAGGGTACAGTCTCGTGATTATCGGACATGAACGCAGAGATTGTCGGCCAACGCCTCTGCAGGGAAGAAAATTCCCCACCCTACCCGCACGGCAAATCCTTTTCCCCTCCTGA
>JAURCU010000090.1 GCA_030828305.1 Luteolibacter sp.
GTCACCCCGACCCCGGTCACTCCGACCCCGGTCACCCCTATCCCAGTTCCCACACCCGTCGTCGCAGGCCCCCAACTCAGTGAAGCACAGATCGTGACTGCCATGCAGAATCATCTGAAGAGCGGCGCCCTCAAGGAATTCGGCTTTGATGCCGTGACCACATGGAAAGCCGGCCCCAGCAAGGAACTCGATGGCGTGGCCCTCCAGACCGGCATAGTCACCTACACCACCCAGACCCTCTTTGGATCCAAGACCCTTGAAGCCCAAGCCTTCATCTCAAACGGCAAAGTCATCAAATGGGTCTGGCCCAAGAGCGGGATTACATTGGAGTAATCACAAAATCGAGCCCGGCTTGTAAGCCGCGGCTTCGGGATGCGCCCTGGTCATATCGGCAACAGCAGCAACAAATGCATTGATCTGTGCCTTGGCAGCACCGTGGGCTGCATCACCTTTGGCAATGATGGTCTCAAGTTGTGAGCGATCCAGACCCAGACGCTCGTCGGCTTCCAAGCGATCGATGAGGTCATTGCGCTCAATATTGCCCGTTCGCAGATCATTCACCGCAGCAACAGCATGCTCCTTGATGGCCTTGTGCGCAGTTTCACGACCCACACCCGCCTTCACAGCCTCCATCATGATGGTGGTCGTCATGAGAAATGGCAGATAATGTGCAGTTTCCTTGGCGACAACCGCCTCGTAGACGTCCATCTGATCAAGAATGGTGAGGTAGGTTTCAAACATGCCATCAATCGCATAGAATGCATCGGGCAGCATGACTCGTCGCACCACCGAACACGAAACATCTCCCTCGTTCCATTGATCGCCCGCAAGACCGGAAGCCATGGTCAGGTAACCCTTCAGGATCACATGGAAACCGTTCACTCGTTCACAGGAACGCGAATTCATCTTGTGGGGCATGGCGCTGGAGCCGGTTTGACCGGGTGCAAAACCCTCGCTGGCGGTTTCATGACCGGCCATCAGGCGCAGGGTTCGGCAGAAGGAAGACGGCCCTGAGCATAGATCGGTGAGTGCGGCCACCGTACGCAGATCCAGTGAGCGCGGGTAAACCTGCCCGACGTTGGTCCACAGGGATGGCATACCGAGATGCCCAACGATGCGCTTTTCAAGTTCGCACACCTTGGCAGCGTCACCATCGAAAAGTGAAAGCTGATCCATTTGGGTGCCGACCGCCCCCTTGAGGCCCCGTACGGCATAGGAATCGATCAGACCATTGAGGGCTTGCAGGCCACTGAGAAGTTCCTCGCCAAACATGGAGATGCGCTTACCCATGGTGGTCGGTTGAGCGGCAACGTTGTGAGTACGGGCGGTGATTACCAGATCCTGCCATTGCTGGCTGTGGGCGCTCATGCGCGCGAGCGCTGCGATGGTTTTGTCACGCACTACCAGAAGCGAACGATACACCTGGAGTTGCTCCACGTTTTCGGTGAGGTCGCGCGAGGTCATGCCCTTGTGGATATGCTCATGGCCGGTAAGGCCGTTGAACTCCTCAATTCGCGCCTTCACATCATGGCGCGTAACACGCTCGCGCTCCATGATGGAGGACACATCAACCCTCTGCTTGGCGTCCTCGTAGGCCTCGATGGCTTCCTGCGGGATATTCAGACCCAAATCCTTCTGGGCCTTCATCACGGCAATCCAGAACTCACGCTCCAGAATGATGCGTCCTTGAGCGGACCAGATATCTTGAATGGCGGCAGAGGCGTAGCGTTCAGCGAGGACGTTGGGAATCACGCAGGCAAGTTTGATGCGCAGTTGCAAAGGTTTCAAGCGGCACTTTTTGTATCAGAAGGCTTGAAAGCCCCTCGCTCAGCGCCCTGTATCCTAATCATGCGAATTACATGCATTCTCGCCACCTTGGCCTCCCTCGCATTCAGCCTTCCCCTTCACGCGGCGAAGCCCGAAAAGCCCAACATCCTCTTTCTGCTCTCCGACGATCAAGCGTGGGGAGACTACGGCTTCATGGGCCACGAGCACATCAAAACACCGGTCCTCGATCAACTGGCATCCGAATCACTGACTTTCACGCGTGGCTACACACCCGTTCCGCTTTGCCGCCCCTCCTTGGCCACCATCACCACCGGCCTTTATCCCCATCAACACGGCATCACCGGCAATGACCCGACCTGGGGCCTCGATGGCAAAAACAAACAGGCCAAGCGCCCGGAACTCAACAGCAAGCTCATCGAGCACTACAACAAGTCTCCCAACCTCATGCGCTCACTCAAGGAAAACGGCTACCTCACCCTGCAAACCGGCAAGTGGTGGGAAGGCAATCCCATCGCCGACAGTGGCTTCACCCATGGCATGACCCACGGCGACCCCAGGCGAGGAGGACGTCACGGCGACGCGGGCCTCAAGATTGGCCGCGATGGCCAGCAACCCATCTACGACTTCATCAAGGAAGCCGGCGACAAGCCCTGGTTCATCTGGTATGGCGTCTTCCTTCCCCACACTCCACACAACCCTCCCAAGGACCTCTTGGATCAATACCTCAAGGTAGCCCCCACCCCCGCTGTTGCCCGCTATTGGGCCAACTGCGAATGGCATGACAAAGCCATCGGTGAACTCATCAAGCACCTCGAGGAAATCAACCAGCTAAAGGACACCGTCATCATTTATACCACCGATAACGGCTGGATTCAGAAAGCCGATACACCGCAGCGTTACGCCGAGCGCTCCAAGCAGACCATCTATGAGGGCGGTGTGCGCACTCCCATCATGATCTCTTGGAAGGACCGGATTGAGCCCGCCATGAACAAGCAGAACCTCGCCACCAATCTCGACATCTGGCCGACCATCGCCAAGCTCACCGGCTGCTCCATGCCAGACAATCTGAGCGGCATCGATCTGCTCGACAAAAAAGCTGTAGGTGCCCGAAGCGTCATTTACGGCGAGGACTGGGCCCACGACATGGATAAGGCGCAATTCCCTCACGGCAGCCTGGACGGCCGCTTCATCATCGATGGAGATTGGAAACTCATCGCCCCGACCAAGGGCAAAGCCGAACTCTACAACCTCGCCCAGGATCCCTGGGAAAAGAACAACCTCGCCGCCGATCAACAAGATCGCGTCATCATGCTTCTGGCCAATCTCAATAACTGGTGGAAGCCGTGAATCCTTCGGATTCGCTCTTAGTTCCTAGTTCTTAGTTCTTAGTTTTCACATGACCAAGCCCATCACACTCCTGCTTACCCTTTTCAGCATTACCGCAATTCCTCTACTTGCAGAGAAGAAGCCCATGAATGTGGTCGTCATGCTCTCTGACGATTGGCGCTACGACACCCTCGGCGCGGCCGGAAACCCAATCGTCAAGACGCCCCACCTCGACAAGCTTGCCGCCAACGGCGTGCATTTCACCCACGCCTGCGTCACCACCTCCATCTGCGGAGTCAGCCGCGCCTCGATCATGACCGGCCAATGGATGTCGCGTCACGGCAACAAGGGATTCAAGGGCTTTAACACCCCTTGGTCGGAAACCTATCCCGGCATCCTTCGCGCTCAGGGCTACCACACCGGCCACGTTGGCAAATGGCATTGCGGAAAATTCCCGGCCAAGAACTTCGACTATGGAAAAAGCTACAGCGGCCGCCACTGGATCAAGGACGAGAACGGCAACAAAATCCACGTGACCGCCAAGAACCTCAAGGACTCCATGGAGTTCCTCGACAAGCGCCCCAAGGATAAGCCCTTTCTGCTTAACCTCTGCTTCTTTGCCTCCCACGCCGAAGACCCGAACCCCAAGCAATACCTTCCACAGGAGCACAGCATGAAGCTCTACACGGATGTCAGCATTCCCAACCCGGTCTTGCGCAGTGACGCGGCCTTCAAAAACTTACCTCCTTTCCTGCAGGACGAGCGCAACGAAGGCCGGGTTCGCTACGGTTGGCGCTTCACCACGAATGAGAGCTTCCAGACCATGATGAAAAATTACTACCGTCTGTGCACAGAGGTGGACGAGGTCTGCGGCAAGATTGTCGAACGGCTGAACAAAGAGGGCGAGCTGGAGAATACCCTTATCATCTTTATCGGTGACAATGGATACTTTCACGGAGACCGCAAACTGGCCGACAAATGGTATCCTTATGAGGAGAGCATCCGGGTGCCGCTGATTGTTTTCGATCCCCGAATACCAAGGGGAAAACGCGGCCAAAAGAACGACGAATACGCTCTCAACGTGGATCTTGCTCCCACCATTCTCAAGGCACTCGGCCTACAAATTCCACAGGGCGTGCAAGGCGAGGACCTCTCCCGTTTGTATTTGGGTGACAACGACACCAAGTGGCGCACAGAATTTTTCTACGAGCACGCCACCATTTCAAACAAACACCGCATCCCCTACTCAGAAGCTGTGGTCAGCAAGACCCTCAAATACACCTGGTGGCCAGAGTGGCAGCACGAGGAGCTCTACGATCTGACCAAGGACCCTCTCGAGCAGAGCAACCTGGTGGAGAACCCAGCTTACCAGGAGCAGCTCAAACAAATGCGAGCCAAGCACAAGGTGATGGCCGCTAGGGCCAAGTAGTCCGAATCGGTGCGGGATAGGGAAATATTCTGGCGGGCATTCGCCAGAAACATGGGATTTGAGTGTATTTGTGTCACATATTCGGGTAAAGCCGTGTATATTTCAGGGTCGGTATTTGCTATCGATTTAACCCTGCCAACTGATCTGCCATGTCCTTGCACGCCAAACTCAGCCCTGAAGCGATGGCCCGTTTGCAGGTCCAGAAACGCAACTCCACCATCAGTTCGCTACTAATATCCATTCTATTCCTGGTGCTGCTGGGACTGATTCTAAGCCTCTTTCTGCTACCAAAGACTCACAAGGAAGAAGTGGTCATCGTAACCTACTCCTATGATCAGGAGCAGATGAAACCCGATCCCAAGCCGATCAAGGAAACCGTCAAAAAGAAGCCCTCTTCACCCTCTTCATCGGTGACAACGGTTATCACCTCCGCTGCAATGGCTGATGTCTCCATCCCAGTGCCTGAAGTCGAAGTCTCCACTCCATCCACCGACTTCGGTGCGGACGCCGATTTCGGAAGCGGCTGGGGCACAGGTAGCGGATCCGGTTCGGGTTCTGCCTCGTTCTTCAACACCAAAACCAATGCGCAGCGAGTTGCATACATCATCGACTACTCAGCCTCGATGGGTGGCAAGCGCGAACAACTGATGCGCACCGAACTCGCCCGCTCGGTTGGTGAGCTCAAGGGCAGAATCGAATACCAGCTCATCTTCTTCGCAGGACCCGTCTGGGTCGCTGGTGATAAAATCAAGGGTGGAAAAAACTCAATGACAGTCGTCACCAAGGGAAACGAGGAGTTTGATTGGATCTCCACGGGAGGAGCTCACGGATTCAAACCCAAGGACGATAAAAAACTGCAGAAGCCAGAATGGCTCAAAGCGTCCAGCAAGCAGATAAAGCAATCCATTAAACTCATCGAGGAAAGCAAATTGGTCTATGGCACCATCTGGGAGCCTGCCATCGACATGGCGCTGCGCATGAGTCCAAAACCCGATGTCATCTTCTTCATGACCGATGGCTCCTGTGGAGGTAACATGGTCGAAACCGCCGAAAGAATCGGCAAGAAGGCCAAAAAGCAAGGTGTGATTATCAATACCGTTGCCATGATGCAGCCCCAAACCAAGGACGCCATGCTCAAGATGGCGGAGAAGTCAGGCGGCTCCTTCACGCTGATCAAAGAGGATGGCAAGCCCTACGACAAGAATGGCAAGCCAGTCAAACTCAAGGGCTGACCTCCCCTAGAAACCCAGATAGAAGCTTACTTTTCGATAGTTTTGCATTGATGGGCGCAGAGGCATACCACAGCCTGAAGGTGCGCTTTTTGCAACCTGAACCAACTCTATCATGTCCAGACCCGTTACCCTCTTCACCGGCCAGTGGGCCGACCTTCCGCTCGAAAAACTCGCGCCGCTTGCCTATGAGATGGGCTACGATGGCCTTGAGCTCGCCTGCTGGGGCGACCACTTT
This sequence comes from Luteolibacter sp., assembly GCA_030828305.1. GTDB lineage: Bacteria > Verrucomicrobiota > Verrucomicrobiia > Verrucomicrobiales > Akkermansiaceae > Luteolibacter. Next base: position 6,011 of record JAURCU010000090.1, read on the forward strand.
GATGTCGATGCTGCGATCAGCAACAAGAAATACATCAAGGATAAATGGGAGCTGCTCGGCGACCACGGACTGACCTGTTATTCGATTTCGAGCCACCTCGTGGGGCAGGCCATCTGCGACCCCATCGACGAGCGCCACAAGGCGATTCTTCCCGAGGATGTCTGGGGTAATGGAGATCCCGAAGGCGTGCGCAAGCGTGCGGCCAAGAAGATGATCAAGACTGCCAAGGCCTGCCGCAAGTTCATGGATGCCCGCCCGAAGCGCGAGGTCTTCGACAAGTTCGCCCCAGTAGTCAACGGCTTCACCGGTTCCTCCATCTGGCATGCCCTCTACGCATTCCCGCCTACCGACCAAGCATTCCTTGAGAAAGGCTTTCAAGATTTCGCCAAACGCTTCGGACCCATCCTTGAAGAATTCGACAAAGTGAAAGTCAACTTCGCACTTGAAGTACACCCCACTGAAATCGCCTTTGACATTGCCTCTGCCCACCGCGCTCTCAAGGCAGTCAAGAACCACAAACGCTTCGGATTCAACTACGACCCCTCCCACCTCGGCTATCAGGGTGTCGACTATGTCCGCTTTATCCGCGAATTCGCCAAGCGCATCTTCCACTGCCACGTCAAGGACGCCTGGTGGGGTCACGGCGACGGCACTGTCGGCGTCTTCGGCGGCCACACCGACTTCGGCGACGCCCGTCGTTACTGGGACTTCCGCTCACCCGGTCGCGGTGACGTCGAGTTCGAGGACATCATCGTCGCCCTCAACGACATCGGCTACCAAGGCCCCCTCTCCGTCGAATGGGAGGACATCCGCATGGACCGCATCCACGGCGCCTCCGAGGCCTCCAGCTTCGTGCGCAGTCTCGACTTCGAAGGCAGCAACGTCGCTTTCGATGCCGCCTTCGACAAGGAGAAGCAGTAATTCATCCACTGAAATCAGATTCAAAGCAAACCCCGGTCCCTGCCAAGGGCTGGGGTTTTTTATGAGGAATTGAACCGTGAACGAAACCCAATGGCCCAGCCAAAGCAAGACCAAGCGACATCGAATGTTAAACACCGCGCTTCGAAGATAGAGCGGCGCAGCCACCAAGAGGATTGCAAACCTTACGGTTTTATTGCCCGGGCAGTTGGAAAGGCAGCCCCTGTGGCTGTGGGGCATCCTCGATAGCCTCAAGTTTGAGATCGAAGATCAGCGTGCTGTTGGGTGCAATCTTGCTGCTCGCGCGCTGCTCGCCGTAGGCGAGATCGGGAGAGAGGAAAAGTTTCCACTTGGCACCTACAGGCATGCTGGTCAGCGCTTCCCGGAAGCCGGGCACCACTTGTAGCGTCATGGGCACGGCCTCTCCCTCGGGAGAAGCATCAAACTCAGTACCATCGATGAGAGTGCCCTTGTAGTGCACCTGAAAGATTTTCTGTGGGCTTTGGGGATCTTTTGGTGCCTCATATTTCTTGTCACCACCTTTCTCGATCACTTCGTATTGCAGACCGCTTTCGGTGGTCGCCACTCCCTTGCGCTTGCCGTTTTCCTCGAGAAACACCACTCCGGCTGCCTTGTTCTGTTTGGCGATCTTCTCCTCACGCTGCTGCACCAACTTACCGAAGGCTTCCATGCCGTCCTGCAGGTCTTTTTCAGTCATGGAAGACGGAAGTTCTTTTTCCTCATAAGCGAGCCGAAAACCCTTGTGGAAGGCTTCAAAATCCAAATCGTCGATTTCAACACCGAAACGACCGAACTGTTTGGCAAAATCGCTGCCGGTGCGCAGACCCAAAGCATATGAAGAATTGGTTTTGATTTGCTCGGCAGAAAGCTCCGGGGATTTCTGGCCTTCTTGGGCATCTGCCAGTGAGAAGATCGCCAAGGCAACAACACCGCTTATGCAGCGAACGAAAAGGGACAATGGATTGAATTTCATGCAGAAAGTCAGATTATTGACGGTAAGCGGAACTGTCGAGGAATGCTTTTCAGTCCGAATCAGCCAAACGTTCTGCGAGAAAATTCCAATTTTTGCTCCAATGCTTCAGCAGGATGAGTAGCGCAGTGTGAGAGGATGGGTTCCAAACGCTTCATCAGTCCAATTCCATTCGCCATTTGGATGGCAAGACCTGGCCGCGCGTTGACCTCGATCATCATCGGACCCAATAATTCATCGATCATCAGATCCACGCCCAGATAGCCAAGACCCGTCATCTGCTGGCACATGACCGCCATCTCCATGATGCGGCCCCAGCCAGGTATTTGAAGACCGATGACGGGGAGAGCGGTATCGGGGTGATGGGTCAGCGGAATGCCGTGATGCACCGCACGGGTCGTCCTGCCCGTTACCAGATCGATTCCGATGCCCAATGCACCCTGATGGAGGTTGGCACGACCATCCGACTCACGGGTCGCCGCACGCAACATCGCCATGACCGGGTAGCCCTGAAGCAACACAATCCTGTTAAAAGATAGCATGAAATCAGCACTTGGCAGCCCCTGCAATCCGCGCAAAATTGCCCCATGCCCAGCT
>JAURCU010000091.1 GCA_030828305.1 Luteolibacter sp.
CAAGGCGCCCGATATGGCGGCGGCGATTGAGGCGATTCGCAAGGCCTGAGCGGCTCGGGACTTGCGACTTCCGATCGGCTGCCCTTCACTGGATGCATGAAGCGCCCCGACGGCCGTGAGCCGAATCAACTCCGTGAGATTTCATTTCTTCCCAATGTTGCTGCCCATGCCACCGGTTCGGTGCTGGTGAGCTTCGGCAACACGCGGGTGATTTGCTCGGCCACCGTGCAGGAGGATGTGCCGCGATGGATGAAATACCAAAAAGTGAGCGGCGGTTGGCTCACTGCCGAGTATTCGATGCTGCCGTATTCGACGCTGGAGCGCAAAGCGCGCGATATTTCGCAGGGCAGGCTGGACGGCCGTTCCTCGGAAATCCAGCGCCTCATTGGTCGCTCGTTGCGCGCGGTTGTTGATCTGCAGAAGTTGGGCCCGCGTACCATGTGGGTGGACTGCGACGTCTTGCAGGCTGACGGAGGAACTCGCACCGCTGCGGTCAGCGGGGGCTGTGTGGCGGTGGCTATTGCCTGTAACCGCCTGCTGGGCGAGGGCAAGATCAAGGACTTCCCCATGAAGCAATTGGTGGCGGCGGTTTCCGCAGGCGTTTATGAGCAAACTCCCATACTTGATCTCAATTATCCCGAGGACAAGGATGCCGCCGTCGACTTCAACGTGGTGATGACCGAGGCCGGGCAATTCGTGGAAGTCCAGGGCAGCGGCGAGGAAGCCGTCTTCACGGCCGACGAAATGACTGCCATGCTTACACTCTCGGCCAAGGGGATTGGCGAAATTTGCTGCCTCCAGAAGCAGGCGATCCTCACGGCTGATCATTCGGGGCCGGCTGACCTGGTTTCGTTAGTCAGCTCCTTCAGTAAGTCTTGATCCTTGGAATGGTGGGAAAACCACTTACCATCGCCAGCTCATGAATCGCCATCTTCCATCATGCCTGTTGGCTTGCGCAACTTTGCTGGTGCCAACGGCAAATGCGGAGTTGCAGGGCACTAGCCTGCAAGGTGGCGCTAGGCTCAATGACAAGGATAAGGACAGCAGCGGTTTGCAGGGAGGTCGTCTTCAGACCAGCGGCCTGCAGGGCGGTGGCCTCAAGACCTCATCCCTGGAGGGTGCCAAGTTGGAGGGCATCAGGGCCAAGCAGGGAGCCGAGTGTCTCAGTTCTGCCGCCATCAAGCTCAAGGCCACTGAGCTGGCTCAAGGAGGCTTTGGAGTGGAAAAGGTTCAGGGCGCGTTCTCTAACATCCCGCGTACCCAGGTTGGCGAGTTGCTTTACGATGCGGCGGGGTTGATGTCATTGATGGGTGAGGAGATGAGTGAAGTGGTGACGGGCTACTACATGGCCGTGCTCGCCGACCCTGAGGGTAAGCGCCACGACGCCGCGCTTGCCCGATTGCTTGAAATCTTTCTGGCCAAGGATCTGGATCATAAGAAGGCGGTGCGGCTCTACGATGGGGGGCTGGAAACCATGAAAGGCCTGGTCGATATCAAGATAGGCCTGACTGCCGAAGGTCACCAAGCCAGTTTGCGCAGCCTACAGGTAGTGAGAGCCGCTTATCAACATCGTCGCAAGCAGGATGTGGATGTGTCGGCGACAGAAGATGCTGAGAGCGTGGCTTCGCAAAAGATCATCGATGCTCCACACACCATTGCGCTCCCAGATCCGCAACGCGAGGACGCGGGCAAGCATGAACCAGAACCCTGATCAGCCCACCAGGGCGCTCAGGCGCTTGCAGACTTCCTGGACGTTTTGGCGCGAGTTGAATGCGGAAACGCGGAAGTAGCCTTCACCCGCGGAGCCGAAGCCCGAGCCGGGGGTGACCACAACCTGAGCCTCTTCGAGCATCTTGTCGAACATGTCCCAGGAGCTCACGCCCTCGGGGCAGGCGATCCAGACATAGGGGGCATTCTCGCCGCCATAGACGGCGAGGCCGAGTTCGGTCGCGGCTTCGCGCAGCAACTTGGCATTGCCCATGTAGTGCTCGATGAGGGCGTTGACCTGGGCCTTGCCTTCCTCACTGAAGATGGCCGCAGCGCCCTTCTGCACGGGGTAGCTTGCACCGTTGAACTTGGTCGAGGTGCGGCGGTTCCAGAGTTGGTGGAGTGGCACGCGATTGCCGTTGGCGTCAGAGCCGGTGACGGTCTTGGGAATCACCACGTAGCCGCAGCGGATGCCGGTGAAGCCACCGTTCTTGGAGAAGGAACGAAACTCGATGGCGCAGTCGTGGGCACCCTCGATCTCAAAGATGGAGTGGGGGATTTCCGGGTCCTGAATGAAGGCCTCGTAGGCGGCATCGTAAAGGATGATGGCGTCGTTGGCCTTGGCGTAATCGACCCAAGCCTTGAGTTGCTCCTTGTTGGCGGTGGCTCCGGTGGGGTTGTTGGGGAAGCAGAGGTAGATGAGGTCGGCCTTTTCGGTGGGAGGTGCGGCAACGAAGCCGTTCTCTGCCGTGCAGGGCAGGTAGAGCAAGCCGCCATAAGCCCCCTTTTCATCGGCATCACCGGTGTTGCCCTCCATGACGTTGGTGTCGACATACACCGGGTAGACAGGATCAGTGATGGCGATGGTGTTGCCATTGCCGAAGATATCCAGGATGTTTCCGGTGTCGCATTTGGAGCCGTCGGAAATGAAGACCTCGTCTGCGGAGATGCTCATGCTCTGATACTGGTTGTCGACGATGGCCTGACGCAGGAATTCATAGCCCTGTTCGGGGCCATAGCCGTGGAATGTCTCGCGATTGGCTTGCTCGTCCACGCCCTCGTGCATGGCCTTGACCACGGCGGCTGGAAGCGGCTCGGTGACGTCGCCGATGCCGCAACGAATAATTTTGCCAGCCTTTTCGGGATTGGCTTCGGAGTAGGCTTTCACACGACGCGCGATTTCAGGGAAAAGATAACCGGCTTTGAGTTTCAGGAAATTGGAGTTGATGGTCGCCATGACGGGGCGAATTAAACGCCCCTTCAAGGCTCAGGCAAGGCCAAGATTGACACAGTAATCGGACAATTCATTCCTTGTCATCCCGAGTGCGGAACCCTAGTAGTTTGGGTCCTCAATATTTTTGGTCATCCGCCAACACTGAGGCAGCCCACTAAAGTCACAACATTGAGGCACCGCGAGGTGCTATAAGAACCCATGAACGACCTGCTCATCTACTGCATTCCTGCCTTTGGCGTCATCGCCCTCATCTTCACTTTCATGAAATCCTCATGGGTCAGCAAACAGGACCCTGGCACGCCCAAAATGGTGGGCATCGCCGAATCTATTCAGGAAGGAGCCATGTCCTTCTTGCGTGCTGAATACAAGGTGCTCGCCATCTTTGTGGCTTGTATTGCGGTGCTGTTGGTTTTTGGCGGCCTGAAAAGTGAGGACTCTTCGCCCTTGGCGGCCGTCTCATTCGTGGTGGGGGCCTTCTGCTCGGCGCTGGCTGGCTACATCGGCATGAAGGTGGCGACCAAGGCCAACGTGCGTACTACCAACGCCGCCCGAGAGAGTCTGGGCAAGGGTCTCGGCGTGGCCTTTGCGGGTGGCTCGGTGATGGGGATGGGCGTGGTTGGCCTCGGTGTTCTGGGACTTGGCGGCCTGTTTGCCATCTTCAGCAACACTTTTGGACATGATGAACGTGGCATTGCCCAAGTCATGAATATCATTGCTGGTTTCTCCTTTGGAGCGTCCTCGATCGCGCTTTTTGCTCGCGTTGGTGGCGGCATTTACACCAAGGCGGCTGACGTCGGAGCTGATCTTGTCGGCAAGGTTGAAGCGGGCATTCCCGAGGACGACCCCCGCAACCCCGGTGTCATCGCAGACAATGTCGGCGACAACGTGGGTGATGTTGCTGGCATGGGGGCCGACCTTTTTGAGTCCTACGTGGGCTCCATCATCGCCACCATGGTGCTGGGTGCCGCTTTCATCAACATGCCGGAGTTTGCCAACACCAACGGCATGGGTGCGGTGATGCTGCCTCTGCTGCTGGCGGGCCTTGGCATTATCGCGTCCATCATCGGCACTTTCTTTGTGCGGGTGAAGGACGGGGGTAGCCCCCACCGTGCACTCAACACCGGTGAGTTGGTAGCCGCAGCCATTCTCCTCATTGGAACCTTCGTGCTGTGCAAGGTCATGCTGCCCGATTCATGGACCAGCATTGGTGGAGTCGCTATCACTCCCCTCAAGGTCTTTGGTGCGGTGATTGCGGGTCTGGTGGCAGGTCTCGGTATCGGCTTCATTACCGAGCACTACACGGGCACGGGCACCGGTCCGGTCAAAAGCATCGTGCGCCAGTCGGTTACCGGCTCGGCCACCAATATCATTGCAGGTTTGGGTGTTGGCATGATCTCCACAGCGTTTCCTATCATTGTCCTTTCCGGGGCCATTCTCTGCGCCTACGAGTGGGCGGGGCTCTACGGCATTGCGATTGCTGCCGTAGGCATGCTCTCCAACACGGGAATCCAGCTGGCAGTGGATGCCTACGGACCCATTTCCGATAACGCCGGTGGCATTGCCGAAATGAGCGAGTTGCCAGCTGAGGTTCGCCAGCGCACCGACAAACTTGATGCGGTCGGCAACACCACAGCCGCCATTGGCAAGGGTTTTGCCATTGGATCGGCTGCGCTCACCGCGCTCGCGCTCTTTGCTGCCTTCAAGACCACCTACGAGGGTGCCCATGCAGGTGAGGTTCTCACAATCGAATTGACAGATCCCAAGGTGGTGGCGGCTCTTCTGGTGGGTGGCATGCTGCCCTTCCTGTTCTCTGCCCTCTCCATGCAGGCGGTAGGCCGCGCCGCGATGGCGATGATTGAGGAAGTGCGTCGTCAGTTCCGCGACATTCCCGCGCTCAAGGCTGGACTGCACGCCATGAACCGCAATCCCGGCAAGCCCCTCGCCGAATGGGATGAGGAGGACCGCGCCACTTACGAGGATGCGCACGGCAAGGCCGAGTATGGCGAATGCGTGGAGATTTCAACCAAGGCTTCCATCAAGGAGATGGTGCGCCCGGGTCTTCTCGCTGTAGCTGCTCCGGTGGCGGTTGGTTTTATTGGTGGGCCCGCCATGCTGGGAGGTCTACTTGCTGGGGTGACGGTCACAGGTGTGCTTATGGCACTGTTCCAGAGTAACGCAGGCGGTGCTTGGGACAATGCCAAGAAGATGATCGAAGAAGGCTTCGAAGTGAACGGCGAAACGCTCGGCAAGGGCAGTGAAGCGCACAAGGCAGCAGTGGTGGGGGACACGGTTGGCGATCCCTTCAAGGATACTTCCGGTCCCTCGCTCAACATCCTCCTCAAGCTCATGAGCGTGGTTGCACTCGTTATCGCGCCGATGATTTGATGGCATTTTCGGCCCCAAGTGGCAATGAAAGCCGTCGGATGTTTACGGCGCCCAATACCACCCAAGCAAAGCAATTGCTCACGGCAGGCTGCCTTGAGAAAGCTCCATGGCTCCTCGAAAGGAGTCACTCCATTCAGGTGTGTTTTGACTCCAATTCGTCGGCGAGTTCATACTCCCCGATCTCATGGAGCAGGTCGGTGTAGTTGGCGCGCACCGCTTGGAAATCTTCCTCGTAGTCTGAGCCCAGCGAACCGAAGCTCTTGAGAGCAGTTTCGATATGGCTGCGAGCCTCGTCGTATTCACCGAGCTCCATCAGCAGCAAAGCCATGTTATTGTGCGATTGGGCGGTATCCGGGTGCGCCTTGCCCAACATCTTGTTGCGGATGGTCAGGGATGTTTGATGCATCTCCTTGGCCTGATTAAGGAAACCAGCCTTCTGATAAAGGCTGCCGAGGTTGCAGTATACCGTTGCGGTGAAGGCATCGTATTTGCCGAGTTCGCCGTGAAGAATCTGAAGGGCGCGCAAGAAGCAGTTTTCGGCGGCATCCAAGTCGCCAGCGTCCCGATGGAGGAATCCGAGGTTGTTGGAGGTGGTGGCTGTGTCGATGAGCAGCGGCGGATCGTTTTCTTGATAATGCCGGATGGCCTGATGCCAACATTCGATCGTTTTTTCCATATTGCCCAGCGCATGGTGGGTGGCGCCAAGTGAGGAATAGATGGAGCCGGCGGTCTGGTGGTCCTCGGGGCCTTGCGCGAGAGTGGAGAGCGCCCTCTGGAAATCCTGGAGGGCGTAGTCCAGATGATCGAATTGGTAGTAGAGTGTGCCACGCAGTTCAAGGATGAGAGCGTAGAGATGGGTGTCGCTCGCCTTTTTCTCCAGTGCGGCGTTAAGTATGCTGAGCGCCTTTTCGGCCTGTCCCTCATCCGCAAGTGGCTGAGTCTGTTGCTGTAGTTCCTGAATGTAGCGTGAATAATCAGCCATGAATTGAAATTTTGAAGATTTCCTCCCTATCGGTAAGCTTTGACCCCAACAGGGTCAAGGTGACAATCGTTCCTCCAGTTCGCTGCGGCCATCGGGCAGTCGGCCAATCAGGCCGCGCAGCTCGTCCCTGGCATTGCGCCTTTCACCGGCCACGCCCAGCAGTTTGCTCAGTTCCTTCTCAAAGTGCTGCAGGGCCTTGAGGCTGGGTGTTGACTCACTAAGGTGATTGAGGGCTCGCTGGAGGAGGTCGTGCATGGCCGGTTCCGGATGTTCAGGCTCCACCGCGGCTGCAACCAACTGGCAAAAGTAGGCGGCCAGAAGAGTGCTGGTGTAGTTGGAGCGCAGGCCCTCGCGCCAGTCATGGATGGCGACTTCCCGCAGTGCGTGAAGCTCGCCCTTGCGTGCCTGTTGAAAAACGATTTCACCGCCAAAGAAGAGATCGAGTTTTCCGGCAAACGCACTTTTAGGCCGACGCGCCCCTTTGGCGACGGTTTTTACCAGTCCGTTATTCTCGGTAAACCAATGCACGATCAGGCTGGTGTCGGTAAGACGCGTCTGACGGATGATGATGGCGCGGGTGCTGTGCACTCCCGCAATTAAAAATCATAAATAGGAAATTAAAAATCATAAATCCAGGCGCAGGTCGCGATCACGACCCAGGCCCATCACTTCAGAAAGAGTAATGGCACCAGAAACCAGCACAGCATCGTGATTACAGCGATAGCGGCGATGTTGACCCAGAAGCCGGCCTTGGCCATGTCGGGAATGGTGAGTTGGCCGCCGCCGAAGACAATCGCGTTGGGTGGGGTGGCCACCGGCATCATGAAGGCCATCGAGGCCCCGAGCGCAGCGGGAACGAGCAGCATCATGGCCTCGACATCCATGGCAGTGGCCAGAGCAGCAATCACCGGTAAAAAGGTGGCAGTGGTCGCGGTGTTGGAGGTCATCTCGGTGAGGAACACAATGACCGTGGTCAGCAAGATGATAACCAGTAGGAGATGCCAATGACTGAAGACGGTGAGCATGTTGCCGATCCAAGTCGCAAGTCCGCTACTAGAGACCTGGGAGGCAAGACTCAGGCCACCTCCAAAGAGAACGAGTACTCCCCAAGGCAGGCGCTTGGCCCACTCCCAGTTGAGCAGGAATTCGCGCTCTTTCAGGCTGACGGGTATGCCAAAGAGAATGAGCCCCGCAGTGATCGCAATACCGGCATCCGATAGCCCGGCGAGCACTGGGGTTGCTTTCTGCAACATCGGGCGGGCGATCCAGGCCAGGGCGGTCAATGCAAATAGCGTAGCGACCATTTTTTCCGCATGCGACATGGGTGGTAGGGCCCGTGCTTCCTTTTCAATCGCCTCGGAGGCACCGGGAATCGACTCCTTACCGGTGTGAAACACCACCCGGGTCAGAATCAGCCAGCCGAGAATGAGCATGATGATGGCGATGGGGACTCCGATCACCATCCACTGGGCGAAGCCAATTTCGATACCCAGGTTGCTGGAAACAAAGCCGGCGAGCAACGCATTCGGTGGTGTGCCCACCAAGGTGGCGATACCGCCCATGGAGGCTCCGTAGGCGGTGGCAATGAGCAGGCATTTGCCAAAATTGAGATTATCGTCATCCGCTTGCTGCGGATCGCTGGCATTAGCCGTGACAATGCCCACCACGGACAAAGCGATGGGTAGCATCATGACGGTGGAAGCCGTGTTGGAAATCCACATGCTCAGGCCCGCGGCGGTGAGCATGAAGGCTCCCACCAGATGCCGCGGCTTGGTTCCGGAGTGAGACAGAACACGCAGTGCGATGCGCTTGTGCAAGCCCCAACGCTCGACGGCCAAGGCGATCATAAAGCCGCCGAGAAAGAGATAGATCAGCGGATTGGAATAGGGTTGAGCGACCTCCTTGATGGAGCCCAAGCCGAGCAGCGGAAACAGAGCGAGTGGAATCATGGCAGTGGCCGGCACGGGTATGGCTTCCGTTAGCCAGAGGCAGGCCATCAGGACGGCGACCGAGGCGACGTTCCACGCAGCTTCAGTCATGCCGCCGGGTTCAGGAGCGATCTGCATCCCGACGAACAGGCCCATGCCCAGTGCGAGGCCGAACCAGACGGGCAGTCGCTGGCTAGCGGCATGCTGAGCATGCTTTTTGGGAATGCGCTCGGGCGAGCCGGCGGAATGATCAGGTTCCCGGGGTTTGGATGGATG
>JAURCU010000092.1 GCA_030828305.1 Luteolibacter sp.
CCTCCACGTCGCGGAAGTTCTCCGACGTGGGGTTGGTCCAGGTCAGCGACAGGTCGCCGGCCGCGATGAACGCCGCCGAGAACGAGGTCGGCTGCGCGCTGGCGGACGAGTCGGTGGCGGTCGGCTGCGAGCTCGCAGACCGTAGAGATGACCTCCAGCATTGTCTGCGTAGACTGCCCGTGAAGCTCCGCAACATCATCTGGTGGCGTTATCAGAAGGACGTCAGGGTGCAGGCGATCGCCAGCAAGCTCGGGATAAGTATTCGTTCCGTATATTTGTTTTTAGAGAAGGCCCACGGCTTGCTTCTGGAATGCGTTCGAAGGCGAATGGGCTGTATTCATGAGATTTCTGGGAAATGAAAACTGAAGATTCTAACAATCGACGGGTCGCCTATCTTGTGGAGCGTCTCAAGGAAGATGCCTTAGGCGAGGGCGAGATCGAGGAGATCCGCGACATCATACGCAATCAGCCCTGTGCTTGCAGGCGCTTCGTTGAGCTTCTGTATCTCTCGGCCGACCTGCGCGTGGTGGTTGGGAATTGGCAAGAGCAGGTGGACGGGCAGAATGGTAGTATTGTAATCGGGCGTTTTTTGTGGAGAGCGGCCAGTGGACTGGCCGCAGTGGCGGTGGTGACTCTGATGGTTTTGTGGCTGTGGGCCAAGAGTCCACGGGGGGCTGAGGGGGACTTCTCATCTGCGGAGCACTCGGATGCTGGGGGCATCGCGGTGGTGACCCAGACAAGCGGGGTGGAGTGGGGAGAGGGCACAAGCCTTTCGGTGGAAAAACTCGAACGGGGTGCTCCAGTCGGGGCAGGTGTATTGGAGATCGTCAGCGGGCTGGCACAGGTCGATTTTTACTCTGGAGCCACGGTGATCGTTGAGGGGCCTACATCGATCAAGTTGGAAACACCTGATCTGGTGCGGCTTGAATACGGTAATCTATGGGCGCACGTTCCGCCACCAGCGAGGGGGTTCCGCGTCGAGACGAGCGGTTTCAAAGTGGTTGACCTTGGCACTGAATTCGTCATGAAAGTCGATCGCGAAGGTCATGGTGAGGTGCATGTTCTGGATGGAGAAGTGGAGGTGCATTCGAAGACGAGTAACGGTCAAAAGGAGAACCTGCTGACTGGGGAGGGTCTCAATCTGGCGGTGGACGGCACGACCAGCGAGATTGAGGCGCTAGCAGACAGCTTTGACGCCGCGGAGCGGTTGAGTCGCTCAGCGAGGAAGAATTTCCAACGCTGGCAGGCCTTTCATCAGGAGTTGTGCAGGGACCCGGACATGCTGGTTGCCTATGATTTCCAAGATAACTGTCCGCATGGGTTGACGGTGAGAAATGTAGCCGCCGCCTCATCGCAGGATACAAACGGTGCGGTCGTAGGTTGCAGAAGGGCCGAGGGGCGATGGGCCGGAAAGGGTGCGCTTGAGTTCCGAAATGCTTCCCATCGCGTTCGGACAAACGTCCTGAGCACGTTTGGAAACCTCACCTTGGCCTGTTGGGTACGGGTCGATCAGCTCAGTTCTCGGACAACTTCGTTGTTGTACTCGGAAGCCGATGACCAGAAGCGTTCTGTGAACTGGTCCCTGGTCAAGGTGGATGGGCAAAGCATCCATCTCCATTTTCGTGATACCACCGGTGGCTCAAGCAACATTCTGGACCAACGCCACTACCATTGTGATCGCAATATTCTCAAGGACAGTTCCCTCGGGAGCTGGATGCATGTCGCCGTCACCTACGACAGCAAGGCGGGCAGGGTAACCCACTACCTCAACGGTGAGGTGATTGGGATCAACGAAGAGGAGAATCCACGATTGTTGGGAATCGGCATCGCCGACATTGGCAATTGGTCCTATCAGGTATGGGCGGAGGGCACCGAGTTTGAGGTGCGCAATCTCAATGGTGCAATCGATGAGTTCCTCATCATGAGGCGTGCGGCTCGCCCGGAGCAAATCGCTGCGATGTTCGCGGCGGGAAGCCCCTGAGGGACTCGGCAACGGAATGCGAGCCTATTTCCCTTAACTCGGTGTGCACGCTAGGTGCCAGGGATTCGCTTTTCTCACTCGGGGAGGTTGCCTCCAGCGCCTCGCTTGAGGAAAGTAAATGGGGGTCCACTCAATCTCATCTGCGGCTAGTTCTGCTTACCCTCAATCGCAGAGAACAGAATGGCGGCGGCCAATCCCATCCGGCGATCAAAGGTCCCGCCGGTATCTGACGAGAAATCTAGAAAGGATTTGGTGATGAATGGATTGCGCGTTTGTCTGAAGTTGAGCACCTTTTGTTGGCCAATGAAACCATTGTGCTCCTGTGGCGCAAACAGGCAGGCGAGCCCTCCCACCAGACGACGCACGATGGCCAGCCCCCCCGAGTCTTCAGTGATCAAGCCAATTTGCTCATCGTTGGCATTCAGAATAAGCCACTCATCCTTGATCAAAGATTTCATGCCCTTGCGTCTCAATGCGCCGAGTTTTTCGCCCGATGAAGTGTCTGTGACATCGTAGGTGGCGCCGAAGTCCAACACCTGGCGAGCACGTATGGAAAGCAATTCGGTCTGCTTGTCGGGCCCGAGCACGCGGATGTCCTCTTTGAGCTTGAAGGCCCTCATTTTGGTGTAGATCAGCACATTGCCCTCGAGGTTTTGGATCTCGAACCATTGATGAATGAAGTTGAAGAAATTCTTGCGGGCGATGAGGCGGGGCTGGGAGGTAACTTCTTTTAGCATATTGCCAGAAAGCATTGATCCCCATGGGGCTTCAAGGTGGATTCTATGAATTTCTTTCCGCCCTCAGAGAAAACACCTTCAGCCCTCCTCCTTGATTCTCCAACAAAGCATTCAATTTTCATTCGATCAAATCGGGGTGCCAGTGCGTAGCAATGCAAATCTTGTTGGAGCAAAACCCTGATAAATCGACGCTTTACCTTTTTTGCTTTTTCTACGTCAGCCATCAAGAGTTTCAAATCCTACATGCACAACCAATGAAACCCACTGCCTCAAGGCATTGGCTTTAGCCTTTCTAGATGGTCTGCTACGTGGTGAAATACTTGGATGAGAAAGGTGGTTTTTGCATTGGTTCTGCTTCAGTCTGCTCTGGTGGCGTCTACATTAAGCATGGCGCGCCCCAACGTCCTCTTCATCATGGCGGATGATTTGAATTCGGCCCTCAGTGGCTATGGTCATCCGCAATGCAAGACGCCCAATCTCGACAAGCTGGCGCTACGGGGCACGACTTTCACCCGAGCCTATTGCCAGTATCCACTCTGTGGACCGTCACGTGCCTCAATCATGTCGGGACTCTATCCCATGACCAATAAAGTGACGAGCAACGGCGGGGTGCTCAAGATCGACACGCCCACGATGCCCGAGCTCTTCCGCAATAATGGCTACTGGACTGGTCGCTGTGGCAAGATCTACCACATGGGTGTTCCCGGCAACATCATGACCGGTGATCCCGGAACCGATCATGCCGCCTCATGGGATGTAACCCACAACGTGCGGGTGATGGAGACGCTCACACCCGGTAAAGCCGAGGATGTGATGCTGACCGACAGCACTGCGATCTATGAGGAATACCGCAAGAAGTGGAAATCCCGGGGCGAGGGTGGGGTGTTCACCATCAAACACGGCAATCATCAGGGCAGCGACATGGTGATTGTGGAGGCCACGGTTCCTGATGCGGAACTGGCGGATGGCTACACCGCAGGCAAGGCAATCGAGCTGCTGCGGGAGCGCGGGACCGACAAGAAGCCTTTCTTTTTGGCGGTTGGCTTTGTGCGTCCGCACGTGCCCTTTGTGGCACCCGAGCGTTCCTTCAAGCAATATCGGGTGGAGGCCATGAAGTTGGCCGAGGTGCCGGAAGGGGATTTGGATGACATGCCGTCAGCGGCGAAGCAGCAGGCCAATGCTTCGAAGTACAAGATGGATGAGAACGATCAGCGCAAGTCCTTGCGTGGTTACTACGCCTCGGTGAGCTACATGGACGAACAGGTGGGGCGTCTGCTCGACGAACTCGATGCTCTCAAACTACGAGACAACACGATTGTCGTTTTTGTCTCCGACCACGGCTTCCACCTCGGTGAGCACACATTGTGGCAAAAACAGAGCCTGATGGAGGAGAGTGTGCGCGTGCCCTTGATCATGAGCGTGCCCAAGTCTGTGTCCTTGCCAGGTAACCGCAGACCCACTACAAAAAGCTCAAGGGTCGTCGAGTTGATTGACCTTTATCCGACATTGGCCTCTCTTGCCGCATTGAAGCCTCCAGACGGGCTTGAAGGCGAGAGTCTGGTGCCTGCAATCGCCGGAGATGAGCAGGGCGCAGAGGATGAGGTTGCCTTGATCCAAGTCAGAGGAGGTTGGTGTTTGCGCACCTCGAAATGGGCCTTCATGCGATACGGCAAGCAAGGTGCGACAACCGAATTCATGCTCTACGACATGGAGAAGGATTCAAGACAACTCACCAATCTGGCGAATGCTCCCGAGCACCAGATGGTGCTTCAGCAATTCAAGTCCATGCTCTCGAAGATGTGAGCGGGTCGAGGTTGTCCAAAATCGAACTCAGGCGCCCATGGCGCCAGCGAGCAGATCCTTGAAGGCGGGCATGCTGTTCTCATAAACCTGATCGAGAGCGGGGTTGGGCTGAAGTTGCGACCCCGCGCTGGCCTGACAGAAGGTCTTTTGGAGTTCGCTAACGTCATGGCCGGCGGCACCTGCGGCAATGAGGGCGGCACCCAGGGCGGCGGAGTTGGAGACGTCAAGGCGCTCGACGGGTGCTTGGAAGACATCGGCAACCAATTGCGCGATGCCGTTGTTCTTGGAGGCACCACCAGTGAGGCGGATACGCTCTGCCTGCACTTCCATCCATTGGCTGCCCAATCGCATATTCATGAACTGGCCTTCGAGGAGCGCGCGCACCTGAAGGGCAGCGTCACCGGTTTCGAACTTTTCCGAACCCTGCAGCACCGGTTGGCTGAAGTCGAAGCGCGGGGTAATCTCGGGACCATAGAATGGCAGCATCAGATTTTTGCCTGCGGCATCAGCAGTGGCGTCGAGCGCAGGTGCCTCAAAAGCGGACCAGTCGAGACCATGGACGTCACGCAGGGCTTCGCGGGCGAGCGAACCATTGCGGAAGCAGATCAAGGACATGAAGCCGCCAATGGGATTGCCGAAGACGTGGCCGTAACCGTTGGGGTCGGTCTTGGGGCCGGGCATGGAGGCGAAGAAGGTGTCGCTGGTGCCGAGGGAAATGACGATGTTGCCGGGATCGGTGGCGCCCATGCCGACCAGCGAGGCCGGGTTGTCACCGGTGAAGAGCGCGCATTGACAGTCGGTGCTGAATCCGTATTTCTCAACGAAGTAGCCGGCGATTGGGCCCTGCGGAGTCGTGGCGGCCCCGGGGGAGCTTAGCTTGCTGTCGAGATCGGGAGCGGTGGCTTCCAAGAGATCGGTGTCCCAGCCAAGGCCTTCGAGATTGAGCAGGTTCATCCCTGCACCGTCACCGTAGTCGATGGAGACGGACTTGCCGGCGAGTACCGAGGCCATGAAGGAGCTGACAAGGTGAATGTGGGCGGTGCGTGCGTAGGCCTCGGGGTCTAGCTTGGAGAAGCGACGGATCTGGGGGCCGGTGAAGCGCTCGATGGCAATCGAGCCGGAGCGGGCGCATACCTCGTCTGAGCCGCCCAGTGCCGCAGTGATCTCGGCGCATTGCTCACCGGTGGAGGTATCCATCCAAATCGGAGCGGTGGCGCGGGTGAAGGCGGGCTTGAGTTGTTCGGACAGACTCTTGGAAATCACGAGACCGGCAAGGCGTCCTTCAAAGGAGTCGTCCAGATACACCGAGCCGTGTTGCTGGCCCGAACCGGCGATCATTCTAATCTTGGAGAGATCGACCTGGTCCTTGATGCGTCCGAGGAGCAAGTCAAGGGCGTCGAGCCACATCAGTGGGTCGGAGTGAACTTCACCGTCCTTGCCGCCTGGTATGAAGCCGCTTGGGCTTTTGTATTGGGGCAGGTCGTTGCCAAAATGGACCGATTCCTGAAGGATGATCTCACCGGTTTGCGGATTGATGATGACGGCGGTGAGGGACTGGGTGGAGGAATCGAAGCCGAGGAACATGGGGGGAGTTTTCAGGTTGATGACACGGGATTCAAGGTTGAAGACGTGGGATGTGTGCGTCCTTGGTCCTATTGTGCGGTGCTGATTTTCAACGACCAGGGACTGAGGCCACAAAAGCAGCTATCTCATTGCCTTTGCCTCCAGCCATCTTGACGCTCTTCAGCCGAGCAACTAGAACGGGAGTGTGAAGTGCCCCCGCTGCGTCCATCGAATCCATCGCGGGGCTGAACTTTGTCCCCATTGTGGATTTTCGATGGAGATTGCTGACAGCCAGTATGGTGGAGACGATTGGCAGCTCCGGCGCCTTACCGACCGTGCTGGCGTCTTGCGCCATGATGACCGTGAAAAGGTGCAACTGGCGATGGGCCGATTCTCCAGGAAGTTCCCTCAGCTCTTTTTGGCGGTATATACGGGAACTCCCGGTCAACCCGAGGACCTGCGCCCTTTCAGCTTCTGGTTGCTAAACCGCTCCGCTTTCGATGACGTGCCCGTCGATATGCCCAATGAAAACGGTATCCTGCTCTCCATCGATCCAGAGTCCCGTTGCGCTTGCATCACCCATGGCTATCTGCTCGATGAGCACCTCAATGAGGAGTTGACCTTTAATTGCCTTGCGCGGGCTCACGGCCATTGGCTGGAGGAGCGTTTTGCAGATGGCATCCTGCGCGTGATTGGCCGGCTTGAGGAGGTTTTGGTCAAGGCCAGCCGCAGGGCTCGCAGACTCCAGAGTAGGCCGGGCACGCATCTGCAAATGGCTGTTGCGGATCCGGTCAAACCACTGCGTGACGGGCACATCCAGGCGCATCAAGCGAAAGAAGATTCATGACAAGAAGACTGATACTCATGTTATGGGTGGCCTTACTGCCTGCTTTGGGCCAGATGACCGATGAAGCCCGGCTGGTGCCACTCCCCGAAGCCCTACAGGACAGCTATGCCCAGGCGAGCGCCAAGGGCTATCTGATTGATCCGCAGGGACTCATCCGCGGTGGTGAGGCTCGCGAGCGGCGGAAGTTTCTCGAGTATCATGCAGCTGATTCACTCATCGACCTCTATGTGGTGCTCTTCAAAGGCGAGCAAATGCTTTTAAACTCAAGTGAGCTATCGGGGCATTTGCTCAATGTGCGTGGGGATGGAAAACCGACGGTCGTCATCCACTACTATCTGGGGCGACCGGACCGTTCAGAGATGTTTCTCAGTGCTGGATTGATGGAGGTTGTTCCAATTACGGAGCAGGGGCGCGCGCTGGCCAATGCAGTGCAGCGGGCCAGAACCGGTGTGTCGCCACTTGATGAACTCGAGAAGTTCATGGTGCAGACTTCCATTCGCATCTACCGTATGGAGCGCATGTTGAGTGAGGGATTTGTGAGTCCCGCGCCCCTCACTAAGCAAGAGTCCAAGGACGTGGCGAGGGAGCAGGCCTTGACGCCACTCATGCTGTTTGTGGAATTCTTAAGGGCGCAAAAATACAAGCTGATCGTTGGATTCCTAATCACGGTCTGCGGCTATTTCTATCTGAAGCGCTTGCGCCGGCGGGCCGTTTATCTTTTCCCGGACTGTGAAGTTGCAGAGAGACTCGGTGGGGCGCACGCGGCCGGAGTGGGAGCGGTGATTGAATTTGGTAAAAATTCCAAGCCTCCCGCCGCGCAGCTGGAAAAGCTTAAACTCCACTGAGTCGCCAGCTTGTTGGCATCGGGTGTTTCTGAGAGATCTCAGTAAAAAAAGCCGAGCTGATTCCCCATCACTGTTGCTGAGTTTATCCTCATCTGTGCGTGGGCGTTGTTTGATATCGATGTTTGCTGACGGGCTTTTCAATTGGGAATACGAAATTGCCCATCATAAGCTAAAGTGGCCTCAAGACTGTCAAACGGTTTATGCCGAATGGTTGGGAGCACATGCGAAACGACCCCTTTTACTGAATGAAAAAACGCCGGAAGGGAAAACCCATCCGGCGTTCTTGAATGATTGAGGATCTAGGTCTTTTATTTCTCGCTATCTTCCTCGGTGCTTGGACTCCACTCCTCTTCGGAAGCGGCAGCGGCGAGGTTGAAGGCTTGCTCGAGGCCGACCATCTCGCTGGAGGGACGCAGGCTTTCGAAGC
>JAURCU010000093.1 GCA_030828305.1 Luteolibacter sp.
AAGAGTCTTCGCCCTGAGCCTTGAGCGCACCGATCTGCTTGGAGATGGTCTTGCGCTGACTTTGCAGCTGCTGCTTTTCGGTCTCGGCCTTGCGTCGGGTTTCATCGCAGGCCAGCACGTCCTCCACCAGTTTCCAGTGGTCACCGCCTCGGGCCTTGAGGCGTTCCACCACACCAGCGGCGTCTTCTCGAATGAGTTTGATATCAAGCATGTGCGTAGGAACTCTTCACAGAGCGGATTGCAGAGACAATTAAGAACTAGGAACTAAGAACCAAGAATGGTGGCGAGCCACCTCAGTTTTCACTAAGGTAACGCTCGGCTTCGAGGGCCGCGGCACAGCCTTGGCCTGCGGCCGTAATCGCCTGGCGGTAGTAATGATCGGCGACATCACCGGCAGCGAACAGACCTGGAGTCTTGGTCGCGGTGCGGCCCGGCTTCTGCAGAATGTAGCCATTGTCATCGAGATCGACAAGGTCACCGACAAAGGCGCTGTTGGGAATGTGACCGATGGCAACGAACACACATTCGACTTCGAGTTCTTTCTCGCTGCCGTCTAGCGTACTCTTTAGCTTTACGGCACGCATCTCGCCCTTGTCGTTGGTGAGGTATTCGCTGACTCCCGAATTCCACACAGGCTCGATCTTCTCGTTGGCCAGCACGCGGTCGGCCATGATCTTGGAAGCGCGCAGTTCGTCGCGGCGGTGGATGAGATACACCTTGCTGGCAAAGCGGGTCAGGAAGTCGGCTTCCTCACAGGCGCTGTCGCCGCCACCGATCACACAGACCGGCACGTCACGATAGAAGGCACCGTCGCAGGTAGCGCAAGAAGTCAGGCCGCGGCCAATAAGCTCCTTTTCGTTGGGCAGCCCAAGGTGGCGGGGAGCGGCACCGGTGGCCACGATCACGGTCTTGGCTTCAAAAGTCTTTTCACCGGCCTTGAGGGCAAAACTACCGTCATCGAGCTTTTGCACGGAGTCCACACTGACGTATTCGATGCGGGCACCGAATTTGGTAGCTTGCTGCTCCATGCGCTGCATGAGCTCGGGGCCCATGATGCCATCCGGGTGTCCGGGGAAGTTTTCCACTTCCGTAGTCGTGGTAAGCTGTCCACCGGGCTGGGTGCCGGAGAGAATGAGAGGGCTGAGATTGGCTCGAGCGGTGTAAATCGCGGCGGTGTATCCAGCACAGCCGGTTCCAATAATGATGACTTCTTCCATGGGTAAAACGATGTGAGAACGAAGGAGAATCCATATTTCCGCCAAGGTCAACGGCTCACCCACTCATCCGGCCCATTTTTGTTTGCATACGGCGATCACTATCGCAAGAGCAGGCCGGGCGTTGTTACCTACAAGCATGTCTTGCAACCACCTGATATTGCACGAAACTCAGTCCACATGAGCAGCGAAACCGCCATCCGCGAAGCCCTCAAGCAGGTCAAATATCCCGGTTTTTCCCGAGACATCATTTCCTTTGGTCTGGTGAAAGAGGTTCGCATCGGGGCCGGGGAAACCGTCGTCCGCATAGAAGTCCAAACCCGCGACGCCAAGGTGCCCGAACAGATCTTCAAGGATTGCCACACCGTGCTCGAGACCCTACCTGATCTGGGAGCCGTCAAAGTTGAGATAGAGGTTAAAGACGCCCCGGCCGCAGATTCTCAAGCCGCCGGCGTCGGCAAATCTTCCATTCCCGGCGTGAAGCACATCATCGCCGTAGCCTCTGGCAAAGGCGGTGTCGGAAAATCCACGGTGGCCTCCAACCTTGCCGTGGCAATGCAGCAAATCGGCGCCCGTGTCGGCCTCTGCGACTGTGACCTCTACGGCCCCTCCACCGCCATGATGTTTGGCAGCGAAGAGCGGCCCCTGGCCAACGAACGCGATGAGATCATTCCCATCCAAGCCCACGGCATCCAGCTGATGTCCATGGGCTTGCTGCTCGAAGACAGTTCACCGGTCATTGTGCGTGGCCCCATGGCCACCCGCTACACCCAACAATTTCTGCGTCAAGTCGCCTGGGACAATCTCGATTATCTGGTTCTCGATCTCCCACCCGGCACGGGCGACATCCAACTGACCATCGTCCAGACCGTACGCGTCGATGGAGCGATCATCGTCACCACCCCACAGGAAGTCGCCCTGATCGACGCCCGCAAGGCCGTCTCCATGTTCGGCAAGGTCAATGTGCCGATTCTGGGCATTGTCGAGAACATGGCCTGGTTCGAATGCGCACACGGCACCCGCTACCCCATCTTTGGCGAAGGTGGCGGCAAGAAAGAGGCCGCTGCGCTCAATGTGCCCCTTCTCGCCCAAATCCCCATTGACCCCCCCACCCGGGAAGGCGGCGACAACGGCAAACCCGTTGCCCTGATGCCTGCAGCGCAAAGTAGCGTCTCGACCAACTTCCGCGAGTTGGCACGCAAGGTGAAGGATGCGCTTGGCGCATAAGAGAACATGAAATGCCTTCTCATCGCTGCTGCCTCTCTCGCCTCGACGGTCCATGCCGATCCACACTGGACAGCCAAGGAAGCTGAGAAGAATTTCAACCGCCTCTTCAGTGGTAAGCTCGAGGTGATTTCGGATGGTCACCAGTTCGCCGAGGGCATGGCCTTCGACGCGGAGGGTAACTTCTACTTCACAGACGTCCCGGCTGGAAAACTCTTCAAGGTCGACAAGAATGGAAAGAAGAACCTCATCGATGGCAACACTGGCAAGACCAACGGCATCGCCCTGGGGCCAGACGGCAAACTCTACGGCTGCGCAGCAGGCGTGATGGCCATCCATCAATGGGATTTGCAAACCGGCAAGAGGGTTGCGATTGCCAAGGGTGCCTTCTCCAACGATATCGTCATCACCAAGCAGGGCCGCATCTACTTCACCGATCCCAAGACCTCAGCCGTGTGGAGCGTTTCCCCCGCTCCCGATTACAAACTCACCAAGGCCGCTCAGCTCGAGTGGAAACCCAACGGCATTGGCCTTCACCCCAAGGAAGACGGTCTGATGGTTGCCGAATTCTTTTCCGATACTGTCCACCGCTTCCCCATCGCCCGAGATGGCTCCCTCGGCCAATCACGACCGCATTACCAAATACCGGTACCCAGGACAGGAAAAGACTCCGGAAAAGGCTATCTCGATGGCATGGTCGTTCTACCATCCAACAAGCTCATGATTGGCACCGTGATGGGCATTCAACTCATCGACAGCATGGAGGCCAACACGGAGTGGGGACTTATGATCCCACCATTCGGAGAACGCCCGCGCTGCAATTACGTTCGCCTCAGCCCAGATGCAAAATGGCTCTATGCCGCCTTCAAGAATGACCTGGTGCGCATCCCTCTCAGCAACGATCCATACATCAACCTGATCTTCAAAACAAGGAGCACGGATAAAGTCAAATTTCCCCGTAGCGTGGCTGAGTGAGACTTTTGAATGGGCTACCCCAGGGGGAGGCACAATCATCTGGATCGCTGTTATATCAACGGATGAAGCATAAGCGCTTTGTCGTTAAGGCCCTACAAAAAAGCGGCGGACCCTATCGGATCCGCCGCTGTGACTGTTCAGGGCGTGGGAGGACCTAGATACCCTTGTCCACCACGTCGTTCATCAGGTCGATCACGCGGTTGGAATAGCCCCACTCGTTGTCATACCAGCTGACGAGCTTGAAGAACTTGGAGTTCAACTCGATGGAGGAGCCGGCGTCGTAGATGGAAGAGTGCGCGTCGTGGATAAAGTCGGTGGAAACCACTTCGTCCTCAGTATAGGCGAGGATACCCTTGAGGTAGGTCTCGGAAGCCTTCTTGAGCAAACCGTTGATCTCGGCGAGTGAAGTTTCCTTCGTCGTTTTCACGGTCAGGTCAACAGCCGACACGGTCGGGGTGGGAACTCGGAAAGCCATGCCAGTGAGCTTACCTTTGACCTCGGGGCAAACCAGGGCAACCGCCTTGGCAGCACCCGTGGTGGACGGGATGATGTTGATCGCAGCACTACGACCACCTTTCCAGTCCTTTTTGGATGGACCGTCAACCGTCTTTTGGGTGGCGGTGTAGGCATGGACGGTTGTCATCAAACCCTCTTCGATACCGATACCTTCCTTGAGCAGCACGTGCACAAGCGGAGCAAGGCAATTGGTGGTGCAGGAAGCGTTGGAGATGAGGTGGTGCTTGGCGGAATCGTATTGATCGTCGTTGACGCCTTGAACGAAGGTAGCCACACCGTCACCCTTGCCAGGCGCGGAGATGATGACTTTCTTGGCACCCGCCGTGATATGGCCTTGGGCGGCCTTATCTTCGACGAAGAGACCAGTCGATTCGATGACAATATCGACACCGAGTTCCTTCCATGGAAGACCTTCGGGAGTGCGAGCACTGACGACCTTGATTTCGTGACCATCAACGACGATCACATCGTCTTCTTCAAGGTCAGGCGAAGATTTCTTGGAAGAGACTTCACCGGCGAAACGACCCTGGGTGGAGTCATACTTGAGCAGGTAGGCGAGGTTGTCAGCAGGAACGAGGTCACCAACGGCAACGACGTTGAACTTGGTGCCGAGGTGGCCTTGCTCGACAAGAGCGCGGAATACGAGGCGGCCGATGCGGCCGAATCCGTTGATGGCGATATTGGTCATGGCTGTGTTGAAGAAGCTGTTTTGGAGCTGTTATGAGGTGCCAACGCGGCGATTTCCGGCCGGCGGGGCGGCATTGTGCATGCCTTTTCCAATGCGTCAACGCCTACTCGGGAACAAATTGCACTGAGGATTGAGAAAGTTACGGATCAGCCTGATACCGGCAGCCTGACTCTTCTCTGGGTGGAACTGGCAGGCCACGACGGCTCCCTGCTGCACAGCAGCTGCAAAATCATCCGTGCCGTATTCGGTGCGGGCGGCGACCACGTCCGGGTTAACTGGTTGCGGAAAGTAAGAGTGCACAAAGTAAAAATATGGCTCATCTCCCAAGCCTTGCCAGATTTCCTGGGCGGGGCGAACGGGTTTGGCGGCATTCCAACCCATGTGAGGAATCTTGAGACCTGGCTCTTGCTTAAAGCGACGTACTTTGCCGGGGATGACACCCAGGCCCTGCACACCCGGGGATTCTTCGCTGTGGTCGAAGAGAATCTGGTAACCCAGGCAGATCCCGAAATAAGGCCTGTCATCCTTGACCCAATCTCGAATGGGTTCAATCAGGTCGCGCGAGCTCAACTGCTCCATGCAGTCGCCAAAAGAACCCACACCGGGCAAAATCAGATGGGTGCATCCCTCGAGTTGATCCGGGGAGCTCACCAGAACAGGTTCAAGATCCAGCGAGCGCAGGCAATTATCCACGCTGTGCAGGTTTCCAGCTCCGTAATCAATGAGCGCAATTTTCATGACGCCGGCTACAGGGCTTCCTTGGTGCTGGGAATCCCCTTCTCGCGGGGGTCGATTTCACAGGCTTCGCGAAGCGCCCTGGCCAACCCCTTGAACATTGCCTCGGAAATGTGGTGGCCATCGCGACCATAAAGCAGCTCAACATGGATGTTGGCACGAAGATTGGAAGTCACCGCACGAAAGAACTCCTCGACGAGCGAGAGGGCCATGTTGGGTGCCGAGGGCGTGCCGGCAGGAGCCCGAAACTCGAGATGAGGACGATTGCTGAGATCGACAACCACACGGGCAAGGGTTTCGTCCATGGGCAAGTGGCAACAGCCGTAACGGCGAATACCCATCTTGTCTCCAAGTGCTTCCTTCAGGCATTGGCCCAGCACAATGCCGGTATCCTCAATGGTATGGTGAGAATCGACATCTAGATCTCCGTTCACCTTGAGTTCCAGATCGATCAACCCGTGTTTGGAAAACAGGGTGAGCATGTGATCAAAAAAAGCGATGCCGGTGTCGATTTTCGATATGCCGGAACCATCAATATTCAAGCTGAGATCAATCTCGGTCTCCGCAGTCTTGCGGATGCATTGGGAAGTTCGTGACATGACTGAGATCGGAGGAAGTGATCAACGACTTTAAAGGGCAAGGGCAAACTTCTCGATGTAGCGTGCGGGAACTCCTAATTTCTGGAGAATCCTAACCTTGTCACGTAGCATCTTGTCGTCAGCTCCTTGTTTTTGCATCTGATAGACTTCACGATATATGGCGCCACCGTCGGTGAAGTCCTTGGATAACAGGTTGTCAATTTTGCGCAGTTCGGATTTGGCAAACTGAACAGTGTGATCGAGAGCCTCTTTGCAGAACGGATGCATAGAAACCCAACCGGCCTGGGTGGAGGTTTCGAGACGATAAAGACGCAGCAGCGTCTGCTTTTCCTCGTCGATCGCTCTTTCCGAAGCGCGACGATCCCCGGGCGCCATCGTCATCAGGCCTTTCTCGCGCTCCTCGATACGGAAATCGAGGGTGTCACGCCACTGGCTCGCTTGGCTGAAATGCAAAGAGATGAGCTTTTGCATCAGTGGAATGAGCTCCAGGTGCACCTTGGTGTAATTGAATTCCGTTTGGAAATCGAGGTATGCGCGCAATGCCTGCAGATGTTGCCCGGCGTTGACCAAGTCCTTGATCTTGCGGGCCTCTACCCGAGCATCGAGCTCGTATTGATTCACGCGCAACTCGGCCGCGGGATAGAGCACTCCGGCAATCTTGACGGCTCCGTCCTGGACTTGGCTCAACTCAGCGCGCAATTCGTCACGCATGGCGATAGCCTTGCGAATGTCCTTGTTGGCGGGAAAATTCTCAATGAAACGGGCAAGCAATTCGATGCGTTGCTCATATTCCTCGGCTCTCAGACCGTCAGGTGCCGGCAGGAGATCTTTCAAATGCTTGAATTCGAGTTCTCCGGCAGCGGGTTTGATGATGCGCACCACATCCTTCTTTAAAATGACTCGCTCGTCGCGAATCGTGGGAGCCAGACTGACCTCAACCACATAAGTATCAGCAGTTTCGCGCAGCAGGCTTGCCTTCACCTTGTCACCGTTCTTGAGAACAAAGGTATCCGCCTGAACTGCCAGCGGCAGCAGAGCGATTACGAATAGGGTAATTAGTAAGGGATTTTTCATCGTCTCTTGGTGAATTTAACAGGTATTTCAGCCGGAACCGCTAGACAAAAATTACGTAAATCTGAAGGAATTGTGCCCATCGTCGCTTCAACATCCGAATTCAAGAGTGCTCGACCAGCTTTTTAAGCCAATAGTGCCTTACTCCCGTAGGACAACTTCCATGAGATGAGCCACCCCAAAAAATCGGCCATCGTCACTATCGCAAGCGGATCATAACCCGCAGCCTGCCAATCAAACCAAAGAAAAGACTTCCGATGTATCGGGCCGAAGCTATGGTGCGCACGAAATCCTCTTCGACGCGTGATCAGTATTGCCGTATCAAGCCAGAAGGGAGGCGTTGGTAAGACAACCCTCTCTATCAATCTCGCTCATGCCTTCGCTCGTGCCGGAGTGCGCACGTTGCTTGTTGATGCCGACCCACAGGGTTCCGTCGGACTCTCCCTGACCCGCCAGTCTCGTCTGCTATCCGGCTTCTACGACTATCTTTCCGACAAGGACTGCGAAGTGGATAAGATTATTGTTCCCACCCGACTTGAAACCTTCTCTCTGGTTGCCAACGGCAAAGCCAGCGACTACGAAAGCGGTGGTGCCATTGGTGCCCAAGTTGCCCGCACCAGGTCCTTCCTTCACGAAACCAAACAGCGCGGCTTTGAGCTCTGCATCATGGACACCGCAGCTGGCCTCTTCGGCCTGACCAGCGATGTGGTCACTTCCTGTAGTGCGATCATGATTCCGCAACAGGCAGAACCACTCGGGATACGCTCGGTTCCCAAACTGCTGGAGGGCATCAAGCAGTTGCGTGTGATGAACCCCCAACTCAATGTCCTGGGTATATGCTTGACGATGCTCCAGCCCGATTTGGAAGAAAGTGCGGGTGCCGCAAAAGCGCTTCGTGACTTAC
>JAURCU010000094.1 GCA_030828305.1 Luteolibacter sp.
GGGAGTTCTTCACTTTCCAGTTCATTCACGGTGGCTTCATGCACCTGCTGATGAACTCCATCGGCCTGTTCTTCTTCGGACCGTGGTTGGAGCGTCATCTTGGATCGCGTCACTTCCTCATTTACTACCTGCTCTGCGGCGCCGCAGGTGCGGTGTTTTACACCCTGATCAGCTACCTCGGCCTGATCCCGCTGATCCCGAGCATGCCGCTGGTCGGCGCATCCGCCGGTATTTACGGTATCTTTGCCGGAGTCGCCGTCATCGCCCCCAACCTCAGGGTGCAGCTGATTTTCCCGCCCGTCGAGTTGAGCATGCGCCAACTGGCCATCGCACTCATCGTCATCGCCACCGGCGTGATCATCTTCAATCTCAACAATGCGGGCGGGGAGGCCGGCCACCTCGGCGGCGCCATTCTTGGGTTTCTGTTGATGCGTTTCGCCCCCTGGCTGGGTCGCAGTCCGAAAGTCGGCATCCGGCCACCCAAAACGCACAGACGCTTCGAGTCCAAACTGAGCCCGCGCAGCGAGCTCAAGCTCACCGAGGACAGCGAAGTCGACGCCATTCTGGACAAGGTTTCCAAAGAGGGCTTCCAAAGCCTGACCGATGAGCAAAGGGCCACCCTCAAGAAGGCTGCCGAGAAAGACCAACTGTGACACCCATGAACGACGCCGAAATGATCGACTGCCCCGAAGACGGTAGGCAACTCGAACGCCTGCGGGCCATCATGCACCGCCTGCGGGCCCCGGGAGGCTGTCCTTGGGACGCCGAGCAGACCCACGAATCGCTCGTCTCCAACTTGATCGAGGAAGCCTACGAGACCGTCGACACCATCCAGCGCGGTGACCACGACCACCTGCAGGAGGAACTCGGCGATCTGCTCCTCCAGGTCGTCTTCCACGCCGAGCTCGCCGAAGAGGCCGGGCGCTTCAACCTCGATGACGTCGCCAGGGGCATCAGTGACAAGCTCGTGCGCCGCCACCCCCACGTTTACGCAACGAGTGACGCAAGCGACACCGACTCCGTCCTCACCCAATGGGACGAAATCAAGCGCAAGGAAAAGGGCGACGAGAAAGAAGCCTACCTACACGGCGTCGGCAAAGGCCTCCCCGGCATCATCAAGGCCGCCAAGCTGCAGAAGAAGGCCGCGAAAGTCGGCTTCGACTGGCCCGATCAAAAAGGAGTCATCGCCAAGCTCAAGGAAGAGCTAGCCGAGCTGGAAGAAGCCATCGAAGCCGGCACCGACGACAATCACATCGCCGAAGAACTCGGCGACCTCCTCTTCTCAGCGGTGAACCTCGCCCGCTTTCGCAAGCTCGACCCCGAAGTCCTCATGACCGAGGCCAACAACAAGTTCGAGCAACGTTTCGGCAAGATGGAACAGGCCCTCACCGACCAGGGCCTCACCCTCGAAGACGCCAGCCTCGAGCAGATGGAGGCCGCATGGCAGAACGCCAAGCAATCACCGCAGAAGAACGCGCAACAGTAAGGCGAATGCGCGCGCCTTTGATGCAAACCCATAGACAAACCATGCTCCGTAGTCTTGCGAATTTCATCCAACTGCTTGGCCTTCTTATGGTGGCCAGCAACTTGATTGCAACAAAGTTGCAGGCATCCGCAAAAGTCTCCGACAGGCCCAACATCATCTTCGTTTTCGCAGACGACGTAAGCAGGGACACCTGGGGTGCCTACGGCAGCGTGGACTGCAAAACACCCCACATCGACCGCCTGGCCCGGGAGGGCGTGCGCTTTGATCGCGCTTACTGTGCGGTCGCCATGTGCGCACCTTTTCGTCAGGAACTCTTCAGTGGTCGCAGTCCTTGGCGTACCAAGGCAATGCCCAATCACTCAACCTCCAGCAAGGACACCAGGAGCATACCCCACTACCTCAAGCCCCTCGGCTATGGTGTTCACCTCATTGGCAAAACCCACATAGGCCCGAAAGCCTGCTACCCGTTCACTTACCATGAGCACGGCCGCGGCTCCAGGACAGCCAACAACAATCCCGACTATCTGAGGACGGCCGGCGAGATCATGGATCGCCATCTCAAGGACAATCAGCCCTTCTGCATCTTCATTGCCTCCAACGATGGACACGCCCCCTTCACCACCGGAGACCCGTCCGCTTACCAAGCCAACAAACTGACCATCCCACCCTACTGGATTGACGTGCCTGAACTCAGGCAAACTCTTGTAGACTACTACGCGGAGATCACCAACTTCGACAGTCTCGTCGGAGACCTGCGCGCAGCACTCGAGAAGAGAAAACTCTGGGACAACACCATCTTCATGGTCTGCAGCGAGCAGGGCAGCCAATTACCCTTTGCCAAGTGGACCTGCTATGACAATGGCTTGCGCACGGGACTGATCGCCCACTGGACAGCCATCACCAAGGCCGGACACGTGGCAGAGGACCTGGTTTCGATTTCAGACCTCGCCCCCACTCTGGTTGAGGCAGCTGGCGGCCGCTTCAAAGCGGAGGACTTCGACGGCAAAAGTTTTCTCAGGATGCTCAAGGGCGAATCCCAGACCAACCACGAGTTCATCATGGGCGCCTTCATCAACCGCCACATCACCGACAACAAAGAGCGCGTTTACCCGATCCGTTCACTGCGCACCAAACGCCATGCCCTGATCTTCAACCCCAACTTCAAACAGCAGACTTCCAACCTGACCTTGAGCTCGGCCTTGGCGATGCTCAACGAAGGAGCCGGTAGCGACGGCGAAATCGCCGCCGAATGGGTGGTGAAATCCATGTCGGATGCGAGCCTCAAGCCCATTGTCCACAAGCTGCATCACCGTCCCGAATACGAGTTCTACGACCTACAGGAGGATCCACATGAGCTTAACAACCTTATCGACGATCCAGCCCACCAGCAGAGTGCGAGAGCACTCAAGGCAAAGCTCCGGCAGCGACTGGTGGAATTGGGGGATGCCGATCCGCTGACCAGCCGTTTCGGGCGCTAAGGCCGCGATCACTTGGCAAATCGAAGCGTCGCCTTGTCGAACTCGGGCCTGGCGACATCTCCCGGCTTGGCCTTGAATTTCACGTCCAGAGCGAAGCCCTTGCCCTCGGGAAGTGACGAACAATCAAGCATGGCCGGAGTCCGTTTGATCTGCTTGGAAAAGCCTTCGATGTGGTCGTAGGACTCACCAATCTCCTGCCAGTCGGTCCACTCATCGAGTTTACCGTCTCCATCGCAGTCCACGCCAACGCGTGCACGCACGCCGCCAACCCACGGACCATCGCTGATGAAGTCATTGCTGGTTTGGTTGAGCAGGTAGAACTTGCCCTCGGCAAAGCCGATGTCGGGATCGGGGTGGCCCGCTCCAATTTCACCACAAAAGCCAAAGGGCTCATCAATGCTGCTGGAAGTGAACCATCCAATGCGGATCTTGCCCTTGACCGGATGGTAGTCGCCAAAAAGGTAATACTGCCCCCCTATGGCAATCGCCGCCCAATCCCCAAAGGCATCCTGCTCCGGCTCGTGCACCTCATACTCGGCGATGCTGTTCTTGAAATTCTTCGGGTCTTCCTTGCTCCAGTGGGGGTGATCGTATCGGGCCATTTTGCCGGTCGGCTTGGTGCGCAGGTCCACGGCCGGATCCATGATCTTGAAGTCCATGTAGCCCTTTTCTCCCACCGCATGGCCGGCAAGGGGCGAGTCCCAGGAATGCGCGCGCGCATTGATGGGCGACCAGTCTTCATAGATGACGTGGAAGCGCCCATCCAGACCACGGATGACCGCGCAATCCGAGCCATGGGAAGGATCCTTGAAGGCCAACCCGATGTTCTCTCCGGGCTGACCATCGGTCAGGTCCTCGTCTATGTAGAGATGGGGATCCTGATCGTTGGGAAAGTCGTAGTAGATGTAGGTTTTGCCATCAACCATTTCGGCGGTGGTCACCCACCTTGAAAACTTCTCGGTCACCGGGCCATGGTGCACCCAGCGCTTCATGTCACGACTTTGCCAGGCATGATAGCCGCCCTTGCTCTCCTTGAGGCCACCCGGTGCATCGTATTGATTCTCATAGGGAGTTGTCATCAACTCGATATCAAAGCCCTCCAATTGGGCGGGCTCACGACTCGCCTCTTTTGACTTTCCGGACTTGCGGGGCTTTCCATACAGGCCAAAGGCCCAATAGTCCTTGTCTCCCTTCACCAGAAAGACTGGGGCATCACCCAAATTTGCCGGCAGCACCTTGCCCACTGGTTTCCAATTGAGCCATCCATCCGATTGCTTGAGCGTCAGGGACTCCATCTTGCGTGTGCTGCCAAAGGAAATGACCTTGGTCTGGAATGTGGCCGCGGAAGCGGTGCATTTGACCAAGCCATCCCCCATCTCAATGCCCTGCTTGGCAAGCAAGGCGTCGCTCCATTGTTCGGTGCCATCCAAAACCAATGGCGCGGACCGAGCCGTGGAGACCATGGCCAGAATCATCATCGTCGTTTGCACTTTCATCATCTTCCCTGAGTCTAATCCCATCAATGGAGGGGCAGTCCAGCATCGTTCTTGATTTCGCCGGCCCAGAGCATGCGTGAATCAAGCGCCTTCACGTGCCAGCCTTCACCTGCCAGCCATACGCTTTGACTTCAGGACCTTTATCCAACAACTTGGGCTCATTCCACAGCCCTGCGCCGCAGCCTCCGAGCTCATGGAACCCATTTCTCACATTTCCAAGGCCTCCAAATGGCCGCCCATGCTCAATACGCTCTGGAACCCGCAGCTCAGCTCGGGGCTGCTGGCCTGTCTCTGCGCGATTATGTTCGTTTCCGTCCTGGGCCAGGCCTGGCCCATCTTCTTCAATGAGGGCAGTGCCATCGCCAGAAACTTGGAAAAGCGGGAGCTGGCCGACGCCATCGACGAGCTCGGCGTCGAAGCGGCCATGGCCCGTGCACTTTACGGCGAAGAGCCCGGCGAAGGTGAAATTGAAACCCACGATCCAGCTCCGAGGCTTGCCTTGCTGCGCCGGGCCGACAAGGCCGCGGCAATCCTCTGCCTCTTGCTCGCGGCCTCGCTCCCCTTCCTGAGCCGCTGGCGCCCGGCCACCGCCTGGCTCTACCTCATACCCGCCCTGTGGCTGTTGCTGAGTGCTCTCGCCGCCACGCTCAATGGTGGCAAGGCTCATGCCGGACTGAGTGTTCCTGCCCATGCCATCCGCTTCATCCTGCCCTTTGCACTCGCTCTCCTGCTGTGGCGACCCTCAGCAAGCAGCACGCGCATCTCCGCCAACTGGCTGCTGCGCATTGCTTGTGCGCTTACCTTTGGCGTCCATGGCTTTGAGGCCCTGCGCCACCACCCCGCGTTTCAGGATCTGATCTACAGCTTCGGCATGATCATTGGCCTAGGCTTCTCCACCGAGGCCATCCACATCTTGCTTTACTGCATTGGCGCCATGGACCTGATACTGGCCTTTGGCGTGCTGTTGGTGCACAGCCCGGCCAGCCTACGCTGGATGGCCTTCTGGGGCCTGCTGACAGCCTTCATGCGACCCCTGACCATCAGCTGGCTCGCCTGGCCCGAATTCGCCATCCGTTTGGCCAATGGCATGGCCCCCTGGCTGATTCTCGCCATCGGCGCCGCAGCACTCATGAAGCCGCGCAATCGTGCGCCAAGCGAGTGCATCCCCGCCGATTGACCAAGCGACAATCTCCGCATTGCAAGTTCATCCCCCAAGCCTTACGTAAACCCCATCGTGAAACGCTGCCACGTCTATCTTCTGGCCATTTTCTGCATGGCGCTCGAGGCCTTCACAAGTGCCGCCACTCCCGTCATTGCGGATGCCAAGATTCCCAAGGCTGATCCCATGGCGTTGATCGAGCACATGACCCCTCTTGAAGGCACCACACCGGCCCAATGGCGCGTGGTGTGGACCGGAGACGCCACCTCACAAGCCACCATTTCCTGGACCACCGCCGAAGAGGGTGGCAAGCACCGTGTGCTCTACGGCACCGATCCAAAGCATCTCGACCAAGTCCAGCAATCCCAGAAAAACGGCAGCTACCAGTTGGATTTCAAAGGACGCGACAAGAACACCAAGCCCGCCTACTTCCACCACGCTCGCCTCAAAGGCCTTGAGCCGGACACCCATTACCACTTCGTGATGGAGAGTGACGGCGTGCGCTCCAAGCCTCTGTATTTCCGCACCGCACCCGCCAGGGGGACTGACTTCACCCTCGTTCACGGTGGCGACTCCCGCAGCGGTCACACCGATCGCTGTCGCATGAACCTTCGACTTGCCACCTTCGCCCGCGACCCCAAAGTCCTGGCCTTCTGCCATGGCGGCGACTACATCAACTCCGGCCAACTTTGGTCCGAGTGGCGCCTCTGGTTAAGCCAGCACGAGCTCACCACCGCTCCCGACGGCCGCGTGCTGCCCATCATTCCCACCTATGGCAACCATGATGTTGGCAAGGGCAATATCTATTTTGACGTCTTCGGCCTGGATGTCGAAACCCAGAAAGTCCACGTCACCCAGCTCGGCAAGGACCTGGCCATCCTCACTCTCAACACCAACGGCCCCGCCAGCGAGCAGGTTGCATGGCTTGAGAGGCAACTCGCCGAACTCCGCCCCAAGGTCAGGTGGCTCTTGGTGCAGTATCACCGCCCCATGTATCCGGCCGTCAAGGAGCCCGCTCGCCACGCGCCCATTTTCGTGCCGCTCTTCGAGAAATACAACATCGACATTGCGCTGGAGTCCGACGGCCACTGCATGAAGCGCACCGTGCCCATTCGCGGCGGCAAGAAAGACCCCACCGGCATCATCTATGTGGGTGAAGGCGGCCTTGGAGTTGGCCAACGCCAGACCGACCCCAAGCGCTGGTATTTCAGAGACGGCGGCAAAACCGGCTCCGAGCACCACGTCATGCAGTTGGATCTGAGTGACCATGCGCTGCGCTGCCGCTTTATTCTCATGGATGGCAGCACTTGGGATGATGTGACGATCAAGCCGCGCTAGGTAGGGCTTGCATGTCATTTCTCTCAACGCCATTATCAGGACCTCTTTCAAAAGGTCTTATTGATCTCACCAAAGAGTTATAAGGGGGCTGTAGCTCAGCGGTTAGAGCAGGGGACTCATAATCCCTTGGTCGTGGGTTCGAACCCCACCGGCCCTACTTTGAAACTGGACCGAGGCCTGTTCGCGCTGTCGCATACTGTTGTATTTGTTCTGGTCGAGGTTACGAAAACTGGTCCGGTTGAATCGTTAGTCTGGATGTCATAGAAAGCACCAGACAATGAAAGGAAGACGATACACGACCGAAGAGAAAATCCGCATATTGAGAGATGCAGACCAAGGCGGAATGTCCGTTCAGGATGTCTGCCGGGATCGCAAGATCAGTGAGCAGACCTTTTACCGCTGGAAGCGCGAATTTGGGATGCTGGAAGTCAATCAAGCCAAGCAGCTCAAGGAGCTTCAGAAGGAGAATGCCCAGCTCAAGCGGATGCTCGCTGATGAGATGCTGGGCAAAGAGCTGCTGAAAGAGGCCCTCGAAAAAAAGCTGTGAGCCCCAGCCACAAGCGAGAGGTGGCCAAGCGCATGGTTGGAGAAGGTCGCTGCACCGCCCGTGCGGCGTGCCGTCACTTTGGCCTGCATCGAAGCACCTTCTCGTATCGGGCGAAGACGCCAAGCCCGTGGTTGGGGCGACTCAAAGAGGCCATCAGGCGCATTTCTGACGAACACATGGAATTGGGCTACGCCAAGGTGACCCGGCTTCTCCAAGCTGAGGGCTGGAAAGTGGGCGCCAGGGTGGTCCAGAGACTGAGGCGTGAACTTGGGCTGGCCGTGCCGGCCAGGAAGCCCAAAAGACGCCGTCAGGGAGCTTCTACGGGTCTTCCGACCTCAGCAACCCACC
>JAURCU010000095.1 GCA_030828305.1 Luteolibacter sp.
CACCCTCTACCGCGCCATTGCTGGAGATTTTGCCAGTGGCGTGCCAACAACGTGAGCAAATCAGCGCCTAAGGCAAAGAACTCACTCACGGTGAAAGTCGTTCGATCTTCCAGCCATCCCCCGCAGCACTCTCTTCACGGGTGTAGAGAAAGCGGTCGTGGAGCCGGGCAGGCCCACCTTGCCAGAATTCGATCATCTCAGGCACCAGTCGATAACCGCCCCAGAAGGAGGGCAGTGGTATCTCGCCTTGCTTGAACTTGTCCTTGATCTCTTGGAGTTTCTGCATGAGCAACTTCCGCGAACTGATGACTTCGCTTTGGTTGGACACCCAAGCACCGAGTTGAGATTCGCGCGGGCGTGAGGAGAAATACTTAAGTGACTCTGCCTTGCTGATTTTTTCCACGCATCCCTGGATGATCACTTGGCGCTCAAGCGTCACCCAGGGTGAGAGCATGCATATCTGCGGGTTGGCCTTCATCTGCTTGGCCTTGCGGCTTCCGTAGTTACTGAAGAAGACAAATCCCCGCTCATCAAAATACTTGAGCAGAACTGTTCGTTGAAAAGGCATGCCCTTCTCATCGACTGTAGCCAGAGACACGGCATTGGGCTCGTCGAGCTTGAGCTCCACCGCCTGCTCGAACCATTCGGAGAACTGGGCTACGGGACAGGACTTGAGCTCCTCGCGGCGCAGTCCTTTTTCAGAATACTCCTTGCGAAAATCAGCGAGATCCATCACCCGATCCTAGCCGAGCTTTGATTTGACGCAAGGCCGGGGTGAAAGCGGAAAGCAATGCGGATTGCATACTGGCCGAGTTGCTTCATCCACAACACCCGATAGACCAAGGCGCAGAAGTCAGATGGAAACACGAGCAAGCAGATAATAAGATCAAGCGAGAATCTGGAAGCAGACCTTGGCGTTGCGGGTGCAGCGCTGAGCAAGCTCCTGCGGGCTCATGCCCAGCCTTTCGGCTAAGGCCTCAGCGATGGCAACCAGATTCGCCGGATGATTGAGTCCATCCGCAAGAGGATAGGCCACGAAGCCTATCGGCGGCGTCATGTCCGGCGCGTCGGTTTCGATCAGGATGCGCTCCATGGGCAGTTGTTCGAAAACCCTGAACGCCGCCGCCTTGCGCTCCTGCAGAAAGTAGCCCGAAAAGGAAAAGTAGGCTCCCAGTGGAATCAATTGCTCTGCAAATTCGATGGAGCCGCCATAGGAATGCATCAGAAAAGGGGCGGTCGGCGGACAGGCCTTGAGTTCCTCGAAGAGTGGGCCCCAGGCCTTGAGGCAGTGAATGCTCATGGTCTTGGATAGCTGGGCCGCCAATTCGAGCTGGGCGCGAAAAATCGGCCGCTGCAGGTCCAGATGTGGAGCTTCAATCCAAGCATCCAAACCGATCTCACCAATGGATGCACTCGGATGCGTCGCCAGATAGTCCTGCAAGTCCTCGAGCCAGCCCTCAGCTGCCGTGTCCGCATACCAGGGATGGATACCGTAGGCCGGAAACAACTCGGGCACTTCCTCACCCATGCTCCATGCGGTGAGTTGGTGGACTTTGTTCCAGTCGGACTGGCGCGTCGCATCGATGACCGCTGCCTCCACACCGGCTCGGCGCATGTGGCGTGCGAGCTCGAAAGCATCACCCAGTCGCTCGTCCTGGAGGTGAAGATGGGCGTCGAAGTAGCCGCTCATGACTCATTTAGCGCAGACCACCTCGAGGCTTGAACCGCTGGTTTGGCTTGTCAAATGTCAGCTCGGTAATGGAGGTGCGCCGGCCGCTCTCGGGGTGATGGCTGGAAACCTGCATCTTCTCGAGCGTCCAGGTCTTTGAGTCAATCTGCATCACTTTCTCGACCTGAAACTCCTTAATCAGGGTGCCGTCACCGTTATAGCCTCGAAGGCGCATGAAAGCCCCGTATTTGACGTGAACCCAGACCTCCACGCTCTGGTAGTTGCCAACGGTTTGCGCGGGCTTCTCGATGCGAATGCGGTAACAATCCTGCCCGGACACCTCCTCGACTTTGAGTAGTTTCGGATTTGGCCAGTAAAAAAAGCGCAGGGCCAGGTCCTCGTAGGTGAGGTCGGTGTCGGCAATGGGCTCCATCAGTTTGTCGCGATCGAAGTTGCGGGTCTTGCCCTTGATGATTTCAAACAGCTTGAAGTCCTCATCGGCCAATCGCATGTGGAAAATGCGCCATGGCTGCTTGTTTTCTGAGTACTGGAACTGGATGTTTTCGCCCTTGAGAAAAAGCGTGACGGGTGTCTTCTTGCGACCCTTGCGCAACTGCCCCTTAAGCCCCTCGTCGAGTTTGGTAAGGGTGGCCGATAGGCGCGCGCCTTCGAGGATATGTCGCGGGTCGGGCTGTCCCTCCTGTGCGGTGGCTGCGGCCACGACGAGAGCCGTCAGGAGGGTCATCCAGGATCGGGTTAGCATGAGGGCATTCTGGGGCATCATGCCAATTGGACAAGCACGCTACGCGTTGCATTCAAATTTTTTATAAATCGGACCTCTTTTTTTTAAATCTGCTTGATGAAGTCTGCGCGGCTGAATTGGATGGGCGAGTCGGTATCCGGCGCCTTACCCCATGAGCCTCCGCAAGCAACTCAACCAGATTCTTCCCACCCTTCTTCCGGGCAATCCATCCAACGCGATCAAGGGCACCGAGTTGATTCAACTTGCCCGCCTGCAACTCAATGGAACCTATTCGGACGCTTCACTGCGCTATCACTTTTCCATCATGTCCTGCGACCCGGGCTCGCCCATCGCCAAGGTGGAAAAAGGACAGGGCTACTACCGCCGCAGTGCTCCTCTGCCCGCCCTATCAGGAGCTCAGGAACTGGTGGCACTCACCCAGAGCCGGCTCGAGGACCTGACCGCTGCCGATAAGGAACTGATCGACAACACCATGCTGCGCATCCGCAAGTTCCGCGCAGTGGTCACCCGCTACTTCGAGATCAACGGTCGATTCCCGTTTTCCTTTCGCGAGGCCTTCGCCAAGGAGGCGCCCCTCAGCAACCTCTGGAAATACCCCGAAATGGTCCTTGTAGACTGGGAAACCGGCACCTCCCCGGACGAGGAGATGGCCCTCGATGACGGCATGCTGGGTCTCAAACAACGACTTGGAATCACCCCTTTCCGCCTGATTTCCGGGCGTTTGCGCATCCAGCCATCCCTTGAAACCTTTCGCGAGGACTTCTACCAGGCATTGGCAGCTTCCTCATGGGCCCAGGGCGGTGAATTGATCTATGCCGCTCCCATCGAGGATGAGGCCCTCGCCGATGGACTGCGCCGACTCAGTGCCAATTACGGAATTGGCGTCATCTCCTTCGGGCTGACTCCCGAAGTGCTCGATGAACTGCCGCGCCCGGCCAATATCTTCAATGCGCACCCGCGAGAGACCGAGGCCATCATGGCCAAGCTCGAGGTCAACCGTATTGCGGCACCCAAATGCCGCAGTCATCTCGAATGGATGGAACTCTCTTCGCTGTGCAACGAATCCAACGAGTGCCACAAGTTGATGCTTTGGCTCAAACGCTGCATCGATGAGTGCCGCGCCGAGCCCTTCAAGGATGAGTAAGCGCTTCGCGCTTGCTCATCCTTGAGAGGCGATGCATGTCCGCCCGGCATCTGGCATCAATGGACGCGGACTGTTCGCATTACCAACGCTTGGCCTTGTCGGGCTTCGCCAGTAGTGGTTCATTGGTCGCGTGTATCCTGAATTCAAGCGCATCGCCATCCTGGGAGCTGGAGCAGTCGGTCTTTATTACGGCGGTCGACTCGCTAGCGCAGGAGAAGACATCCACTTTGTGGTGCGCTCGGACTATGAGGCGCTCACGCGTGATGGATTGAGCTGCAAAAGCATTCATGGCGACTTTACCCTGCCCCACATCCAGACTCACCGCGACAGTGCGCAAATCGGACCGGTCGACCTGGTCATCGTCACTTGGAAAGCAACCGCCAACCAGCATCTGCGCTCGGCTCTGCCTCCCCTGTTGCACGATAAGACCCGGGTGCTGACCCTACAAAATGGACTGGGCAACTGTGAAGCCATCGCCGAGTTGAGCGGGCCCGAGCACGTGCTTGGCGGCCTCTGTTTTGTCTGTATCAACCGCCACAATGCGGGCCACATTGTCCATAGTGGCGGCGGCAAGGTCTCCATAGGGGCCTGGCACCCGGATTCGGGCCAACACGCGCTCGGCGTCACCAACATGATGCGCGCGGCCGACATCAAGGCTCATCACGTGGAGAGGCTCGAAGCCGCCCAATGGGAAAAGCTGATATGGAACATTCCATTCAACGGCCTCTCAGTGGCTGAGGGAGGGGTCACCACCGATGTGCTGCTCGCAGATCCGCAGAAGGTGGACGAAATCCGTGGGCTGATGGCCGAGGTCATCGCAGCCGCCCGCGCCCTCGGCCACACACTCAGCCCTCAATTGGCCGATGACAACATCGAGCGCACCCGCCCGATGGGTCCCTACCGCACCTCCAGCATGATCGACTTTGTTGAGGGTCGCGTGCTGGAGGTCGGCTCCATCTGGGAGGAGCCACTGCGCCGCGCCCAGGCAGCCGGCATCGCTATGCCCAAGCTGGAAGCCCTGCTCGAGCGAATCCGGCAACGCATCAAGTGAACTTCAGAAGCTCCACGATCCGACAGAGGCCATCACTGACCACGAAGCGCACGTCATGGCCGCAGATGAAGGCCCCATAGATCCGGTCGGTTTCCTCTGACTGCACCGCAGGTCGCGGATCCAGACTCAGAGCCTCCTTGATCACCGCTTGGGCACGCTCGGGCAATGCCTCGAAGACCTCGGAGGCATCCTGCTCGACAACCACCTCCATACGCTCAATGAGATTTCCTGCGAAGCCCGATCGGGCATGGGGAATGGACTCGGCGTAGGCGATGTAAGGCTTGATGTCATAGACAGGCGTGCCGTCGAGAAGATCCAAACCGGCTATACGCAGCATGGGTCCTTGAGGCCCGTGCAGTTCGATGCCTTCCAAGCTTACCAGCGAGAGCCCGAGACTGTTGGGTCGGTGGGTGGAGCGACTGGCAAAGACACCCACCCGTTCGTTGCCGCCGAGACGCGGCGGGCGCACCGTCGGCTTCCACCCCCGATGGATGGTCTCATGAAAGCCGAAGATCAGCCAGACATGGGAAAAACCCTCCAAGCCCCTCAGGGCATCGGCTTGACGGTATCTCTTTTCAAACACCAGCTCACCCCAGGCACTCGGGCACAGGCCGGGCTGGCGCGGCACCGCGAACTTGCTACCGAAACAGGAACGAATGTGGGCAATTGGCTCAATTGTCATGCACCACCCAAAACAAAAAAAGCGCGGGGAGCAATGACTCCCCGCGCCTGATGAAGTCATTCAAATCACTTGGCGACCCTGAAGTGGAAGCTGCTGCGCAGTTGGCCACCTTCGCGGCGAACATGGATGTTCATGGAGTCGAGCTCGGAGAAGGCATCGATGATGGCGTCGACCTTCTTCAGATCGCCCTCATCCACCGGTAGATTCTTGTTGTTCTTCGCCATCAGAGCGGTCATCTGCTTGGCGTAATCACGCAGTTCGGTGAAGTCGGCTCGGATCACGGCCCCTTGGCTGGTGGCGCCACCCGCTTCGGCCTTGTTGATCAGATCAAGAGCTTGGAGTTTGGAGCTCGAAGCGGCAAACCACTTGTCGCTGACGGTGACCGAGGGAAGGAAATCGTCGTTGAAAAAAGGCATCGGGAAGAACCAGGTCTTGGTGTCGTTTTTCTCGGAACTAAGCGGCTTCTGCATGGGAAATTCCTGATCGAACATTTCACTGAGAGTCTTGGCAATCGAGGTCATGCTGGAATTCATCTTCTCCCAGGAGCCAGCCAGCTTGCTGCGCTCAAGGACAGGCGCAATCCAGGTGGCGCGCGGGAACTTGGCAGAATCCACCATTTCCTGTGGCACACCGGGAAAGGCAGGCATACTGCCCTGAAGGTCCACAACAAAAGCACGCTCCTGACCAAGGCTGCCGTCAAAACCCTTGCTGAAACCGTCCCAGAAGGACAATAGGTCAACGCGGAATTTGGCATCAAACATCTGCATGTAGACCTTGAACTTCTCGAAGTCGCTATCTTCGATGGGCAACTCGGACATTTTCATTGCACCGGCATAGAGGGTTTCGAAAAGCGTCTCGACGTATTCACGCATCGCATTGTCGTAGGCCAGATTGCTGGTCACATTGGCAAAGAGCATCACACCGGGATTTTCACCGAGCACGGCAAGCCGATTCTCGGCCTTCCAGTTGTTGTAACCGGAGTCGTAGCCACCATAGGACTCGATCTTGAGCCCCTCCTCGAAGAACGCAACCGAGCCGCCGCCTTCGACACCGCCCAGCGCATGGAGAGTGGCCTCGCTCTCCTCCACCATGCGCAACAGCGCATCAATGTTACGGGTGTCACCAAACTCATCACTGCTGGCAAGACCGTTGCGGATACCTGCCGACATGTCGGCGAAGTTGCCCTTGGCCGTGTCGATGACCTGCTGCAGACCCTTGCTCTGGCCGTATGAGATGGCGAGCAGATCCTTCTCTGCATAGATATCGCAAAAAGCGAGGGCATTGCTGCCAGCAAGGCTACTGGAGGGGGTTTCGGCAAACTTGAGATCATCCGGGGAGGCACCAATAAAGAGCACGGCATAGTCGCCATGGAGGCCGCTGGCTACGTAGAGGTCTTTCTTGGCGATGGCTTTGATCAGGCGATCAGCAGTCGCAGGGGGCATGAAATCCTCCATGTCGCCCTTCGATTCCTCCATTTCCTTGGCGACGTTCGCGCCATTCAAGCGGAAACCCTTGAACTCGGATACACCACGCTTGATGTCAACCGGCTCCACCAAGCCGTCAAACATGCCGAAAAACTGCAGGCTACTGGCCAGTGTTTGGGCAATCCTATCACGATTTTCCTCGGTTGTTTTGAAGGCAACATACATGGGAGGCATGTTGATCTTCTCGAACAGACCGACTCCGGATTTCTCGTCATTGATCAGATCGATTAGAAACTGTTCGTCATCGATGCGGCCATCAGAAGAGGACTCTTCAGCACGCTTTTTGGCAATTTCAGCGGCAAGCATCTTCACCAGATTGGACATCTGGTAGTAACTGAGACGAGAATTGGCCAAAACAAGATGCTCTAGCTGCTCGCTCGTGCCTTCACCCATGGCAATGGTGAACTCATGGGCGAACATTGCGGCAGGGCCCTGCATGGCCTCCTCAAGCATTTCATCACCATCATCCCCCGCCATCGGTTGCATGCCGGAGAGTCCCGCGAAAGTCTTCCAGATTTTACTAACCATCACTCGGCGAGCTGCATCACTACCGTTGTGAATACTGATGAGATATTCAGTTGCCGCAGGCAAATGACCCGCAAATCCGACCAACTCGGCGCGCTTCTGGGCGCTGAGGCCTGCACTCACGGCAACTGCCGGCCCGGCGGGCTTGGGATCCTGAACAATCTCGGCCGGGGTGTCCGGTAGGGTTTTTGCAGCGGAATCATCTTTCTTTTTGCAACATAGGACCCCGAACGCCAAAACGGGAGACAACAGCCAGATAACAAGTTTTTTCATCACACCGATGCCTAACCAAAGGGCAACGACACGACAAGCGGTAAGGCTCAATCTGCAAATTTTTATGCAATTGCAGGCGCAGAAAGCCCTCGCCCACATGATGGTTTTTGCCTTGCAGCCAATGCCGCCATGTCTAGTCTGCGGTAATTCCAATCGTCACATCATCCCTTTTTTTCATGATCCGCCTGATCTTCATCTGTCTCGCCACACTGATTTTTGCCGCTTCTTGCTGCCCTGGCCC
>JAURCU010000096.1 GCA_030828305.1 Luteolibacter sp.
GTGGAAATGGCCGTGGCGAAGAC
The DNA here is from genome assembly GCA_030828305.1 of Luteolibacter sp. Lineage (GTDB taxonomy): Bacteria > Verrucomicrobiota > Verrucomicrobiia > Verrucomicrobiales > Akkermansiaceae > Luteolibacter. The sequence continues at coordinate 24 of JAURCU010000096.1, forward strand.
AAAAATAGCAATGGCGCCGAAGGGAGGAATGCGACCAACTGCAGCACCAAACACGACGACCATGCCGGTGAGTGGCGGTACCGCCATGCCGAATACCCGGTTACCCTCTCTGGCCTTGGCGAGCTTGGGTGAGTCTAGCTTCCACTGGGCGAGGGCCTTCTTGCGTAGTTGATCACCGAATTCTTTGGCGGTGGCCTCGTTGCGGTGGACAATATTGTTGTCTTCGGGATCAGCAAACCACTTTCCCAAATCGCAACGGCAGAGGCGCTTGCCCTGGGCCCATAACACGCGGGTTCCGAACCACCAGGTTAGAAGAATGGCGGCAGCAACCGGCAGCGCGGAAACAATCAGCAGAATGCGATACATGGGGTGTTAATGATGAGAAAAAACGAGCCGGAAAGTCGAATGATGCGGGGGCACTGAAGTAAGCTCTTCGTTCAAAAGCATCAAATCGTAAGTATTAAACAAATTCTAAACATCCATTCTTGGATGTGGGAACATGAGATTTAGAGTTTTTCGCCCGGATGATCCGGCCAGGGGTGCTTGGGATAGCGTCCCGCGAGCTCCTTGCGCATCTGCGGGTAGCCATTTGCCCAGAAGCTCTCGAGGTCCTTGGTCATTTGCCAGGGGCGCTGGCCCGGGTTGAGCACATGCACCATCAGGGGCACGCGGCCATTGCAGATCGTGGGAGTGGTCCACACCCCGAACAAGTGAGCGACCTTGACCGATATGAAGGGCCCCTTTTCAGAGTCGTAGGTGATCTTGCAATCGTGGCCGTTGGGCAACGTGATGCGGGTCGGGCAGTAGCTGTCCATGGCGCTGCGTTGCGCCGCATTGAGCCACTCCTGAACTACCGTCCAGGGATTGGCGTCTTTGATTTGCTTGTAGCGAACCGAGCCGTGGCAGATCTGGGCAATGGCGGCTTGATGGTCTTGCTCGTTCCAGTCTGGCATCTCCAACTCAGGCATGGCCTTGGCAATCAATTTGAGGCGCTGGGTCCATTGCTCCACGCTGTGATCCCATTTCTTGAGCAAGAGATCTCCTGCGATGACTTTTTCGGCGAGGATTTGCGCAGCTTGGTCGAGATCCACATCACTCTGGCTCTCCTTACTTTCCAGAATCAAGTCGCGGAAGCGCGTTTCCTTGCGTGAAACGACGCAACGATGGGTCTCATCCCAGTTGGCTCCGGCATGCTCGGTAACGTCTTCTGGAAATTGCTTCCTGATCCAATCGAGTTCGATGGCGGTGGCCCGATTTAGGTAGATGGTCACCTCGCGCCCGACGACTTCGGTGATTTCAGTCGCGACAAAGGCATCGGCTGGTTTCGCTGCCGAGTGTTCATTCAGCTTGCCCTTACGCTGTCCCACCAGACGACAGGCGAGAGTGGAGGCGCTCTGGCGGATCGCGAGTTGGTCGCTGAAGGCGGTAAGCATGGCCTGACCCACAGCCTTTTGGTTTTTTTGGAAGTCCACGGGCTCGAGTTGCCAACCGTAACGTTTGGCGATCTGGAGGAGGCGTGGCATTCCCTTGGCGATCTCGCGTGCAGCACGTGCCATCACGCCGATGTGGAGGCATCGACGAGGATCAAACTGCATGCCTTCGGCAGCTTGGTAACCGCGCCACTCCGCAGCGAAGTCGCTTTGGTCTTCGTTGTGGGTGAAGTTTTTGCGGCCCTCGCTACTGCGCCTGTTGGGGAACAAGGGTTCGGCCTGAACGGCAGCCGCAATGAAAGCCACCTCAGACACGCAGCAAAACTCGTGACCGGCGAGCATGAGACGGGCAAATCGGGGCTCCAAAGTAAGGCCGGCCATTTGACGGCCCTCATCAGTGACCGCTCCCGTGGCGTCGAGTGCTCCCAAATCGTGGAGCAGTTGCTCGGAGCGCTTCAGGGCCTCGGCGGGCGGGGCAGTGAGCCAGCGCAGGGAGCTGATCTCTTCAATTCCCGAAGCTTTGAGCAGTAGAACCGCTTCGGCGAGATCGACGCGCTCTATTTCGGGACTTTCAAACTCGGCGCGCCGGCCATGAGAGCTCTCGCTCCATAGGCGAAAGGCACGTCCGGGTGCGGTGCGGCCTGCGCGACCCGCGCGTTGCTCGGCAGCGGCTCGCGAAATGGCTTCGATCTGCAATGTGTTGATGCCGCGCTTGGCATCGTAACGGGCTATGCGGGCGAGCCCCGAGTCGATGACTGTGCGTACACCGTCGATGGTCAGTGATGTTTCGGCGACATTGGTGGAGACGATGATCTTGGGTTTAACGCCGGGTGCAACCGCGGCTTGCTGGGCTGCAGGAGAGAGGCTGCTGTAGAGGGGGTAGATGTCCCAGCCGCTGGTGAAGGTCCTGCGTTTGAGAGATTCGATGGTGCGCGTGATCTCATGGGCTCCGGGCAGAAAGACCAGTACATTGCCGGGATCTTCATGCTGAAGGGCTTGCTTGCAGGCATCGGCGACACGCTCCCACACCGGCGTGTCTTGCGGGTGGCCGCCACGGCGATCCTGAGTGGAAACGGTATTGTTGAGATGAATGATATCCACAGGGAAGCTGCGACCACCAGCTTCAAGGAGCGTTACGGGTTGCAGGTAGTCCTCGAGTGAACCGGAATCCAGAGTTGCCGACATCACCAACACCTTGAGCTCGGGTCGCTCGAGTTGCTGCAAATCGAGGCAGCGCGCGAGAGCGATGTCTACCGCCAACCGGCGTTCGTGGAATTCGTCGAAGATGACCGCTCCCACGCCCTTTAACTGGGGTTCTTTCTGAAGCCAGCGCTGAAAGACTCCGTCTGTTAGATAAAGAATGCGGGTTTTTTTTCCATAACTGGAATCAAAGCGCACGGCATAGCCCACTTCTTCTCCCAGTGTGGCACCGCGTTGTTTTGCCACCCAGCCTGCCAAGAGTCGCGCCGCTATGCGGCGGGGCTCGATCACCAGAATGGTGCCTTCAACTCCGGCTTCCAGCAGCAGGCCGGGAACCTCGGTTGATTTGCCGGATCCAGTGGGGGCCTTGAGTAGCACGCGCGCAGCATCATTGCCCGCAATCGCGGCCTTCAGTTTCTCGGCAATTTCATGCACCGGCAGCGGCATGGCCGGATGATGAGGTGGCTCAGTGATTCACACAATGTTGAATCACTGTAGCCAATGATCAGACGGCTACTTGTTGCGCGCTTCGAAAAGCTGCTCGCGCATCCCTTGGCATGGATCGTGACCTTTCCAGGATGCATAGACGGCGCTTGCGGGTTTGTGCCGCAAGAGCCATGTCTCTCTCTTGCTATATATTTGACGCCAATTGTATGGATATATGGCAATACACGTAATCGCCATCTGCCTGGATGGCTTTCATGTCGTGCATCGCTGAGTTTTCGCTTTCAGCGCCTGTGGTGCTTGCGATGCGTCTTAATGCCTGAAGTGACGATGTCCGGTAAAGATCATGGCCATATTGGCCTTGTCCGCGGCGGCAATGACTTCCTCATCGCGGATGGAGCCGCCGGGCTGGATGCAGGCGGTGGCACCCGCATCGATGGCGGATTGTAGGCCGTCGGCGAAGGGGAACATAGCATCCGAGGCAATCACGCTGCCCTTGAGTTCGAGGCCGGCTTCCTTGCTCTTCCACACGGCAATGCGAGAGGAATCGACCCGGCTCATCTGGCCGGCGCCAATTCCGAGTGAGCGGTCGCTCATGGCGTAGACGATGGCGTTGGACTTCACGTGCTTGACGATGCGCCAGGCAAAGCGCATGGCGCGCATTTCCTCCTCGGTTGGTGGGCGTTTGGTGACGACCTTCTCTTCGAGTTTGTCGAGGCCCAGTGCGGTATGGTCGCGGTCCATGACCATCACGCCCCCGGGGCAGGACCGAATGACAGCGCTCTTCTTCTCGATGAGGTAGGCGTCGTTCATCTTGATGAGTCGCAGGTTCTTTTTTTTCTGCAGCAGGGCTCGCGCGTCTGACTCAAACTCGGGGGCGATGATGACGTCGGTGAAGATTTCGGAGATGATGCGGGCAAGCTCGAGGGTGAGCGGGCGGTTGCAGACGATAACGCCACCAAAGGGAGCTTGGCGGTCGGTCTCAAAAGCCTTTTTCCAAGCCTCTCGCAGGTCGGTGTCGTCCTGGCCGATACCGCAGGGGTTGGTGTGTTTGAGGATGGCGACGGTGGGGCGCACGAAATCGAGGATGAGGTCGGCGGCGGCCTCGATATCCAAAATATTGGTGTAGCTGAGCCCCTTGCCCTGAAGCTGGGTAAAGCAATCGAAGAAGCTGCCGTAGAGTGAACAGGCCTGATGTGGATTGTCGCCGTAGCGCAACTCCTGTGCAAGCGGCAGATTGAGGCTGAAGTTGATGCCGGTGCCGGTACGGCATTGGCCAAGGTAATTGTTAATGGCCGCGTCGTATTGCGAGGTGCGCAAGAAGACCTTCACGGCAAGTTGTTCGCGCGTGCCCTTGGTTGTGTCGCCATTATTTTCCCTCATTTCCTCGATGACTTTGGAGTAGTCGTCGGGATCGATCAGCACGGTAACGTGAGAGTAGTTCTTGGCGGCACTACGCAGCATGGAGGGACCACCGATATCAATGTTCTCGATGGCGTCTTCCAGAGTGACATCCGGTTTGGCGACGGTTTGCTCAAAGGGGTAGAGGTTGACCACTACGAGATCGATGGGCAGGATGTGATTGTCCTTGGCCTGCTTGAGATGATTGTCGTTGTCTCGCCGATGCAGTAGACCACCGTGTATCTTTGGATGCAATGTCTTGACGCGTCCCTCGAAGAGTTCTGGGGCATCGGTGTATTCGGAAACGTCGATAACCGGCAGGCCGGCTTCGCGAAGTGCCTTGGCGGTACCGCCGGTGGAGAGAAGCTCAACACCTTGTTCGTGGAGTTCCTTGGCAAAGTCAGCGAGGCCCGATTTATCGGAGACGGAGAGAAGAGCGCGTTTGATGGGCATAAGATTAAAGATCTTGGGCGATTGGGATATTGAGATTTAGGGGTGCTGGCTGGTGATATCCTGATGGGGTAGAGAGCTGGTCGGTATCTGATGTGTCAATGCGGAGTTTTTCATATCCACTATCTCACTATCCAATATCTGCGCCACAGGTGCCTTCCGCCGCATGAGCAATTTGTAGGACTTTGGCTTCGGCGAGATGAGGGCCAAGGATCTGAAGGCCGACTGGAAGTTGACTGTCGCCGTCGAAGTCGGTGCTGCCGCAGGGAACGGAAATACCGGGAATGCCCGCGAGGTTGGCGGAGATTGTAAAGATATCGGAGAGGTATTCCTGAAGCGGGTCGTCTGCGTTGGTACCTAGCTTGCGCGCCGGGCTGGGTGCGACAGGAGAGACGATGGCGTCGACTAGTTTGAAGGCCTGCTCGAAATCCTTGCGGATGAGGGTGCGCACTTTCTGGGCGCGGCCGTAGTAGGCGTCGTAGTAGCCCGAGGAGAGGACATAGGTGCCCAGAATGATGCGGCGCTTCACTTCAGGCCCGAAGCCCTCCTCTCGAGACTTTTTATAGACGTCGAGTATGTCTTCTGGTTTCTCGGCGCGCATGCCGTAGCGAATGCCGTCGAAGCGCGAGAGATTGGAGGATGCCTCGGCAGGAGCGATCACGTAGTAGGTTGCCACTGCGTAGGAGCTGTGGGGAAGCGATATGTCGACAATTTCGGCACCTTGAGCCGCCAGCTTCTGGATGGCGTTGTCCACTTGGTTGCGCACGCCGGAATCAATGCCATGTCCGAAATACTCCTTGGGTATCCCCAGCTTCAGGCCCTCCACTCCATTCTTCAGGGTGGCGTGGTAGTCGGGCACCGCTACGTCAAGAGATGTGGAGTCTCTTGGGTCGGCGCCGGCGATGGCCTGCAGCAGGTGGGCTGCGTCCTCAACGGTTTGGGTGAGTGGGCCAATTTGATCCAGCGAGGATGCGAAAGCCACCAAGCCGTAACGCGAGACACGGCCATAGGAAGGTTTGAGGCCGACAACGCCACAGTGCGAGGCGGGTTGCCGAATGGATCCACCGGTGTCAGAGCCGAGCGCGGCAATGGCGGTGCCGTCTGCCACGGCCGACGCAGATCCCCCCGAGGAGCCGCCGGGAATGCGCTCGGGGTCGCGGGGGTTGCGTGTCTGCTTCAAGGCTGAGTTCTCGGTGGAGGAACCCATCGCAAACTCATCCATGTTCAGGCGGCCGAAGGGAATGGCTCCGGCCTTGCGTAGTTTGGTGATGACGGTGGCGTCGTAGGGTGAGGTGTAGTTTTTGGATAGGAACTTGGATCCGCAGGTGCAGGGCTGGCCAAGCACATTGATGTTGTCCTTGATGCCGATGGGTATGCCGCCAAGTGGCTTGGAAAGGTCGGCGCTTTGCGCCTCCTCCAGGGCGGTTTGCAACTCAAGGCTGAGGTAGGCGCCGGTTTGTCCATCGCGCTCGGCAATGCCGGAGCTCAGGTCCTCGAGCAGTTTCACCGGGGTCGTCTCACCGGATAGGAGTTGCTTGCGGAGCTCTGAAATCATCTGGGAATAAAACTGGGAACTAGGAACAGGGAACTTGGAACTTGGAACCGCCAGTAGCCATCTAGGCGTCTGTCACCACTTTGGGTACACGGATCTGGTTTTGTGACCGGTCGGGCGCGTTCTGTAGGACGGCCTCGATCGGAAGGCTGGTGTGAGGCAGGTCGTCTCGCATGCGATCGAAAACCGGGGCTGCATGAGCGGTCGGCTCAATGCCATCGATGTCCAGTTGCTTGAGTGCGTCGACATGCTCCATGATGGCATCGAGTTGAGGCTGGAACTCAGCAATCTCCTCGTCGCTCAATTCGAGCCGGGCGAGACCCGCCACGTAGCGGACATCGAGTTGGTTCTGCGACATGGGCGCGAGACTTGTCAAAGAGCCGCTGCTTTCCAAGTGCCAAATGCGGCTTCTCAGGGGTTTTTGAGCTTCTGAATGGCCAGATCGAGTTCGGCGGCGCGTTCGGTGTCCCCGGTGGTGATACAGGCTCTGCGCAAGCCCTGCAGGGAATGGATGTCACTGGGGATTATTTTTAGTGCCTCTTCGTAATGTTTGGTGGCCTTTTCTGCTTCTTGCTGGCGGAGAAAAAAGTCCCCGAGTCGGGCCGCCATTGGGGTCAGAAGCATCGGTGCGTAGAGCAGGGTCTCGTGGCGTTGATGGTCGATTGCGGATTGATACCAGTTGAAGGCGGTGGGGCGCAGATCGGCCGGGCCGTTGGATGCAATGTGGCCGCGCACGTCGTTGAGCAGCACCTTGAGCCCGCGGTGAGCCCGCAGCCATTGGGAGCGCTCGCCGAGTCCCAGCGCACTGCGCTCGGCGGCTTCGAATTTTTCAATGTGCAGGGCGAGGGACGCCGCCACACCACGAGCCTTGTCGTATTCGCCCTCATCGGCGAGAGGAAGGAGGAGCTGCGGATGCAGCGGCTGTTTGGCCTGTTTCTATCCCTCATGTACGTCTTTCTGGGGAGGAAGAGGAGGAGCACCAACAGTTCTC
>JAURCU010000097.1 GCA_030828305.1 Luteolibacter sp.
CCGGACACTGGCTCCCAATCCCTTGGGGTGATTTACAACCCGTCAGCCATAGGAGGCAGCAATGACAAGGGAGGGGTCACGCTCGGTGGTTCCACCACCGGCAATACAGTCGAGTCGATCAATTACGAAGCTGGTTACAGATATGGCACGGTTTACAAAACTGGCAGTGGCGAATGGACCACCGGCAACATCAGAACCGGCACCATGCGGCTGCAGGAAGGAACCCTTGTTGTCAATGGCACCATCACCACAGACTATGCTGGCTTCTTCATGACCGGCGGTAAACTTTCTGGTAATGCAACGGTCTTTAAAAATGACAGGAGAGCTGCCAACACCATCACAAGTGGATCAATTCTCGCACCTGGTAACAGTGTTGGCACCATTACCTTTGACTGGGGCACTACTGGCGGCCCAAATGGTACCCAATGGACAACCACGCTGCAAGCGGGCTCAATTTACGAGTGGGAAGTCGGTGCCGGTAATGCCACCGATGTCATTCATGTTGAAGACGGCCGCTTTGTGGCGGAAGGGTTTACCCTCTCGATCCAGGATCTCGGAGGCACGCCTGATTCCTCCGACCAACTTACCGTTTTCACCTACGGAACACTGGACTCCAAGAGCCTCAGCCTAGGATCCGTTGTGTTCGATACCTCCAGCTTGGACACGGATTTCTGGAGCTTTAGCAACCTCGCCCTTACCGATGATGATGCTGGCACCGTGTATCTGACCGGACTGCAATACATCCCCGAACCCAGCGCGGCCGTGCTCGGCCTGCTCGGTGCCCTCGGCCTGCTGATCCGCCGCCGTCGCCACTGAGCGGTCTTGCTGAATCAACGTTTTCCTCTCACAGGCGCACCACATGGTGCGCCTGTTTGCATGGCGGGCATGACAAGCAAGGCGATCACCGCCTGCCACCATTCTTAATCCAGATGAGTCCTGCTGATCGCGCTCAATACTTTTGAGCTTTACCTAAATCACCCGGTGCACTCATCGCTACCAACCAAGCTCCCGGCCACCTCCCGTCCCCCTTGCTGCTATGAGTTTCCAACGGCCTGCTTGCAGAGGTTGAGGGAAATTCCCCGCCTTCCGGGCACACGGGTTTGTGCTTTTTGCCAGAGGGTGGCGGAAACTCGTCTAGCAAAAACGCACCATGTCCTTCAGAAACTGCAGCCACAGAAACAGCAGGCCTCGCTTGGAATATTCGAAGTGGCCGTCCTCGGTTAGGCGGATAATGCCGCTCTTGAGGTTGTGATCGATCTGCTGGCGCATCTCGGACTCAATTTCGCTTTCGGCTTCCTCCGGATCGGGAATGCTTAGCTGATCGCTATGGATACCTTTGCGATCCATGAAGAGTCGATGGCTGCGCAGTATCTGGTGGAAGCAGTTCTCACGGCAGGGAAGGTGGTTCCAGTTGACTCCTGGCGGGCGGCGCAGGGTGGGAGCGAAGGGGAAGTTGGTGGTGCGCCAAACGCGGCCTTGATCGTCGCGTGAGGTGACCGAGATGAATGCGAAGGCCACGTCACTTTGCTCGCATAGACAGATGGAAGCAATGGCGCGCTTTTCCGGGTTCCAATAGAGGCGGAAGTGCTGACTCATGCCGTCCCATTGCCAGCAACAGTCGGAGACGTGCTCGAAGCCCTCTTGTGCAATTGCTGCTGCAGCTTGGGAGGCGTGCGGAAAGAACGAGGGGTTGGGAAGGGTTTTGTAGCGCAGTCGATTGTCTACTGGCATGCGCAGGCGGCGAATCCGGGTGAGCAGTTCAACCCAGGGCAGCAATGCCCAGATCATTACTCCTGCAGTTCCAGCCAGAACGCTGCCTCCCATGATGAAATAAAACAGGAAGAAGCTGGCTATCAGCAGGGCAAGGGCACCGAGTTTGCGCACAGCACGACTACGCGAGGAGCGCATGGCGGCGGCAAGGATGCCCAAACCCAAAATGATCAGAGATTCACGCATTCAGCAGATCGTGGTGGAAATCCCCGTATCCTGTTGAATGTGGGGAGACTTACCACTCACACGGATTTGGGATGCGCGCAAGTGATCATTCCCACGCTTTTTGCATCAATTCTTGTAGCCTTTGGGGCCGGGTGGCCGAACTTTTGGCGATAAAGCCGCTGGCATGGGCAAAGTGGACGTCCGGCTCGCTCTCGATGCGGGTAAAGTCCAGGCGCGGGTGATCTTCGTGGCGCTTGAGCCCATAGCCCTCACCACGCCCGTCGGGGTAGATCATGCCAACAATGCCTTCTTCCTGCTCCATGATGAAGCGGCCCAAGCCCGCAGATGCATCTTGTGGCAGAGGTTCGGTGCGCGGCAGAAAGATGACCTCAAAGGCTCCATCCGGTCCCTCAATGCTCCAACGCTGGTGATGCTTGCCAATAAATTCGAGTCGCTGACGCAACTGCGTCAGGTAGTCAATGAGGTCCTCTCCAATCCAGCGCATGATCTCCCAAAGGGGCTCACCGGGCCGGTGAATGCCCGCAGTTGCGAATCGGCGCAGGAGGGTGACGTCAATGGGGGAGTTGAGCTTGGCCAGGGTGTCGCGCTCGATACCCAGCCACTTGGCTGTTTTGAGCGCGCCCCGTGTGTCGAGCCACTCGGCGGGTTCGAGCCACTCGCAGAAGCTGCGGGCATCTGCGTAGAGGCCCATGTCCTGCAGTACCAGGCTCAGTGAGCAGGTCGGCTGGTGGTCGCGGTCCAACTGGTGGTGGTCGAAGTTGCCTCTGGCGGCGTCGTGCTGGTGGCCGATGTCGACCACGGCAATTTCCGGGTTCTCGAGTTCATGGGTTTCGGGGTCGCGTCTCTCGATGGCCACGGGATGTTTGGCCAAGAGCAGACAGCATGCGAGGAAGTCGTCCTTATGGGCTCCGCCGGGATGGGTGACGATGGTGGTGAAATTCATGGTTGTGGAGAGGGTGCCGGGCAACTTGGAGGTGGTTACACCCAAACTTGTCAGTGAGGCCACGGCAAGCTTGGATGTCTTGCAAGCATGAGCACCACCCAATTCAGCCCCGCCGATCGAACTCAGGCCTTGGTCGCCCTTTTGCTGCTTGTCCCCATACCCTCTCTGGGAACCCTGGCAGGCATGGTGTGGTGGCCGGAGAGTGGTGTGGGCCAAATCCTCTTCGGGATTTCTAAGATATGGATCGTGCTCTTGCCATTGATTTGGCGCAAGTTTGTGGAGAAGCGTCCTCTTAGTCTCTCTGCTGCCAAAGACGGCGGCTGGGCTCCGGCCCTCATCACGGGCCTCGCCATCGCCGCCCTCGTCTGGGGTGTTTTTATCTGGGTGCGCCAGTTGGGTTGGGTCGATGAGCAGATGGTGCGCGAGAGCGCCGAGCGCACGGGGCTCGCCCAGCGCGGGGTGTTCATTGCTGCTTCACTGTACTGGATTACCATCAACTCGCTCCTCGAAGAATATGTCTGGCGCTGGTTCGTGTTTCGACAGTTTGAAAAACTGATGGGTGGCAAGTTGGCGGTGGTCGCTGCAGCCTTCGGCTTCACGCTGCATCATATTTTTGCGGTGGCCGCTCAATTCGATTGGCGCATCACCCTGCTCGCCTCCTCAGGTTGTTTTGTGGGTGGCCTGATCTGGTCATGGCTCTATCTCAAATACCGCTCTGTCTGGCCATGTTGGCTTAGCCATGCGATTGTGGACGTGCCCATTTTTATTGCGGGTTGGGTGATTATTTTTGGCTAACCAACTGCCTCAGCGAATTCTCTTTTGCTGCCAACTTGGATGGGCCATGACAAAGCTCTGTGCCTGGCTCAACTTGGCGGTCTCGACATTGATGAGGCAAGGCCTCACTCCACTCAATTTGCTGCGAATGCCGGCCACTTCCAAGGCGTTGCCAATCTCGTAGGCTTGGTAGCGCTCCGGCCAGATGCCCAGCAGGGTATAATCCAGGACGACGGGCTGATGGAACTCCCGCTTGGGCTTGTGCGCGTCCGTGGCGGGCTGGCAGGAGCCAAGCAACAGGTAGACAAGGGCGGCAAAGATGGCGGCATTCTTCATGACTTCCGCAGCTTAGCACATGCCTACCATGACTCGGAAGATTCTTGACGGCCGCAATCGCGCCTTGCCACAGGCGAAAAAAGGGTGCATCACGCGCCCGTCATTCGAAGATCATTATAGTCCATCCCCCTTTTTTAATGTCTCTCAAGATCCGCAACCTCGCCATCATCGCTCACGTTGACCACGGCAAGACAACCTTGGTCGATCAATTGCTGCAGGCTGGCGGCACCTACCGTGAGAACCAGGAGCAGCAGGAGCGCGCGATGGATTCGATGGATCTCGAGCGCGAGAAGGGCATCACCATCAAGGCCAAGAACACGTCCATTCACTGGAACGATCATACCATCAACATTGTCGATACTCCCGGTCATGCCGACTTCGGTGCAGAGGTGGAGCGAGTGATGAAGATGGTCGACGGGGTGCTGTTGGTGGTCGACGCCTCGGGTGGCCCCCAGGCCCAGACCCGCTTTGTGCTGCGCAAGGCATTGCAGCAGGGGCTGCAGCCCATTGTGGTCGTCAACAAGATTGACCGCCCACTGGCAAACCCGGCCAAGGTCCACGATCAGGTGCTTGAACTCTTCCTCGATCTCGAAGCCACCGATGAGCAGTTCAATGCACCCTTCGTGTATGGCTCGGCTCGCGACGGCTACTTCATGTCGGACCCTGATGGCGATCGCGTGGATTGCGTGCCATTGCTTGAAAAGATCATTGAGCATATTCCCGCGCCCAACGCCGATCCCGAAGCCCCCTTCTCAATGCTGGTGTCCAACATCGAGTGGGACGACTACGTGGGCCGTGTGGCAGTCGGCAAGGTGCTCAGTGGTGGTGTGCAGAAGGGGGACAGCATCTGGCTACTGCGCAAGGACGGCACCAAGCAGCAGTCCAAGGTCATGAAGACCTTCACATACTCGGGACTGGCCACGACCGATTCCGAGGGCTGTGGAGCGGGTGGCATTGTCGGCATTGCTGCCGGCATTGATGACATCGATATCGGCGAAACCCTTGCCGGCAATGGCGATATCGAGCCCTTGCCTTTTGTGGACATTGATCCGCCGACTGTCTCCATGCAGTTCTCGATCAACGATGGCCCACTGGCTGGTCGTGAGGGCAAGCACGTGACTTCACGCGCCATCCGTGAGCGCCTCGACCGCGAGCTTAAGACCAATATCTCGATTCAGGTGGAAGACACCGATGAGGCGGGTGTGTTCAAGGTTTCGGCACGGGGCGCCATGCAGATTGCAGTGCTCGTCGAGCAGATGCGACGAGAAGGCTTCGAGGTGCTCGTCTCCCAGCCGGAGGTGATTTTTAAGCGCGATGAAAAGGGTGCGCTGCTCGAGCCCTTCGAGACCCTTTACGTTGAGGTTCCCGGCGATTACTCGCAGGGCATTCTCAAGATCCTGATGAACCGCAAGGGCATCATGGAAAACATGGAGACCGAGCCTTCCGGCCGCACCTTTATTCAGGCGGTAATTCCGACCCGAGGTCTGATTGGCTTTGAAAGCGAGTTGGTCAACCTAACCTCGGGCCACGGCATCATGTCCCACCTCTTCAAGGAGTATGCGCCGCATGCCGGTGAGATCGTCAACCGGACCACCGGCACCTTGGTGTCGATGGAGAAGGGTGACGCCACCCCGTATTCCCTTCAGGCACTCGAGGAGAGGGGTATTCTCTTTGTGGGTCCCGGCGACGCGGTCTATGAGGGCATGCTGGTGGGAGAAAACCCTCGTGCAGGCGATCTTCCGGTCAATCCTGTGAAGGAGAAGCACCTCGACAACATGCGTTCGGCCGGCAAGGACAAGACTTCCAAACTCACCCCGCCGCGCCGCTTCTCTTTGGAGCGCGCCATTGAATACATCGATGCCGACGAACTGGTGGAGGCTACGCCCAAGAGCATCCGCTTGCGCAAGCGGATCCTGGATGCCAATGCCCGCAAGCGGGCAGCCAAGGGGGTCGGAGGTGAAGACCGCAGCAACCGCGGCAGGTGATCGCGATCGGGGTGCGGCCCTCGCCGACCACCACGTAGTCGGGCCAGGTAGCGCAAGGCGTGCCGAGTCGCCTTGGATGCCCATGATTCAAGTATCGTTCCTTCATGCTTGTCGGTTGCAACGAGTCGCAAGCATGCTTGGGTTATCTCATGAAGCCCCTGCCACCTCTGGAGTCTCCCCGCTTCATCCTGTCCTTTGATTTCGACGGGACGCTTCACGATCCAGCCGCGACACCCACTGTGCCGACTGAGCTCTTCGGTTTGCTGGAACGCCTGCACGGCGAGTATGGTGCTTGCTGGGGCATCAACACCGGTCGCAACATCGAGTATCTGATCGAGGACTTGGAGAAGAGTGGCTTCCCCTTTTTTCCGGACTGGGTGGTGGCGCGTGAACGCGAGATCCATCTCTGTGACCCCGAAGGCAGCTGGAGCGCTCACGAAGATTGGAACAGCCGTTGCGCACGCGATATTGAGCGCCTCTTCACCACCCAGCGTGAAGCCATGGAGCGCATCCGCCATGATGTGGTGCATCAGACCGGAGCCCAGTGGTTTTCGTTTGAAGGTGAACCGGCAGGGGTGGTTGCCCAGAGCGTGGAGGAGATCGACTGGATTGTCAGTCGGGTGCAGGAGCACGCGCGAGCGGCACCCGATCTATCCTGGCAGCGCAACTCCATCTATCTGCGTTTTGGCCATCGGAATTACCACAAAGGCAGCTGCCTCTCGGAGTTGGCGAAGATGATGGGTGTGGAGACCGCGAACTGCTTTGCCATCGGCGACAGTCATAACGACGAGGAGATGCTCGATGGCACCCACGCCGGCATGAATGCCTGCCCGGCCAACGCGATCCCCGAGATCCAGCAGTTGGTGCGCAGCTCGGGCGGTCTGGTCTGCAAGGGTGTTCACGGTGAGGCCGTGCTCGAGGCGCTGCGGCACTACCTCGCTGACTAGAAGAAGATGAAGCTGCCTGACATGCGAATTCTGCTATTCGACGAAATTTGAGCCGGGATGGCGTGCGAGCATGAAAGGCCTCCTATTGGAGCTGGAGGGTTGGTGGGCGGAAGCATCCGATTGGCTGCAAGACCACAGCTGCGGGGTGTTCTGTCAATGGTTTGATGTGTCATTGCGCAGTCTGGTGCATGACTTGGTGGACGAGCCCCTCATCGATGATGAGACTGATGCCCAGAATAATTCAGGTGATCAGCTGTTGAATTGATATTAGCACCATTGCCAATCATATTATATGATATGCCGAGCATCTATCAGCCCCGGCGTCCGCGGGCTTCACCGCTGTGGCAGGTCGTCCATCACGGTTGGGGTGGTGATTCGCTCAAAGTGTCCCTGCTGCCCGGGCACCATGAAAGTCATGCGGCCCATGCTCAAACCGGGCGAGGTTGAATTTTTTCTCAAGCTCCACGGCCTTTGGGAGGGACTCGTCCGCTTGCCCAGACCGCCACCTC
>JAURCU010000098.1 GCA_030828305.1 Luteolibacter sp.
TCTGCGAGTAAGGCCGCCAGCGATCACTTGGTGCGTGCCTGGCACCACACCTATGGACTGCCAGTGCTGACAACCAATTGCTCCAACAACTACGGCCCTTACCAACATCCCGAGAAGTTCATTCCGGTGGTCATCCTCAATGCCTTGCGTGGAGACGTGGTTCCGATTTACGGCACAGGCGGCAACGTCCGCGACTGGTTGCATGTGGATGACCATGTCGCGGCCCTGATCCGGGTGATCGATCGGGGCATGCCAGGCGAAACCTACAACATTGGGGCCAACAACGAGCACAACAATCTGGAGCTCGCCCGGATGATCTGCGGCCTGTTAGATGAACTCAGGCCGCCAGAGGATGGCCGGCATCACGCCTCACTCATCCGCATGGTGGAGGACAGACCTGGCCACGATTTGCGCTACGCCATCGACTCCACCAAGATACGCGCCGAGTTGGCATGGGAGCCGCAGCACGATTTCACCAGCGGCATCTACAATACCGTGCAGTGGTATCTCGACCATCAGGACTGGGTTGAGGCCGTCAGCACGGGCGCGTGATATAGAGCGATCATGAACAGAAAAGGCATCATCCTCGCAGGCGGCACGGCAACGCGGCTCTATCCGCTTTCGGTAGCCGTCTCCAAGCAATTGATGCCGGTGTATGACAAGCCGATGATCTACTACCCGCTATCGGTCCTGATGCTGGCGGGCATTCGCGATGTGCTCATGATTTCAACTCCGGCGGACTTGCCGCAGTTCGAGAAGCTGCTCGGAGACGGTCGCCGTTTCGGCATTTCTCTGAGCTACGCGCTCCAGCCTTCGCCCGACGGGATTGCACAAGCCCTCACGATTGGCGCCGACGAGGGATTTCTCCACGGCGAGCCGGTCGCGCTGATCTTGGGCGACAATTTTTTTTACGGCCACGATTTCACTCAGGCCCTCAAGGACGCAGTGGAGCGTGAGAGAGGCGCCACGATCTTTGGCTATCCGGTGGCCGATCCCAGTGCCTATGGGGTGGTAGAGTTCGATGAACACGGCAAGGCCCTTGCGATTGAGGAAAAGCCAGCGATTCCCAAGTCCATTTATGCGGTTCCCGGCCTCTACTTCTATGATTCGGATGTGGTCGAGATGGCCCGCCGCCTCAAACCCGGAGCTCGTGGGGAACTTGAGATCACCGACATCAACAAGCGCTACCTCGAGCGCGGCGATCTGAATGTCCAGGCTCTTGGCCGGGGCACGGCCTGGCTTGACACCGGCACCCCGGATGCCTTGCTTGACGCTGCCGAATTCGTGCGCAACATCGAAACCCGCCAGGGCCTCAAGATCGCCTGCCTCGAGGAAATTGCCTTTGCCCAGTCCTGGATCAGCCACAAACAATTGTCCGCCCACGTGGACGCGCTGGGTCAATCGAGCTACGCCACCTATCTCCGGGAGCGTGTTCTCTAACAGAATGGTATGAGCGCCTCTCAGGACAGACCCCTGATTTCGATTGCGCTTTGCACCTGCAACGGCGAGGCCCACCTCAAGGCGCAGATGGACTCGCTGCTCGAGCAGGACCATCCCAACCTGGAGATCGTGGTGGTCGACGATGCTTCCGATGATGCGACACCCGCAATCATCCGCGACTATGCCCAACGCCATCCGCAGATTGCATTCCATGCCAATGAAGAGCGCCTCGGTTTCGTCGAGAACTTTCAGAAATGCCTGCGTCTTTGCCAGGGGGAGTTCATCGCCCTCTGTGACCAGGACGATGTCTGGTTGCCTCACAAGATCTCGAGGATGGCAAACGCCATTGGCGATGCAGCGCTGGCTTATTCAAAGGTGAGGGTGGTGGATGCGAATGGCCAAGCCTTGGACCACGAACATCCCAGACGCCATCTCCTGCAAGGGCGCTGCCCATTGTCACTGGTGCTCACCAACTTTGTCACTGGCCACGCTTGCCTCATCCGCAACAGCCTGCTGGATGAGGCCCTGCCGGTGCCGCCGGGGCACATCCACGACCAATGGTTGGCCTTCTGTGCGGCCTGCAGCGATGGAGGCATCGTGCAGGTTGATGAAGTGCTTTCCGATTACCGCCTGCATGGCGCCAACCAGATTCTCGGCGGGGCGCAGCGCACGCGGTCCCGCGGATCTCTTAAGGCCTTTGCCTCGCACTCCCAACTCTGCGCCGATGACGCCGCCCTGCTTGAGGAGTTGACCGGACTCATGGACCGCCGCTTCGTGCTCTACAACTTCGTGCTGCACCGCTTTCTCAAGGCCAACCCGGCCTTGTTGGCCGCCTACCGGCGCCCCGGCCGCGTTCGGCGCAAACTCTGCATGCGACCACCAACAGGGGAGGTCTCCTCATGAAATCCGCCAGGCGTTTGGCGGTCTTCGCCCATTGGGACAAAGATGCCGTGGTCGATCCCTATGTGATCCACCACCTCAAGGCTCTTTCGAGCCTGTGCGACATCATCTTTGTATCCGATTCCAAGTTGCCCGAAGAAGAGTTCGAAAAGCTCAAGCCCTTCACCCTGGCGCAACTGGCCAAACCTCATGGCGAATATGACTTCGGCAGTTACAAGCGGGGCTGGTTGCATGCAGCCGACATGCTGGATGACTACGATGAGCTGGTCTTCATCAATGACAGTTGTTTCGGGCCCTTCTCGCCGCTCGAAGACATGTGGCGGGCCATGGAAGAACGCGAATGCGATTTTTGGGGGATGCTCGAGCACTATCACACCACCGTCGACAAGTGGTATGTGCAGAGCTTCTTTCTGGTGTTCCGCAAGTCGGCCTTCATGGCTCCGGTCTTTGCCGAGTTCATGCATTCCATCAAGCGGGAGGGTGACAAGGGGGCGGTCATCTTGAATTACGAAGTGGGCCTCAGCCACGTCCTTCGGAGCGCAGGCCTCAAGGCGGACTCCTTCTTTCCCAAGACCGAGGAGAACATGACCCACGAGATCTCCGCCTTCGATCTCCTGGATCAGGGGGCTCCCTTCCTCAAGAAGGCCCTGCTTACGACCAATCCATTACGGACGCCGATGCTGATCGACCACCTTGAGGCATTCGATGAGAAGCATGCCGGCGAAGCCCTGTGGCAGATGACCTTGGCAAACCTGTGGCGCACCGCACGCTCGAACCACCGCAACCACTGGTTTCATGGCCGCATGGCCAGGGGCTACTTGCTGCATCCCAAGTGTCTGCGCTACAAGGAGAGGGCCCTGCGCTGGATCAACTATCTAAGCATCAAGCTGGGCGGCATCACGCTTGCTTTCATCCCTTGGAAGATCAACCTCCGGCGCATCCGCTTCGATTTGGACCGCCGTGCCGGAAAATACGACACCCCGCTCTACAAGTGACCACCGATTCCTCCAACTCTACGCCAAAGGGGCTCACGGTGGTGATCGTGTCCTATGGCAGCCTGGAAATGATTGTGCGCG
This sequence comes from Luteolibacter sp., assembly GCA_030828305.1. Lineage (GTDB taxonomy): Bacteria > Verrucomicrobiota > Verrucomicrobiia > Verrucomicrobiales > Akkermansiaceae > Luteolibacter. The sequence goes on from JAURCU010000098.1 coordinate 3,417, forward strand.
GCCATCGGGCCTTGCTGGAGGACGCGCGCTTCAAGGTGGTGATCGTTGAGAACGATCCACGCCCCATCCATGTGGATTTCAGCGGCATGCCGGATGTGGAGTTGATCCATCCCGGCAAGAACCTTGGATATGGACGCGCGGCCAATCTGGTGTTGCGCCAAACCGAAAGCTCCCACGTGCTCCTTCTCAACCCGGATGTGGAGGCGGCCCCGGATGATGTCATGGCCTTGTGGCAAGCGGCTCGCGAACTGGAACCGCCTGCGGCCATCGTCGCACCGGCGAGTCTGAAGAAGGATCACGTGCCGGGCGCCTCTCCCGTCGGGGTCGGCTGGGTCAGTGGCTGCGCCATGCTGCTGGATGTAGCGCTGCTGCGTGAAGTGGGCCTGTTTGACGAGAACATGTTCCTCTATTCCGAAGACACCGAGCTGTGCCAGCGGGTCGCGATGGAGGGGAAGGGCATCACTCTTTGCCCCGCCATCTATCTGGCCCACGACGCGGGCAACTCGAGGCCGAAGAGCGAGGCCATGGAGCGCCTTTGCTGGTGGCATTTCGGCTGGTCCAATTGCTACCGCATGACCAAGCACGGCACCACGAGCTGGTGGAAGAACCCATGGGCCAAGGAGAAGAGGTGGCGCTTGCGCTCCATCCTGACCCTGTCTTCGGACACCCGGCTGAAGAATCGCGGCAAGGCCGATGGCGCGGCCGCCTTCCTGCGAGGCGAAGGCGCGTTTGACGCCAGCGACCGACCGCGGGAATGGCAGTGAGCGGGCGGGAGTTGACCCCCATGTTCGGATTCGTTTTGCTGTGTTTGATCGATGAAGAACATCCCAGACCCATTCGAGGAGGCCCGTAAGGAAGGCCCCGTGATGAAATGCCCGGTGCACGGCGAGAACATCGCCATGCTGCTCAAGCACGCCGATGTGCGTGCGGCCGCCAAGGATTGGGAGACGTTCAGCTCCGACGCGCCCTTCCGCGTGCCGATTCCTTCGGAAGAGGAAGTCCGCACCATTCGCCAACTGCCCATCGAGACCAATCCACCGGAGCACGCCGAGTGGCGTGCCATCGTCCAGCCCTTCTTTGACCAGCCCAAGAAGCCCGAGTTCGCCGCCAAGGTTGAGGCACTCATCGATGAGTTGGTCGACAAGGCCATCGCAGGTGACAGCTTCGAGGCCGTCGGCGAGTTCGCTCTGCCGCTGCAGTCGCGCGCGCTGACCTACCTGCTCGACGTGCCCGAAAGCGAGGCCGACGTCTGGATCGGCTGGGGGGTGCACGTCTTCAAAGCCGAGGGCGGCGAGTTCAAGAAGGGCATTGTGCTCGAGGATTATTTGAACGCGCAGTTCGATCGCGCCGAGAAAGAGCCCGGCGATGACTTCTTCAGCGCCCTGGTGAAGGCCGAATTCCAGGCCCGCAAGCTCACTCGCGACGAGATGCTCGGCTTCGGCAACCTGACCTTCGCCGGTGGCCGCGATACCATCATCCACAGCGTTACCTCCATCCTCGCCTACTTCGCCGACCACCCGGAGGCTCTCGATTTCCTGCGTGAAGATCCCAAGCGGGTGATCCACGCCAGCGAGGAATTCTTTCGCGTGTTCATGCCGCTCACCCAGATTGGCAGGGTGTGTCCCGTGTCCACCGACGTCCACGGCATTCAAGTGGAAGCCAACGAGCGCATCGGGCTGGGCTGGGCGGCCGCCAACCTCGACGGCGAAGTCTTCAAGGAGCCCGGCGAGATCCAACTCGACCGCAAGCCCAACCCGCACCTTTCTTTCGGCTTTGGCCCGCACCTTTGCCTGGGTGCGCCGCATGCGCGCCTCATCGTGCGAAGCTTGCTAAAGAGCTTGGCGGCCAAGGTCGGATCAGTTTCCGTCACCGAAGCCGTGCCCAACGTCGAGAACGAGGAAGCCTACACCCGCGAGGTCGGCTTCGAGTCCATCACCGTGAACCTGACTTCGCGATGAAGCTGCAACTCGTCCGCCACCTGTGGGGCGTGGATGGCTCTGAAGGCTTCGATGCACACGAAGCGCATTGGCGCGACATGGGGTATGAAATGCTTGAGGGCAACATCCGCCACTCTCCGCATGCCGAAGCCGTTACAAATCTGTTAGAAAATCGAGAGTGGCCCTTCATCGCCCAGGTCTTCAGCCGCGACTTTGAGCCGGGTGGTACGGTGGGGGATCATCTCTCCACCCTCAAGCAACAGATGCAAGACCTGCTGCGCTACGAGCCCGTCTTCTTCAATGCCCACACGGGAGCGGACAGTTGGAGCATGGATCAGACCATCGACTTCTATGGGCAAGTTCTTGAGATCGAAAAGGAGCTTGGCATTCCCATCGCCCACGAGACCCACCGTCTGCGCCCCTTCGGCAATCCTTGGGTCACGCGAGATGTGCTGAAACAATTCCCCGACCTCAAGCTCACCGTCGATCTCAGCCATTGGGTTTGTGTATGCGAACGACTCCTCACGGATCTCGGCGACATCATCGCCTTGGTTGCCAAGCGCTGCTACCATCTCCATGCCCGGGTTGGCTACGAGCAAGGTCCGCAGGTTCCGGACCCCCGCGCGCCCGAGTGGCGCCACCATCTCGAGATTCACGAAGTTTGGTGGGACATCATCTGGCAAAGCCAGCGCAAGGCTGGTATCGAGCACAGCACTCTGACTCCAGAGTTCGGCCCCTATCCCTATTTGCAGACCCTGCCTTTCAGGAATGAGCCCGTTGCCGACCTCGAGGCCATTTGCGATTGGATGGCCCAGCGACAGGCAAAACGATTCACAGGTTCATGACCACCGAAGAGATCCAGAACCATATCCATGGCGTCCTTGAAGCCAATTTTAAGGGGCTTCATATGCAATCCGGCGAGATGATGACCAGTGAAGGTGGCGACGGGCGTTTCTTGGGCAAGGTCATCGCATCACTCTATACCGGCTTTCCACGCGGAGAGGAACTCTACCTCGCGATTGGCAAAACCGAGCATCAGACCCAGATTATCAAGTTCGGTAATTCCGAATGCCTTCAGCCCAGCAAAGACGAGCTAGACATGCTGATACTCAAGGAGCTGGGAATCAAGATGCCCGATTCTTAGGCGCGTTGGCCGCCTCTGGGCATGGCCTTGCGATTTGCGCACCTCTGCGTTTTTGTGTTTTGCGATGAGCAAGCGCTCACTTCGGGCGTTGATCGGTCTCTTGCTTCCACGCGTCCCACATGGCACCCATTTCCTTGGCCTTCTCGGGCATGGTCTCGGCAAGATTATTCATCTCGGTCGGGTCTTTACTAAGGTCGAAGAGATCCCAGCCGCCCATGGCGGACTTGGCACGCACGGCCTTGAGTTCACCGATACGAATCGCGTTGGCGCTGCCAAAGCGCCAGTAGAAAACCTCGTGGCCCTCGCGCTTTTTACCCTGAAAGATTGGCAGCAGTGACTTGCCAGCGGGCTCCTTGGTCTTCTTGCCTTTGATCTCCTCGGGATACTCTGCACCGGTGATGTCACGCATGGTCGCCGAGATGTCGATCAGGTGGCCGAATTGATCGGTGATCTGGCCCGGCTCAATGACCGCGGGCCAATGGGCGATGAAGGAGGTCCGGATGCCGCCCTCGTAGTCGGTGGACTTGAACTTGCGGTAAGGCGTGTTGCTGGCGTTGGCCCATTCCACCGAGACCGTGCGGTAGCTCTCGACCGGGCCCGGCGGGATGTCGGGCGTGGTGTTGGGTTGTTCCTTGCACGCGCCGTTATCCGAGAAAAAGACGATCAGAGTGTTCTCCCACTTGTCGAGCTCCTTGAGCTTGGAAAATAAGCGCCCGAGGTTCTGGTCCACCCGGTCAATCATGGCACAGTAGACCGCCATCTTTAGATCCTCATCTTTCTTCTGCTTTTCGGTTAGAGAGTTCCAGGCGCGGCCCTCGCGCGGCGTGAGTTGGTGACGATCGTTGATGATGCCCAGTTCCTTCATTCGCTCGAA
>JAURCU010000099.1 GCA_030828305.1 Luteolibacter sp.
AATTGCAGGCTTTACAATAAGTCCGCCTCACGGCAATTTCCCGCCCCCACGGAGAGATGGCTGAGTCCGGTTTAAGGCACACGACTCGAAATCGTGCGTAGGGTTAAACCTACCGTGGGTTCGAATCCCACTCTCTCCGCCATTTGGTTATCAACGACTTAGGTTTTCAGAGCGAGGTATTCATACCCCCACTAATACTTACTTACTGTATAGCCTGCAATTCCACGAGAGCTCAGTCAGAAAACACGATGGCACGCTTTCCATCAATAATCGTCCGGTCATGCACGTGATACCGGATTCCTTTCGCTATCGCATTGCGCTCGCAATTCCTTCCCAGCCTCACCAGATCGGAAGGCGCATGGAAATGCTGTACGCGCTCGACTTCTTGCTCGATGATCGGGCCTGCGTCTAACTCCGAGGTCACATAGTGACAAGTCGCTCCAATCAGCTTCACTCCCCTTTCATGAGCCTGCTTGTAGGGGCTCGCGCCGATGAAGGCGGGCAGAAAGCTGTGGTGGATGTTGATGATGCGCCCCGAATAATCCGCGCAAAAGTCATCGGGAAGAATCTGCATGAAACGGGCGAGAACAATGAGTTCCACCTGTTGCTCCTCGAGAATTTTGCGGATTTCACCAAAGCCCGACTCCTTGTTGTCCCCATCCATATCGATCAAGTGGAAGGACAAGCCCGCCTTCTCCGCGACTTCCCGGCAGTTGTCGCGATTGCCGATGATGGAAGTAATTTCAACCGGCAACTCCCCCAATCCAGTACGCCATAGGATCTCGTTGAGGCAGTGGTCGGTCTTGGTCACCATGACCGCCGTGCGCATTTTGTAAGGTAGGCGGCGAAAATGCCAAGTGGCCATGAATGCGTCTCCCATGGCGCCAAATCCACTGATAAATTCATCCACCGAAACGGTCATGCCTGGAGTCTCAATCTCGAAGCGGGCGAAAAACTTCGCGTTGAGGGAATCGGAAAACTGGTTGAGCTCGACCAGGTTGCCCTGATGCTCAGCAATGTAGCCCGCCACCTTGGCGACAATTCCCGGCTGATCGGGACAGGTCAGTTTGAGAATGAGGCCTTCGCGAGACATGATTCTAAAATTGCGCGAGTGAAGCGCGCAGGTCAATCACCGGAAATCCCCGAATTAAGGCTCAGCTCGCAAAAGCCAAGGGATGCCGATGGATCACCTCGTATCTCTGCGCCTCGGGCAAATGCGGGTTACCCGTGGCTGGCAAGTCGTCGAGATTGCCATCGAGGATCATTTGCCGGACGACAGTTTCATCGATGAATCCGCACTCCTGGGGAAGTTCGATGGGATCACGTTGCTTGACGACTGGCATGGGGCGAATCTTGAACTCGTTCATGACAAGACGGCATGCCACATTAATCAGGAAAGGTCAATGTTTAACTTGTCTTAAACAAAGTCCTGCAGGCGCCATACGAATACAAAAAAGCCGCCTGCGCTAGTTGCGCAAGCGGCTAAATTTGAATGAGTTAAGAGAATTAGTAGTTCAGTCCTTATTCTCTTCCTCAACAGCCTCGTCAGCCACTACTTCCTCAGCCTCGACTTCGAGTTCTGCCTCGGCAGAGGGGTCTTGCTGAGCGGAAGCTTCGTCAGAGGTGGCGGTGTCCTCTGGGGAAGCTTCATCAGTGGCGGGTATCTCTGCTGTGGCCTTGGCCTTGGTTGTAGGCTTCTCCTCGGCGACTTCAGCCAAGAGGTCCTCTGCTTCATCTGCAGCCGGACGATCCACCCACTCTATATAAGCCATCGGTGCGGAGTCACTCATGCGAGGGCCGAGTTTCGTGATGCGGCAATAGCCACCTTGGCGCTCCTTGTTGGCAGGAGCCACTTCGCTGAACAGCTTCTTGACCATCTCCTTCTGGTGAAGGTAGGCGGAGGCCAGACGGCGGGAGTGGAGGTCATCACGCTTGGCGAGGGTGACCAGCTTCTCTGCCACCGGACGCAGGGCTTTGGCTTTACCCAGTGTGGTTTTGATGCGGCCGTGCTCGATCAGGCTGCACGCCAGGTTAGAGAGCAACGCCTTGCGGTGCGAGGCATTGCGTTTGAGTTTTGCAGTTTTGCTTCGATGTCTCATCGGATGCTTGTCTTTCTGAAATTTAGGGGAATTACTCGTCGTCGAGGTTCTGGGCAATAAGGTCGGCAAGTCCGACCGGTGCCTCGTCCTCGGCCCCCAGGCGTGGTCCCCTGCTGGCAGCAGCGTGACCACCCGCGAGCAATGAAGGTTCAAAGGACATGCCAAGACCAAGACCAAGCTCTACGAGCTTCTCCTTGATTTCGTTGAGCGACTTCTTACCAAAGTTGCGGTATTTGAGCATTTCGGCTTCAGTCTTCATGGCCAACTGACCCACGGTTGTGATGTTGGCATTGTTAAGGCAGTTGGCGGCGCGAACCGAGAGTTCAATCTCGTTGACCGACATATTGAGAAGCTTCTTGAGGGCGGCGTTTTCTTCGCTGGCCTCGGCGGGAGCTTCTTCGAAGTCGACGGCGTTTTCGTCGTAGTTGACGAAGACGTCGAGGTGATGACGAAGGATGGCGGAAGACTGCAGCAAGGCGTCTTGAGGTGTGATGCGGCCATCGGTCCAGATCTCGAGAATGAGTTTGTCGAAGTCAGTCATCTGTCCCACTCGAGCCGAATCCACGGCATACTTGACGCGGGTGACAGGTGAGAAGATGGAATCGATGGCAATCACGCCGATGGGTTGATCTTTGCGCTTATTTTCATCACCGGTCGAAAAACCACGGCCGACGCGAACTTCAAATTCACACTCGAACTTCATTTTCTTATCGAGAGTGCAGATCACCTGATCGGGGTTGACCACGCTGTAGATGTTGTCGTCCTGGATATCACCAGCGGTGACTTCACCGGCCTTGTCGACCTTGATGGTGAGAATACGGGGCTCCTTGTCGTTGTGAGCGAACTTCACCTTCTTGAGGTTGAGCACGATGTCGGTGACATCCTCGACCACGCCGGGAAGGCTGGAAAATTCGTGTTGCACCCCTGCGATGCGTACGGAGGTAATTGAAGCACCTTCGATGGAGGAAAGCAGCACACGACGCAGGGAGTTGCCGATGGTGTGGCCGTAGCCTCGCTCAAAGGGTTCTGCCACGAATTGGGCATAAGTATCGGAGGCGGTGTCCTCGTTACGCACGAGGCGGTTAGGGAGCTCAAAACGAGCAAGTTTGGTTTCTGACATGTTTGTTTGGGGTTGCCGGGTTTCCCTCCAGCGGGCATACCGGTCGAAACCGGGAGGAGGACCTACGGCGGTTCACTGAGAGCCCGCGGGGCGTGAATAAATGTCGCAATCGCCCCCTTGCAAAGCATTTTTTTCGTGAAATAGGTAACCAGGGACCATTCTCCGCCCCAAATTCTCCATCGCCGTAACGTGGATTGGCAGCCTACGAAAATCCAAATCAGCCTATTCAACTTTACTTTAGAGATCTTCTGTCAGATACGTCCCACGCCTTGATGCTTGACTCACCCACAAGTCAAACCTCTCACCCAAACATCCCTTACGAAATGAAATCCAAGAAGAACCTTACCCGCTTCACCTATGAAAATGCTGCCTTCCAAGGCTGGAGGCTCTGCATCAGCCGCTCAGGAAGCACCTTCACCCGTTACTTTCCAGACAAGAAGTTTGGAGGTCCCCGCAAGTCTTTGGCAGTAGCCGAAAAAACCCTCACAGAGCTCAAGAGCCTATTCGATAACTCACGCAAGGTGAATGGCAAACTCACCGCCACCACGGTGCGCAAGGCTGAGAAAATGCTCAAGGAAGCGGTCTAAGACCGACTGCGTCTATCACTGAAGCGATGATCCCTGCGCCTTCCATTCTTTGGGTCCGCAGGGATTTTCGCGTCTCAGACAACGAGGCACTGACTGCCGCGGCCAAGGACGGGCCGATTATTCCGGTCTATTTTGCCACGACATGGAGCCAGAATCACCATTGGACCGGACCAAAGCGCCAGCATTTCCTCTGCGAGTGTCTGGCCTCATTCGACGCGAACCTCAGAACTCTTGGCGCTCGGCTTATCATTCGTCACGGAGATGCGCTCTCAGGCCTGCGCAGCTTAATTGGCGAAACCGGCGCCAAAGCCGTCCACTACCAGGCAGATCCTGACCCCCACGGCAAGAAGCAGGAGTCAGCGTTGGCCCTTCTCTGTCAGGACCTGGGCGTTGAGCTGATTCGTCATTACGAGGTCAGCATCCATGAACCCGACGCCCTGGAAACGCAGAGTGCGCAACCCTACCGGGTCTACACCCCCTTCAGCAAGGCTTGGCTTGCACTCGACAAGCCCAGTCCCATCCCCAAGCCCAAAGAGCTTCACACCCCGGTGGACATCGCCTCGGAAGCATTACCCACCGTCAACCACTGGGGGCTGGAAAAACCCGATTCCCAGCTGCTCGAAGCCGGAGAACGAGCTGCCCGCAAGCGCCTCAAATACGCGCTGGAACATGTCGTTTCCGGCTACTCGGATCAGCGCGATATTCCCTCAGTGCCCGGAACCAGCCGACTATCCCAGGACTTGCGCTTCGGGCTGCTCTCGGCTCGCACCATCCATGCGGCGGCTGCAGATGCCCATGAGCATGCCTGCGCGGCAGCGCGCGATGGGATCTTCAAATTCATCAAAGAGATCGCTTGGCGCGAATTCTACATCGCTATTCTCCACCACTGGCCCGAGGTGCTGGATCACGAGTTCAACCCGGACTGGCGAGGGCTACCTTGGAACGAACCCGATGATAAATTCGAGCTCTGGAAACGGGGGAAAACCGGATTTCCGATTGTGGACGCAGGCATGCGCGAACTCCTCTCCACCGGCTACATGCACAACCGAGTGCGCATGATCACCGCCATGTTTTTGACCAAGGATCTCCACCACGACTGGAAACTGGGAGAGTCCTTTTTCATGCAACACCTCATCGATGGCGAAATTGCCAGCAACAATGGCGGATGGCAGTGGTCGGCGGGAACCGGCGCCGATGCGGCTCCCTACTTCCGCATTCAGAACCCCTGGTCACAGACCAAGCGTTACGACCCCAAGGGTCTCTATATCAAGAAGTGGGTTCCTGAACTCAAGGATGTCGATGCCAAGCTGCTGCTCGACCCGCCCGAGGACGACCAACCCATCGCTGATGACTACCCCCTGCCCTGCCTTGATCACAAAACCGAGCGGGAGCGCACCTTAGCCATCTTCAAGAAGCACAAAGAGCAATGTTGCTAGCTCCTGGTTCTTGGCTCCCAGTTGGCAGCTTCGCCGCCTGGAACCGCGAGCTTTTTCGCTACGCGTTACCCATCACAGTCGCCTCCTGCACCCGAATCGTCTCGATGGCCTTGGCCAGTTGCTCGGTCTTACCCCGACCCTCGATATTGATCAGGCCTTTGTAGCCGGAATTCTTGAGCACGTTGAAGAATGGGGTGAAGTCCTGTCCTCCCACCCCGGGGTATGCCCGGCCCACTTTCTCGGCGATTTCGATGTGAGCCACCACGTCCATGGCCTTCTTGAGATCCTCGGGCGTGTCTCCGTCCATGGCCATGTGGTAGATGTCAGCGAGAATGCGCACGCTCGGATGGTCCGCCTCACGAATGAGACGCGCCGAATGCTCAATGCGGTTGATGTAGTTGCACTCCTTGCTGTTGAGTTGCTCGACGACGACCATGATGCCGTGTTTTTCGGCCAATGGCCCCATGCGCTTGAGCAGGGCCACAAACTGCGGATCGGCCTGCTCCACTGTCCAACCGTCTCGCAGGGCGCGTGAGCCACCACTACCGAATACAATGAACTTGCCACCGGCTTGGGCCAGACGGCGGAAGCAAGTTTCCGCCCACACGAGGACTTCCTCGTGATTGGCGTCCTTGCCGGTGCAACGCAAATGCTTGGGGCGGATGAAGCCATTGCACGCGAGCATCGGCAAAGGACAAGCCTTGAGCGCTTCAAGTTTCTTGGCAAACACCTCATCCCCTTTGTCAGGAACAAGAAAACTGGAGGTGTTACCGGTCATGAAACCAATGCCCTGCTCTTTGAGCGCAGTAGCCTTACCGGGATCACCCGTTGTGCCGATCTGCTTGAACAGTCCGGGTGCCTCGTCTTTGGCCCAGAGCTGAAAGCCACCAAAACTGCCGGCGCTCAGCAGACCGGCTTGAGTCATTTGAGTAATAAATCGGCGGCGAGAAGAGCTAAAATATCGGGTATTCATGATCAAATTTTTTAAAAAGTATCGCGTGATAGAATGAATTACTCAGCTGAGAGGTAAAGTTTATCCAATGCTTTTTTAGTTAAAGGTCAATTTGCATAAATGTCACTGCCTAGGGTTGCTTGTCTGCTGTTTTCATCTATGGAAGTGGACGTTCAATCTGAGTCGTCTCAGACCCTTATTTCTAAGCATCCATGTCCGCTAGAACCGACTTCCGCAGCCGTCACCTTGGCCCCCTCAATCAAGACCGTGAGCACATGCTCAAGGCCGTCGGATACAACTCCCTCTCAAGATTGATCGATGTGGCCGTTCCCGGGGGCATCCGCATGCAAGATCCCATGAGGCTGCCCGATGCCCTCAGCGAGCATGGCGCTCTCGCCAAACTCAAGGGCATCATGGGTAAAAATAAGATACTGAAGTCCTTCATCGGTCAGGGTTACTACGGCACGCACACGCCCGGCGTTATCCAGCGCAACATTCTCGAAAACCCTGGTTGGTATACTGCCTACACTCCCTATCAGGCCGAGATCGCACAAGGTCGCCTTGAGGCCCTACTCAACTTCCAGACCCTCATCACCGACCTCACCGGACTTCCAGTGGCCAACGCTTCCCTGCTCGACGAGGGCACCGCCGCCGCCGAGGCCATGAGCCTGGCACTCGCCGGCATGCCCAAAGGCAGGGCAATCTTCGTCTCGGAGCGTGTTCATCCTCAGACTATTGATGTCATCAAAACGCGCGCCGAACCCCTCGATATCGAGGTCATCACCGGCGACTGGCAGACTCAAGACTTCCCCGATCAAGCCGGTATCTTCGCCGCAGTCGTCCAGTATCCCGACACCCGCGGCCGCATCGACGACTTCACCAACTTCTGCACCATGGCAAAGCAGGCCAAGGTGACCACCATCCTTTGCGCCGACCTCTTGGCTCTCACTCTGCTCAAGTCTCCCGGTGC
>JAURCU010000009.1 GCA_030828305.1 Luteolibacter sp.
CTATAATCGCATTCTCAAGGCCAGTGAGCACGCCCGCAAGCGCGGCACCATCTTCCAGCGTTTGGCACTCGGCATGGCCATCCAGATGCCATTCCCCGATGCCCCCAACGGCTACGACAAAAATGGCATTCATGGCATCATTTACCGCACCCGTGGTAACGTCGATCAGGTAAAGCGTTACCTTCACTTCGAGCAAGCCCACCTCAACAAGGAACTCGACCCGCTCTTTCACACTCTCAACACCTGGCATTGCCGCTTCATTGGCAACGGCCAGTACGACGAAGAGGACATGGCTTGGTTCCGCAAGATGCTGCGCACCTATCGCCCCGACCACATCCGCATGGAGGATTATGCCTGGCGCTACATCCGTATGATCAAAAGTGATGTGCCCTATACCAGTACGACCCACGATCCCTCGCTCGGAATTCCCGCCCAGGAGCATATCGCTCTCGGTGGTATCTGTGGTCGTCGTGCCTTTCTTGGGCGCCTCTGCACGCGTTCCTTTGGCATTCCCTCACGTGCCTCCACGCAGACTGGGCACGGCGCGATGAGTCATTGGACACCCGATGGATGGGTCGTCTGCCTTGGCGCTTGGTGGTCCATGGCTTGGTGCGGCCCGCAGGGCGGCCTCGACTTCCTTTTGGATTCACAGGCCCGTGATCACGATGCTTACCAACTGGTCCGCCGTGCGCAGTGGATTGGCGACGCCTACGGCGAGCCGGACACGAGCATCCGGCCCAGCGGTTACGGCAAGGGTGGCGGCTTCTGGGATAGCCTCGCTTTCGTCAAGAAGGAGATCATCGTCGAGCAAGCCAAGGTCGAAGCCCTCGAGTTGGTTGGCGGCATGAAATTGGGCGAGTCTGACGATCTGATTGGTGACGAAGTCGGTGAGGAGATCGAGATCCCCGAAAAGTTCAAGGAGTTCATCAAGGGTGAGGACGGCTCCATCACCATGCCTGCAGTCGGCTGCTACTCGCCGCGCAAGCCCAGTGACCGCATTCTCTTTTTGGAAAGCTGGGAGGAAGGCTATCAGCTACACTACACGCGCCTTGGCTCGCGTCCCGAGCTCTTCAAATACCGGGTTGATGTGCCTGCTGCCGGCGAGTATGAACTCACTGCCGAAGCGGCCACGGTTTCGCCCAACTTGCGCATGCTGGTGCGCATCAATCGCGATGAACCCCAACCCTTTGATATGCCCTACACCCACGGCATGTGGAAGACCTCTGAAGCCGTGAAGGTCAAGCTGGAAGAAGGCCGTAACACCATCAGCTTTACGGCGCGTACTCCCAACCGCGGTGTCAGCATCAAGAACTGGACGCTCAAGCCGGTGAAGTGATCACCGATCCGCTTCCCTCAATATGAGAGCATTTCACTTTCTTGCCCTTACCCTTGGTTTTTGCCTGGCTCTAGCTCCTGTTCATGGCGCCCTCATCGAGGAGGCCGTTGCCGGTCTCGACAAGGCGCTTGAAGAGGCGAAGGAGGCTTCTTCGGAGGCGCGCCAGCGCCTCGCCGTGAGACGCACCATCCGTGACGCGGAGGAATTGATCGAGGCCAACAAGGACAAGTCCGAGCGCTATCTCGCCATGGCCTTCCTGTTTCGCGCCCAGCAGGCGCTGATCAAGATGGACAAGGATGCCAAGCATCGTGACGCCCTGATTGAAACCTGTCGTGAGTTGGTCAAAGCACCCAAGGAGTATGCTCATCTCGCCTTCGATGCCGATCTTTTGCTCACCCAGGCGGATCTCGCCAAGAATGGTGCGAGCAAGCAAGAGCGAGCTAAAGCCCTTCGCCCATTGGTGGAGCGCTACGTCGAAACCAGTGAAGGAGCCCGAACTCTGCGGGTGGCCATGACCATGGCGCTTGAGTTGGGTGATGTGGGCCTTGTGGCCAACATCCGTGAGATGATGGCAAGGCGCTACGCCGCGGATCATGAAATGATCAAATTCCAGCGTGAAAAACTAGGCGGTCAGGTTCTGGGTGCGCCCATGGCCGGCGCCTTCAAGCGCTCCGATGGCAAGGTTGCCCGTTTGCCGATGGATTTGCTCGGCCGCGCCAACATGGTGGTGTTCTGGTCCAAGGACAATGGAGGACTTGAGTTCATCAAAGGGCTTGCCTCGGCCTCCAAGGAGGCGGCCGATGGGCATAAAGGGCGGATGGGCTTCATTAGCATCAACCTTGATGATCTTCCAGACGCGGGCGAATCCATCATCCGCGCATGCGGTGTCGACTGGCCGGTGCTTCATCTGCCAGGGGGTCGCAAGCACCCCATCTATCTGGCATACACGCAGGAAGATCCCAAGATGATGAATGTGACCCCAACCGGTCAGACGGCGCTGATCATGAGTGGAGTGGGCCGGGTGCGGACGAAGGAAGATGGCTCAGCGGATTTCCATCGTTACTTCGGCTCGGCATTGGCACGCGGGTGGGGTCAGCAAGAATACATGATGCAGGTGGCTGCCCTGATGGCTGGTGATTTTTTAATTTTCGACCCCATGCACTTCAAAAAAACCCGGCCCGGCCTCGATCCCACCCGGCCGCCAGAGCTTCTGGCTGTCGCAATGGACAAGGAGGCCAAACCGCTGGAGCGCTCGTCGAAATCGGTGCCTGAAGACGTCCTGAGTGCGATTCAAGGTGAAATTGTCCCGCCTCCCGGGCGTTACCATCTGAGCTATCCAGAAGCGAATTCGGCCTATGCCAGGCTTGCTGCCAAATGCAACAGCGCCATGGCTGCCCATCCCAATGCTCCGGATTTGTGGATCGTTCGCAACCGGTTGATGGTCGCCGAGCTCGGCCAGTGGAAAATGACGGGCGAGCTTGCTCATTTCGAAGCGGCTGTAGCTGAGGCCCGGGCTGCCATCGAGGCAGGGTATCCCGAAGGCTGTGATGTGATTGCCCGCTTCTGCCTGGCTCGTGCAGCACTGCGTGAAGCAAAAGACAAGTCCGGGGAACTCATTGATGCTTATGTCAGCGATCAGGGAGGTGAGAATGCCTCTGGTCCAGTGTTGGCGACAGCTTTGTTGCTCGCTCTCGATGTTGCCGACCGCATGAGGGTAGAGCGCCTGCGCGAACGGATTTTGGCCAAGCACACCGAGCATCCGGGCATGTGGGTCTTTTCTGCGACACTGCTCAATCGACATCACACTTATTGGATGTTTCAGGTGCCCTTCACTGCGGGTTGGTCATACGGCCGCCGTGAGTCCTACTACATGAGTCGTGGCGGGATGGAGCCCGCTGAGCGCATGCTCAAGGGTGAACTCCAAACCGCGGATGGCAAGACCCTGCGCATCCCCGAGGATCTGCAAAAAGAGTGGACCCTCATCGCCTTCTCGCCGCCCATGCCATGGAGTTCAAAGCGGGATGATGGTCTGCCGCCTTCGCCGTTGGGCAGTCTTCGTGGCTTGGTTGGCTTTGCCGATTCACGGCCGGAGAAAGATATCGAGGTGATACTTGCCACCTTTGGTGGAGATCCCAAAGCCATCACCGAAGCGCTGAGCTCCGACCGCAATCCCATCAGCTGCAAAGTGGCCACTGTGCCCGGAGAGATCAACAACCCGATGGTTCAGCGCTTGGGCCTCCTGTCAGTCGAGAGCAAATTCAACACGCTTCTTGTTCGCAAGGACGGCCGCATCGCCTGCGTGCTCTCCAGTCTTGAGAGCAGCAAGGGCAATGCTTTGATCAGCACCATTCGTAAGGAAGATGAAATCCGAGTCGTCGCCATGGCAAAAGCCGGCAACAAGCAAGAGGCGTTGAAGACAGTGCTCGCGCTGGTGCCTCATTACGATCCTGAAGCGGTGGACGAGCGCGGACGCAAACTGCGCAAACCCAATTACACAGTGAACCAGCTACGGGCTCGAGCCAGGGTCTATTTGGAGTTGGGCGAGTTGGACAAAGCTCTGGCCGATGCTCAGCAGGTTTATCTGTCCACCTTCAGCCAGTCCGGTGGCATGAGCATGCGAACTGAAGAGTTGGACGATGCTGAGGCGCTGCGTGCCGAGATTCAGAAACGTATGGAAGGAGGGAAATAGTGCTTTGCTCCTTGCGTCGATTTCACCCGGGTCTTCTGTTGGCAGCCTTGTTGGCATCAATGTTGATGTCCCGGGCCCAGGATGCGAGCTCTCTGGAGTTGCCAAAACTTGAGGAAGCGCTGAGCAGTATCAGCCGGGACTCGTCCACCGCCCGGCAACGCCTTGCTGTGCGCCGTGTCATTCGTGATGCCCAGGCGGCCATCGGGAAGCATGGCAACAAGCCCTCGCGTTGGGCCTTGCTAGAATTCCAGTTTCGCGCCCAACAGCGCCTCATTGCCATTGACGATGACAGCAAGCACCGTGAGTCACTCATAGAGATCAGCCGTGAGCTGATCAAGGCGCCTGACGAGTTCGCCGCCCAACGCCTCGAGGCCGACCTCCTTCTGTCCCAGGTTGAGCAAGCGAGAAAAGGCATGGGTGTGGAGGAGCGTTCGGGCGCCCTGCGAGAATTCGTGGCTCGCTATGTGGCCACTCCTGCCGGAGCCAAGGCCCTGCGCACGGCCATCGTGATGGGCCTCGAAATGGGAGACACGCGCCTCGTCAACGATCTGCGCAAGGTCACCGCCAAGCATTATTCAAGTGATCTTGAGATGATCGCCTTCCTGCGCGATCATCTCGGTGGCCAGGTCTTTGGTGTGCCCTTCGTTGGTCACTACCAGCGCTCGGATGGCAGGCGGGCGATGTTTCCCATGGACGGCCTCGGTCACTCATCGATGGTGCTCTTCTGGTCCAAGGACAATGAGAATATCATCCAGTATCTCACCGATATGGCCGCGGCCCAGAGGTTGGATCACGAGAATATTGATGGCCGGTTGGAAATCGTCAGCGTCAATCTGGATGGTCTCCCGGATGCGGGGGAGTCCATCATCCGTGGCGTGGGTGCCGACTGGCAATGTTTGAGCCTTCCTGGGGGTCGCGAAAGTGCCATCTACAAGGCCTATGTGCGCCGCGATCCGCTCAACCTGCGGGTGGCGCCCACCGGCCAGGCGGCGATGGTCATGGCTGGGTCCACACGCAAGCCGCCACCCCAGAAGATGGAGTTGCTCAAGCAGCAAATCAAGGAGGCGAAGCCGTCCTTGCCGGAGGATCTCAAGCGCTACACCGAGTCGTTTCGCCGCGCCATTATCCGCGGTTGGAGCAATGACCTTTACTCCACCCAGCTCTGCGCGCTGATGGTTGGCGACTTTCTTGTCTTTGATCCCGAGGGTTTCAATGCCGCCATGCCGCCAGAGCTGAAGGCTGCCGCCAAGGGCGGTAAGGTGACACCGCTCAAGCGCAAGCAAGCCTGTGTGCCGGAGGAAAGCTTGATGGCCATCCAGAGCTGTCTGATTGCGCCTCCTCAACGCTATCACGCCTCCATTGCCGAAATCCGAGCCGGCTACCAAAAGATGATCGAACTTTGTCGCAAGGCAATCGCCAAGCATCCCGAGGCTCCCGATCTCTGGATTGTTCGCAACCGCCTAATCATCGGTCTCATGGGCCTGTGGAAAATTGACTTCAAACTGGAGCACTTCGAAGCGGCCGCTGCGCAAGCAAAAGCGGCGATGCAGGATGGTTATCCTGAGGGCTGCGATGTGATTGCACGTTTCTGCCTCGCACGTCAGGCCTTTCGCGATCCAGCGTCAAATCGAAGTGCGGTGTTGGATGCCTACGTCGCAGATCAGGGAGGTGAATCGGCCCACGGTCCGGTGTTGGCTTCGGCCTGCCTGCTGGCTCTCGACATCGCCGATGAGGCTCGCTTCCAGGGTTTCCGGGAGTTGATTCTGAGAAATCAACTGGAGCATCCTATGATGTGGATTTTCACAGGCTTCCTGCTCGACCGCTATCACGATTACTGGCTCTTTCAGGTGCCCTTCACCGCGGGTTGGTCATTCGGTCGTCGGCAGCGCTACGAAATGCAGCAGGGAGTCGTCGATGAGGCCCTGCGCCGGCTTGATGTCGAGCTGCCGACCTTCGATGGCAAGACCTTGCGCATTCCCGAGGATCTTGAATCCGAGTACACGGCCATCTTCTTTGCCCAACCCGGGCCGTGGAAGGGCCGCGAGCGCGATGATCCCAAGCCGCCTTCACCGGGAAGCCTGCTGCGCAACTTTCCACGTTATGTGGTGGAGCGTCCGGACCTTGAGATGGCGGTGGCCATCCTTGGCGAGGCCGATGAAGCGGCCATCCGTGAAAACATTGATGTTCGTGGTCTGCAGGAACAGCCGGAGGTTTCACTTCTCAAGCTGCCGGAAGGTTCCAGGCATCTTTTGGTGCAGAGGCTTGCCCTGCAGTCTGACCGCGAGGCCGCCATCCTCATCGACAAGCAAGGCCACATTCTCTCGGTGCGCTCCGGCATTTCGTTTAACGAAGTCGAGAGCGCCTTTCGCAACACCATCGAAGGGCTGGACGAAAAAGCGGTGATGGCCGAGTTGGAAAAGGGTGAAGTTGAGAAGGCCAAGCAACTCATCATGGCGCTGGCGCCTCCTTACGACCCTGAAGCCAAGGATGAACGGGGGCGACAACTGCCTGTGCCCAAATACGGGGTCGCGCATCTGCGTGCCCGTGGGCATGTCCACATGGCACTCAAGCAGTGGGACAAGGCTCTCGCCGATGCCGAGGCGGTAGTCGAAAAGTTGCTCGCGGCGGCGGGTGGAATGAGCCTGCGCACCGATGAGCTCGATGAGGCCGAGGCCTTGCGTGATGAGCTCAAGGGGAAGGTGAAGTGATCACTTGCCCTGATGGGCGGGGGATGCCTTTCCAAGTTCTTCGAGACTGCCGTTATTGCTGATGGGTAGGGAGTTGGTTGACGCGAAATTGTTGTCGTGGATGGTGAAATGGATTTCCATCCACGCATCCTGTAGCTGCTGCGCATCGCAGATCGGCCCGCTTTCTCTGTCAGGACATTTGTGGTGACCAGCATGGCAAGCATCGACACAGTGCAGCTTCGTTGTATGGTCTGACTCATGAAAATTGTGCGCCATCTGCTTCTATCGGCTGCCCTGATGCTGTCCGCTTTCGCCCAGTTCAAGGCCGAGGACGAAGGTGGGCGCATTGAAATCCACGACGGTGAGAAGATGGTTTTCGCCTATCAGCATGGTCCACTGAAGAACCCAAAGGGTGGTGAGATCTTTGCTGCGAGTGCCTTCGTGCATTCCCTGAGCACACCCTCCGGTTTTCAGCTCAATGACATTCAACCGGATGACCACCTGCACCATCTCGGCGTCTGGTGGCCGTGGAAGTTGGTCGAGGTGAGGGGCAAGAAACATGTCACTTGGGAAATGCAGAAAAAGGAGGGTCGGCATCGCTCGATCAAGGCCAAGGCAACCCTGGTGGAAAAGGATGCCGTGCTCATCGGGGCCCATAATGCGGTGGAGATCAGTCTCGATGGATCGGCCTACCGCCAGGTGATTGAAGAGAAGGTGGCGATGCGCTTCGGGCGTCTGGAAAAGAGCGGTTACACCCTTGATGTCGATATCTTCCAGCGGCCCTTCAAGGGCGAGAAAGTCACCATTCCGCGTTATCGCTACAGCGGCTTCTGTTGGCGCGGCACGCCCAAGTGGACCGGTGAGAACAGCACGATGCTCACCAGCGGTGGCCACAACCGCGACAACGCGAACCATCAGGAGGCGAAGTGGTGCCTGGTCAGCGGGGATGCTTGCGGCGGCAAGGCGACTCTGCTGATTTTAAGTGCTGCGGCCATGGACGGGGGGCAGCCCGAGCGTCTGCGCGTCTGGGATTCCAAGATGCACTACGGCAACCCCTTCGTGAACTTCAACCCGGTGGTCAAGGAGTCCTTCGAGCTTAAGGAAGAGAACGATGCGGTGACCCGCCGCAGCTACCGATTGATCATGGTGGATCGGCAGCTGAGTGCCGAGGAAGCCGAGGGGCTATGGAGTGAGTGGGCAGAAGCGAACAAGTGACGGAGCCCATCGATAGGTGTGATGGCCCCCGTTAACCACTGACTGCTGATCGGGTGTCGGATCGCTCCAGGATCCTAGTGCAAATCGAAGCCGGCATGGCGCACCATCTCCTCTAATTGTTTGCCGTAGGCCACGTAGCTGTCGTAGCACTGCTGCTCGTCGACTTCCTCGCCATCCTTGACGTGAAAGACGGTGGCCACGTGGGGCTCGATGGCAATGGCTCCCTCGTATTTGTCGCGCTTGAGCGCTTGCAGAATTTCGGCAACCTTGGCCTGGCCCTCGCCGGGCATGGTGTATTTTTCCGGCTCGGTTTCGCCGTCTTTGGGGTTGAGGCAGTCTTTTACGTGGACATGGGCGATGTATTCCTTGATGGCCTCGTAGAATTCAAGAGGGTCCTGCCAGGGGAAGGGCTCGGGTTTGGAGCGGTCGAGCTGGAACACCGGGTTGCCAGTGTCGAAGACCAGCCTGAGATTGGGAACCTCTTCGATAAGGCGTAGCGTGTGTATGGTTGAGAAACCGCCATAGTTCATGCAGTTCTCGTGGATGGCGGTGATGCCGGCTTCATCGAAGCGGCGGATGATGGCGCGCAGGCGCTTGAAGCGCTCTTCGGCATGCTGGTTGTCACCCCAGGACTCCTGAGCATAGGACATCACGCGCACCATTTGGCAGCCCAGGCGCTTCATGCGTGGGATGGCGCGGTTGACCTCACCGATGGTGACATCGAAGTCGACCCCGATGGACTTGGCCCAGTTGCCGATGAGGGACGCGAACTCAATCACCTGCATGCCGGCGTCTTCCAACTTGCCGGCGGCCTCATCGAATTCCTTTTCGGGAAGGTCGTGGATGTTGGTGCCCTCGATGCAACGGATGGACATGTGTTTCCAGCCCAACTCCTTGTGGGCCTTGATCTGGGTATCCAGGCTGCCGCCTGCTTCATCTGAAATTCCAGATAGGATCATGACAATCTTGTGGTGTTAGAGTTCGATTTTCTTGCCGTCGTTGCGGGCCGATTCGTAGATGGCCCGGATCAGGGCGACGCTCTTGCGTGCTTCGGCAGAACTCGTGCTCGGTTCACGTCCTTCGGCGATGGCCTTGACCACCTCCTCGAAGTTGCGCTGGTGCTGATAGAAGTTGATGGCTTTGGGATCGTTGGCGCCAAGACCGGCTTCCTGGCCTTTCATGAATTTGGCGTGGATCTCCTCGTCCTCGGGCTTGGTTTGCATGAAGTCCCAGATCTCGAAGGCTTCATCGGCGAGGAAGACCGAACCCTCGGTGCCTGAGAGTTGGACGCGCGCCGGGTGGCCGTCCTTGGACCAAGTGCAGGTCGAGCATTCGATGACGCCGCGCGCACCGTTCTCGAATTCGACGATGGCGACGACGATGTCTTCAACCTCGATGCGCTCGTGCGCCAGACAGGCTGTGTTGGCCTGAACGGATTTCACCGGGCCGGCGAGATAGAGCAGGGCGTCGACGGTGTGGATGGATTGGTTCATCAGTGCACCACCTCCGTCCAAGGCCCAGGTGCCGCGCCAGGCGGCGGAATCGTAATAGGCCTGGTCGCGATACCACTTCACGTAGGCGGAGGCATTGGTGAGTTGGCCGAAGCGGCCTTCGTCAGCGGCTTTTTTGAAGGCGTCCATGCCGGGGTGGAAGCGGCGGTTGAGGACAGCGGCGAGCGTTTTGTCGTTCTTCTCGGCGGCTTCGATGAGTTGGTCGATGCGCTCGGTGCTGATTTCCAGCGGCTTTTCGCAAATCACGTGCTTGCCGGCGTTGAGCGCGGCCAGCGAGGGCTCGAGGTGCGCGCCGCTGGGGGTTCCCACAGTCACGATCTCGAGCTCGGAGTCGGCGAGAAAACTGTCGATGTCGGAGTAGCCCACAGCACCGTATTGCTTGGCGAGCTTGTCAGCACTCTCCTGACGCAGGTCGAAGACCGAGTGCAGTTCACCACCCTCCATGGCGGTGATGGCTTTGGCGTGGAATTGGCCGATCATGCCGGCGCCGATGATTCCGAATTTCATGGTGAGGGAGATGTTGGCGTTGGGGAATCACACGATCTTCTGCCTCTTCATGAAGGACAGGATTCCGAGCAGGAAGAGCAGCGGCAGAACGATCAGGCCGACGAGGCCGAAGTAGTGGTTATAGGCATCTGGCTGTTTGTATTTGCCGATCAGGCTCCAGACCGAGGCGAAGGTGGCGATGCCGGTGGCCAGGACCATCAACACGTTGATCCAGGTGCGCTTCACGGGAAGCTCGGCGCCAAGTGTCTGCCTCGAATTCATGAGCAAGAGGAAGATGATGTAGGCGATGGGTAGTAGCGTGGTTGCAATCACTGCGGCGGGAACGACCAGAGCGGTCTTGGCGCCGCCTGTCCAGAGGATGGGTGAGAGCAATCCGGTAATGGCGGGCATGGCCGCCCCAAACATGAACAGGCCGGTGACACCGGGCTTGCCGAAGGCCTCGGAGATGGCGTAACCATTCATCATCATGTGCACGATCATGGTGCTGATGGCCATGGCGAGCACCCCGATGCCAAATATCAGCTGAGAGTTGCTGCCGAGGAAGGGCTCGAGTGAGGATGCGAGGTCGGAGGCGTTGCGCTTTGCCAGCATCACGCTGAGATCCTTGTCAGTTTGGGCGGCCGACTCCCGACGTTTTTCGATCAAGGCGGTCACTGTTTCCAATTTCACCTTGATTTCCTCTTTGGCTGATGGGTCCTGAGCCTCTTTGAGTTCACCGCTCAGTCTCTTTTGGGTGCCGAGATCCTGTTTGTGCTCGGGAGCGCTGTGGCCGACCACTTGATCGAGCACTGCATTGTAACTGTTTTCACTGACAACGCCGTCTTTCTTCGCGTGGAACTGGGAGGAGGTGGCGATGACCAGGAAGGAAGTGGCAAGAATGAAGGGCACGAACAGACCGAGCATCAGATCGTAGCGAGAGAGTTCGCGGTGCTTCTTGGCCCAGCCGCGTTTTTTCAGGGTGTAGGGCAAGAGGAAGGTCATGTTGATGCCGACAGCGGAGCCGAAGGCGCCGATGATGATGTTGCGCTGTTGGGTGGAAATGTAGTCGGTCCAGAACCCGGAATTGGCTCCGCTGGCTACAATCGCATCACCATAGGTGGCGGCGGGCTTGAAGAGGGCGGTGAAGTCGGGGATCAAGCCCTTGAAGAGCGCGCCCCACTCCACGCCTCCCTTGGAGGCGAGGACGATGACCACGCCCATGAAGGCGAGGACCACGATGGCGACGAGGAACTTGAGGAAGTGATCGATGATCTTGCCGGCCTTGCCTTGCTTGCGCGAGAGCCAGAGCAGGCTGAGCCCCACGACCGCAAAGATGGCGGTGATTGCGTAGGGTGAGGAGCGCAGGATGTTGAGGTTGCCTTGCGCGGCATCGGTGCCCAGTGAGAACTGCGCGGAACAGAAGACGACATTAGCGACAACAGTTGCGATGAGCCAACCCCAGGCGAGGGCAGGCGAGACGTTCTTTTTCACCGAGACGAAGGGGCGCTCTTCGGAGGAGAGGGTCACGTACGAGATGGCGGAGAGCATGATGATGCCGCAGAGCATGGCCAGCGGCTGCAGCCACATGAATTGGTAGCCGCCGATCACGCCGAGGTAGAGGGCGCCGACCAGAGAGCCGCCGCCGAGGGTTACCGCCGCTTGGATCCAGCCCGGGCCGGTCATTTTGGCATAGCCACAGAAGCGGCCCATGGGGCCACGTTGAAGGACGGAGTCGATGGGGTCGTTTTCGGCACTCATGGTTTGGAAATCAATGGGTTGGGCCCTTAGCGGCCAGTTAGGGCCGAAGTGGTGTGGGCAGGAGTAGCCCAAATACGCAACGGTTCCAATGATTCTTTGGCCTCTCGCTCCTTCAAATTGGATCGAGTTGGGCGGGGTGCTCGCTGCCCAGCCCATCCCGCAGAAGCAGGGTTTCCGCACCACGTTTGAGGTAGCCTAGTGCCAGTCGCTGATCGACCTTGGCGATGGGAGATATGCTCGTCAGCTCGCCGTCCACCAACTCCAGGCCCTCGGTGGGGATGGAGGCATCGAAACGGAGCCGAACGAGCCGGCGGGGAACCTTGCCCGCGGACTTGATGCGCGAGATCACTTCCTGGCCGATGTAGCAGCCTTTGGCATAGGAGATGTCGGTGGCCTCAAGTCCGGCTTCGGGAGGGAGCAAGCCTTCTGTGAGTTCGCGGCCCCAGGCCGGCACACCGCGCTTGATGCGCAGGGCTTCGAGTTCGTCGCCTTCTAGCAGCGGGATGTCGGCCAGGGCTTTGATTTCCTCCCCCGCTGGTAGCCATAGGTCGAGACCGTCGGTGCCGAAGCGCTTCGATTCCTTGACAATCGCATCATCAAGCTCTGGAAAGCCCCCCTCTATTTCGTCAAAATCTGTTAGATGGTGAAGTTGCCACCTGCTGCTCAGGTCTTCGACTTCCACTTCATCGGCAATCAGGTAGCGCGTGAGTCGGGCTTCGAGATTTTCGTTCTGGCCCTCGGGCGCCTCCACCAAGATGGCTTCACCCCGTGCGTGCAGCCACACGCGAAACTGCAGCTTGCCCTTGTGGTCGGTGACGCAGGCGGGAAGCGCCCTGTTTGATCCGCTGACAAGCTTCACATCCTGGGTCAGCTGGCCATTCAGGAAACGCGCCGTGTCCGGGCCTTCGAGCTTCAGGAGGGTGGGTGTGCCGAGATCAATCCGTTTCATTCTGCCTGAAGGTAAGGTTTGCCAAGCGCGGCAAAGTCCAAATCACCGAGTCCATCGTCGGAGAGTTCATGCATGCGCTTGGAAACCGCGGCGATGGCAGGCGTTTCGATGCCGGCGGCCTTGGCGAGCTCGAGCATGTAGCGTGAGTCCTTGGCCATGTTAGAGAGTGAGAAGTGTGTGTCGTAGTCTCCGGCGAGCATTTGGGGCAGCTTCATGTCGATCAATTTGCAGGAGTTGGCGTTGCGTGAGATCGCTTCGCCCAGTACGGCAGGTTCAACGCCGTGACCCTTTGTGATGCCGAGGGCCTCGGCGGTGGCCTGCACGATGGCCGATGAGAGCAAGTTGGTCGCGAGCTTGATCACGGTGGCCGAGCCAATTTCGCCGCAATGCAGGCGCGAGGTGCTGGTGGCCGAGAGAAAATTGTCGAGTTCGTCGGCGAGTGCTGCGTCTCCGCCGATGTAGTAGGCCAAAGCGCCGCTGCCTGCAGCCGCCTTGCTGCCGGTGAAGGGACAGTCGAGGAAGCGGCAGCCTTTGTCGGCGCAGAGCGTGGCCAGCCACTTCGTGGTTTCCACGTCCAGGGTCGCGTGGTTGAGCACGATTTGGCCGGTCGTCAGTGAGTCGGCCGCGCCGCTGATGACTTCACGCACTGCTGGTGAGTCCCTGAGGTAGATGGAAACGATGGAAGCCCCGGCAATCGCTTGGGCAGCGGATCCGACCTCGCTCTGCGTGCCCTTGGGCGTGCGGTTCCAACTGGCAACCAACCATCCAGCCTTCAAGAGATTGGCACAGGCCCGCGAGCCGATGATGCCGAGGCCTAACACGGCGACTTTGGTAGAGGAGGGGGTCATGGGTGAGATTGTAGGGAAGTATTCGGAGGTGTTGTGTGCTGGCGATGATTCTATTCAGCCGGGCTGCGCTCGCAAGTGGCATGGGCAAAAGGCACGTGGCAAGCCATGGGAAAATTCAAAAAACGGTCATTAAGTTTGCATGTAAATAATGAGCGGGTAGGCTGTCCGCATGTCCATCCAGGATCGTCACCAAGCCAAGAGGCTCCAGCGCCAAACCATGGGTTATGCAGCCTGTCTGCTGCCCTTTGAGCAGAACGGCTCCATTTCCGAGGCCTACTTCTGCGCTGCCCTTGAGCGCACCACCGAAGCCGGTCTGGGCTGCGCGGTCAACATGGACACCGGCTATGCGAATTACCTGACTGCTGCTGAGCGGACCCGTGTGCTTGAGCTTGCCAATCAGACCATCGGAGGCAAGCGCGACTTCATTGCCGGTGCTTTTGTCGAGGGCCTCGAGGGCGATCTGGTGGAACTCTACCGCAGTCAGATGGATGAGATCGTCGCGCACGGTGGCACGCCCATCCTGTTTCAGACCACCCGCTTCCATGCTTGGGAGCCCGCGCGCGTTGTGGAGCTCTATGAACAGGTTTGCGATGGCTACGAGTCGGTGATTGCCTTCGAGTTGGGCTCGATGTTCGCCCCCAACGGCATGATTTTTCACGAGGAGACCTTTGCTGGTCTGATCCGTATTCCTCAGCTCAAGGGCATCAAGCACTCGTCGCTGGATCGGGGCATTGAGCTGCAAAGACTGGCCCTGCGCGACAGGGAGCGTCCGGATTTCAGAATCTTCACCGGCAATGATCTCGCCATCGATATGACGGAGTATGGTTCGGACTACCTACTCGGGCTAGCCGCTTTCTGTCCCGAACTCTTCGCGTTGCGCGATCAGTACTGGCTGGCGGGAGACGTGCGCTACGCGGCTCTCACCGATGCCATCCAGCATCTCGGCAACATCGCTTTCCGCCAACCAGTTCCTGCCTACAAACACTCTTGTGCCATCTTCCAGCATCTGATTGGACGCTGCCCCTCGCCCCTGACCCATCCGCGATCCGCCAAAAGGCCGGACTGGGAGGCCGGGATTCTGGCAGATTGTGTTTCCAGACTGGGTTATCCAAGTTGAAGGCCAGATGACGACGATCGCCGACATTGCCAGAAAGATGCAGCTGTCCACGGCCACCGTGTCACGGGCTCTCAACCGTTCGCGCCTGGTGGATGAGAGCCTGACCGAAAAAATCCGCCGTCAGGCGGATGCCATGGGCTACAGGAAGCGCAGCATCCGTAGGCATCGTGGTCGCTCCATTCTCAACATCAAGCTGGTGCTGCCTCATCATGTTGAGACCGAGCGTTCGCTTTTCTACGACTTTTCCTCACTCATCACCGGCATCAAATCGGGCTTCACTTCGTGTGAGATCAATCTGGTTTGTGAGACCGTGGCCGACCACTTCGAACCCTATCCCCACAAGAAGGGCGGCGATATCAACGGCTTTATCTTCGCCTTCCATCAACCCTGCGAGCAGGCCCTTGAAAAGATCCAAGGAAACAAGACGCCCTATGTGGTCATTAACCGTAGTATTGAGCATGTGCCCTGCGTCGCCTCAGAAAATAGGGAGGGCATGCGCCGATTGATTGAGCACCTGTATGAGAAACGGGGCGATGAGCTCAAGCCTGCCTTTATCTCGCTGGGCTGGCTTGACCAAATTCATGATGAACGCCTCGAGGGCATGTCTGCTGCCTGCAAGAAGCTTGGTATCACTTTCAGTCGCAGCAACGACTGCCACCGTTACGCCAGCATGGATGAGGTCAGCGCTCAAAAAGTTGCGCAGCTCGCCAGCAACTACAATGCGCTGGTTTGCGTCAACGACATCATGGGTATGGTGATTCTTGCCGAGCTCGATCGTCTTTGCGTGTCGGTGCCTGGGAACCTTTCGGTGACCGGTTTCGATAATTCACCCTTGCGCAATCTTTCGCGCCCCTTGCTAACCACGGTCAGCATGCCCATCCACGAGCTCGCGCGGGTAGCGGCTCAGGGTCTGGAAAATGAAATCGTCAATCACGTGGCGCAGTGTCAACTGCATCGCGTCTCCGGTGCCCTCATTGTAGGTGAATCCTCGTAAGATCCCCAGTGCCATGTCCCCCGACCAAATCGCCATTCATACTTTAACCACCAAGCCGTGGTCCATTGCCGAGTGCATCGAGCATTATGCCAAGGCAGGCGTAGGTGGTATTTCCATCTGGCGCGAGACCATTGAGGATGAGGATTTGGGCAAGGTGGCCAAGCGACTCAAGGACAGCGCTCTGCAGCCCATCTCCCTGGTGCGAGGCGGCTTCTTCACCAAAAGTGCCGAACTCACCGACGCTCAATTGATCGAGCGTAATCTGGATGCCATTGCCGAGGCGGAGATTCTGGGTCTGCCCCTGATTGTTCTGGTTTGTGGGGCCACTGTTGGCCAGACACCTGAGGAGAATCTCGATCAGATTGAAGCCGGTATTCGCGCTTTGCTGCCACGTCTCGAGGAGACCGGCATCAAGCTCGCCATTGAGCCGCTCCATCCCATGTATGCAGCCGATCGTTCGGCTGTCGCCTCTCTGCGCGATGCCAACATGCTGGCCCGCCGCATCAATCATGCGCTCGTGGGAATTGCCATCGATACCTTCCACGTTTGGTGGGAGACGAATCTCGACCGTGAGATCCGGGACTGTGCCGAAAATGGCCATTTGTTCGCTTTGCATATTTGCGAATTCAAGCCCGACTTTTCCCACCCCCTTCTCGATCGTGGTCTTCCCGGTGAGGGTGTGAATGCGACCTCGCGCATTCTTCAAATGGTGCGTGCCGCCGGCTTTAAAGGGCTCAGCGAGGTCGAAGTATTCTCCACCAAATATTGGGCCATGAACCAAGAGCAATTCCTGCAAAAAGTCATTCAGTCCACCGCCAATCTCTGAGGGCGCTGCAAGGCGACCAGGTAGACACTGCGCAACATATCCCATTCACATCATGAAGAAAATCGGCATCATTCTCAACGGCGTCACAGGGCGCATGGGTACCAATCAGCATCTCGAGCGCTCCATTCACGCCATCATCCAGCAGGGTGGCGTGACCCTTGCCGATGGTTCGCGTGTCATGCCCGACCCGATTCTCACCGGCCGCAATCAGGACAAGCTGGCGCGCCTCGCCGCGAAATACGGCATCGAGCGCTTCACCACCGATCTTGATGCCGCGCTTGCCGATGCGCGCAACGAGATCTTTTTCGATGCTTCCGGCACCCCCCACCGCATTGGCTTTCTCGAGCGGGGCATTGCGGCGGGCAAGCACATCTACTGCGAGAAGCCCACGGCCACGGTCTACAAGGATGCGCTCTCCATTGCTGAAGTTGCCGAGAAAGCAGGTGTCAAGAATGGCACAGTACAGGACAAGCTGTGGCTGCCCGGCATCCGCAAATTTCAACTGCTCAAGGAGCAAGGCTTCTTCGGTGAGATTCTCTCGGTGCGCGGTGAGTTCGGTTACTGGGTGTTCACCGGTCTCCATGAGGGCCAGCCTATCCAGCGCCCCTCCTGGAACTACCGTACCGAGGACGGTGGCGGCATGATTGTCGACATGCACTGCCATTGGCGCTATCTGATCGACAATCTCTTTGGCAAGGTTACGCGGGTTTTCTGCAAGGCCGCGACCCACATTGCGCAACGTGTGGACGAAGCGGGCAAGCGTTACAAGTGCACGGCCGATGACTCTGCCTATGCGATCTTTGAAACAGACACCAATGTCATCTGCCAGTTCAACTCCTCATGGAATGTGCGGGTGCGCCGCGACGACCTGCTTACCATGCAGGTGGACGGCACCGAGGGTTCGGCCATCGTCGGCCTGCGCAAATGCTGGGCCCAGCACCAGTCGGTGACTCCGCGCCCGGTATGGAATCCCGATATCGATTCTCCCATCGACTATTACGACAACTGGACGGAAGTTCCTGACCAAGTCGACTTCGATAATGCATTCAAGACCCAGTGGGAGATTTTCATCCGCCATGTCGTGGCCGATGATCCCTTCCCCTGGACCCTGCGCGAAGGCGCAAAGGGGGTAGAGCTCGCCGAGCTCTCGCTCCGGTCAAGTGATCACGGCCGCTGGATGGATGTGCCTCAGTGAGCCGGACGCGCGCAACCGGTCGCGGTCATCGCAGGATACGAATGCTGCTGGTGATTGATACTCACTGCTGGCGCGTCAGAGCCAGTTCCACCAGCTTGGCGGCTTGATCTCGGATCTCGCTCATCTTTTCCGGGGTGGGCTCCTCGCCTTCATCGATGAGCATGGCGAGGCGCAGGCCGGAGAGCACTTCGCGTATGTTCCGATAGTTGGGCCGCTCTGAAATGCGCGGCTCGAGCCCGCCCACCGAATCGGTGTAGTAGTCGGCGATGTCCTCGCGCATGACCTTGCGCGCGCGCTCAGCAGAGAACTGGCGATCTACCGCAACCGTTGAAACCTGCAGGGCGCGAATCCAGCCACCGAGAGAAATCAGGTGGGCCAAGTCAGTGTCGCGCAAGGTTGCGAGTTCCTTTTCGACGTCGCGTTGCGTGGCGGTAAGTTCCTTCTTGAGTTGCTCGACCTTCTTCTCCTTGGCGCTCTCCAGGAGACTGGCGGCGTGGCGATTAACGCGGTCGCCAGCGCCCAAGGCCTTGCCATAGCGGTTGAGGTCGGCTGCAAGATCCTCGACCTTGTCGAGTTGCTCGGCTTGGACGATAAGAAAACCCTCCGCGATCAAAAAGCCGAGTTCCATGGCGAGATCGGCCCGGTCCAGAGGCATGCGCTCCGGCAGTTTGAGTTCCGTCTCGATGATGGGAAGCGGCATCAGGAACTGCAGGGTTTCGAACAACTTTGCGATGGATGGGGCGGTGAACTCGTTGACGGCGAGTTCTTCACGGACATGTGGATCGTCGAGCAAATCAGCTGGAATCTCACGGCTTGGCGGAGCTTGCTCCTGGGCAAGTAGGGGCACCCAGAACAGGGCTCCAATGCAGAGAAATACCTTTATCATATGCTCAGAATGCCACCAGCGATGGCACTCGGCAACAGGCAAAGCGGGCGCAAAGCCCCAAATATCATACGCCTATGGCGATTTGATCCCCAAAAATTAAGTTGCCAGAGGTCACGAAAAGCGCCAATTTTCAATTGTTGGAGCGACTGAGCGGTCGCCCGGGAGAGGTTCTCCCACCCTCGCCGCTCACTTTGAAGTCTGCGCGCTGCCACTCCAGCCTGATGCTGGCGGCTCATCTTCGAAACCCTGCCCAACCCTCCATGCAAGGAGGCCCGTCCCATTCGTGGCTCGTGGAAGCTTCGTTGACTTCCTCCAAGCCTATCCACCCAATCCCCATTTCACCCATTCTGCTCCATGGCCGGTCACAACAAGTGGTCCAAGGTCAAACACATCAAGGCCCGCGTTGATGTCATCAAAGGCCGCGTGTTCAGCAAGTGCTCTCATGAGATTGCACTGGCTGCGCGTGCCGGTGGTGGCGATCCCGCCGCCAACCCGCGTCTGCGCAGCGCCATCGACAGCGCGAAGTCGGTTTCCATGCCCAAGGATAACATCGAGCGTGCCATCAGAAAGGGTGCTGGTGAGCTCGGGGGTGAAGCCATCCAGGAGGTAATGTACGAGGGTTACGGCCCCGCAGGTATTGCCTTCATGGTTAGCATGGCCACTGATAATCTCAATCGCTCCGCGGCCGATGTGCGCTCCATCTTCACCAAAAACAATGGTCTGGTCGCCACCCAGGGTAGTGTGGCTTTTCAGTTCGACCACAAGGGTGAGATCCGGATTCCAGCAGACGCCATTGACGCGGGCAAGCTACTGGAAGTCGCCATCGAGGTCGGTGCAGACGATGCCCACAGCGAAGAGGATCAGCATGTCCTAATCACCACCCCGGCCGCTTTGGCGGCAGCGGGTCAAAGTCTGCGTGATGCTGGCATCAGCGTGGCCTCCGAGAAGTTGGTTTACATCCCGCAGAATTCGAGCGTCGTCAATGATCCTGTCATTGCCCGCCAGGCGCTTAAGCTCCACGACCAACTCGATGATTATGCCGACACTGTAGCGGTATTCACCAACTTTGATGTCGCCGATGATATCAGCGATCAACTTTCCGAATAATTTACCCATGACCGAACCCACTGAATCGCAATCCATTCCCGAGGCAGAAGCTGCCAACGTGGAGGAAACCGAAGCCAAGCCAGCTGCCAAGAAAGCCGCTAGGAGGGCATCCGTCTCAGTCAAGACTGCGGCCGAGAGTGCCGAAGAAACTCCTGACAAGCAGGAAGCGAGGCCCGCCGCTGACCAAGCCGGGGGTTGCTCATTGTCGCAGGAGGAGCCAATAAGGTTCGGTCGCGTCCCCGGAGGTGGCCCTCTGGTTCCACGCAGTGATGGCGCTGGTCCCAGCGAAGCGGAAATCTCCAACAAGCGCGAGCAGTCCAAGTCTGACGAGGACGAAACCAGGGCGCGAGAAGATCAGGGCGAGGAGGGTGACGATGGCAACAAGAAACGCCACCGCCGTCGCCGCCGAGGCCGCCGCGACGGTGAGGACGGTGAGGAAGACCGCCCCGCTCCCAAGCTGGACGGGCCCAAGCTGGATTGCAACGGCATGCTCGAGATCGCGCCCAAGGGTTTTGGATTCCTGCGCGTGCAGGAGAAGGATTACGAGCAGGCCCGCGACGACGTCTTTGTGCCGCCCGAAACCATCCGCAAGATGAATCTTCGCGTCGGCCAGTGGATCCATGGCCTATATCAGGAAGGCCCGCGAGGCCCTCAACTCGTCGAGATCAGAACCATCAACGATAAAACCCCCGAAGAGGCGATGAAGCTACCGCACTTCGAGGAACTCAAGGCCATCAACCCGAACAAACGCATCAGTTTTGAAACCGCGCCGGAACGCTACACAACGCGCGTGGTCGATATCATGGCGCCGGTCGGCAAGGGCCAGCGTGGACTCATCGTCTCGCCACCCCGTTCAGGAAAAACCACGCTCATGCTGCACATGGCAGAAGCCATACGTGAGAAATACGAGGAGAGCATGCACCTGATGGTGGTGCTCGTTGACGAGCGCCCGGAGGAAGTCACCGAGTTCAAGCGCGCTCTCCCCGAAGCCGAGATCTATGCCAGCTCAAATGATGAGCATGCGCGCAATCATTGCCGCCTGGCCGAACTCGCCATCGAGCGTGCCAAGCGTCTGGTCGAGGCAGGTCAGGACGTCTTCCTGCTGATGGACTCCATTACCCGTCTGGCCCGCGCCTATAACAATCTGGGCGGCGGTGGCGCTGTTGGCAAAAAAGGCAAGGGGCGCAGTCGTGGCGGCATCGGATCGGGCGGTGTTCGCATTGGCGCGCTTGAGATACCGCGCCGACTATTTGCCGCTGCTCGCAACACCCGCGGTGGTGGATCGCTCACCATTCTCGCAACGGCCCTCATTCAGACGAATTCCAAAGCCGACGAGGCCATTTTTCAGGAGTTCAAGGGAACTGGCAACATGGAGCTCGTGCTCGACCGCAAGATTGCCGAGAACTACATCTACCCAGCCGTTGATATCTTCAAGAGTGGCACGCGACGCGAGGAGTTGCTCTTGCCCGAACATATGCTGCACAAGATCTATCTGATCCGGCGCGGACTATCGGGCCATCGGCCCGTGGAAGCCATGGAGCGACTGCTTTTCTTCCTCAAGAAGTTCCCCAACAACCCTCAAATGCTCATGGAGATCAAGGGATAGCTGGTCCTTGGTGGTTGCTTCAGAGCTCGTACTGAGGAATCTTGAGCAGCTCTCCGTCTTTCAAGGCGGACTGGTGGGCGACGATGCCCGCCACCGTCATGTTGAGGGCCTGGGCGATGTCGCACCA
The DNA here is from genome assembly GCA_030828305.1 of Luteolibacter sp. Classification (GTDB taxonomy): domain Bacteria; phylum Verrucomicrobiota; class Verrucomicrobiia; order Verrucomicrobiales; family Akkermansiaceae; genus Luteolibacter. The sequence continues at coordinate 21,338 of JAURCU010000009.1, forward strand.
GGGTTTGCGGTCGCGCAGGATGGCGTCGATGAACTCATCGGTCAGACGGCCATGTGAGCCGCCGTGACCACCCGCTCCCATGCCGGGAGGCAGTTGGGGGCGCTGCACATCCACATCCACCTTCTTGGCGGTCTGGCCATAGGCGCGGCCGCGCTCGCCGCCATGAATCGGAATGTCCCAGCTCACGGCCTGGCGTGACATGCCACCGTCGTTGGTGCGCAAGAGTGCCACTTCGGTGCCGAAGGGGTTCTGGTAGTCGTTGCCCGCGGGCGTGAGGTGCGGGACTGTGCTGGGAGTGGCCATGCAGCTGACCTCGATGAAGCTGCCGCCGGTGACGCCAATGTGGTAGGCGTTGTTGTGGGTGGGATACCATTGCGGTGGCAGACCCTTGCGCCAACCGTTCAAGTCGACCTTGCCGGTCTTCGGATTGAAGCTGCCGATGGGCTTGCCGAAGTAATGGAAGTATTCGCCTTCCGAGTAGATGATCTTGCCAAAGGCGCCGACGACATACTTCTGGCGTAGCGCATACAAGTCGGCGTGGAAGTAGGAGGTCTCAAACATCATGTACTTGATGCCGTTCTTTTTCACTGCCTCGAACAAACGATCGGCATCTTCGAGGGAGCCGAAGACTGCGGGCACCGCAGCTGCCACATGCTTGCCGTGCTCGGCAGCCATGATGGCAAGGCGGGCGTGACTTGGGGCGTCAGTAGCGATGAACACCGCCTCGATGTCCTTGTCCCCCAGCATCTCCTCGCAGGAGGGATAGGTCTTGGTGCAACGGCAGGCCCTCGCGAGTTGGTTGCGGTTCTCCTCGATCAGATCGGTGACAGCAACCACTTCGACATTGGGGTGATCTTGGAAACCGAATTGTGCACCGAAGCGACAAAAGCCGTGACCGGCGATGCCCACTTTCACCTTGCGATCCGAAAAGGGTTCCCACGCGTTCTTGGACTGGCGCCCATCCTGTCCTTTTTCGAATCCGGGAACGATGTTGCCGTCCTTGTCGCGCGGGATGCCATCTTCAGCCGCGTGCGCTCCGAGTGCGCCCAAGCCCATGGCGGCGCCGAAGCCACTGATGCCGTGGAGGAAGCCTCTCCTCGAAAGTTCCGGGACAAGGTTCTGTTGTTTGGGGTATTTAGAGTGACTCATGTTTTAGGATGTTCAGGGTTGATCGGTGAAGTCGAGGAGGTAGCCGTGAACCGGTCTTCAACGGCGGCGGTGCAGGAGCAAGCCGAGAGAGCCGAGACCGAGAAGCGCGCCAGTGGCCGGCTCGGGAACTGCAACGGCTTCAAGCTGCAGACCGGCCAAGATGGCTGCCCCACCATCGGGGCCCGAATAACTCGTCGTTAATGTGATGCTGCCGCTGCTGGCGTCGAGCCCGCTGAACAGCACGTGCGTAACCCCTTCAGTGAACGTAAGCACGCCATTGTCGTCTGGTCCCGCGTCGGTGGTGGCGGTTGCGGTCTTTGTGTCTCCACCGATTGTGAAGTCCGACGCAAAAAACCCACTTGCGTTCGCTGGCCCGGCAATCAATGCGAGGTTGTAATCCTTGGTGGTGTCGAGCCCACTGATCATGATCGAGGCTGACCCAGTGGTAAATACCCGATCGCCCTGCAGGTTGTTGGGATCGCCGGCGAGTGAGTAAGAACTCGTCCAACCATCTCCAAATGTGATGGTCACCCCAGACACCGACAGGGAATCGCCTGCATCTGGAACGCCGACTGTGTTGAAGTAGTTCCACGTATTATCCGACGCAATCGGCCCGTTCGCACTGGCTCCCGTGTAGTTTGCAACTGCAGTCGATCCGGTAGAATTGTTTCCCTGGATGTCAACATTGATCACGGCCGCTTCTGATACCGAGGTCGCCGCAAGGAAAGCCGTTGCGAGGCTCATGGTTGTTTTGCATGGGATCCGGATATTCATCGATTTGCTTCTTATTTGCTGTGGATAATGAGAGCGGCCGTGTCTGAGGCTGCATGACATGGAAATCTACAGCAGAAGCACGCCGGAGTGAATGTGCTCGAGCGATACAATTTATGTACAAATCCGACTTTTCGGATTTGGCGTGTGGAGGCCTTAGGCGGGCCCCAAGCCCTGCAACTGCTGCAGTTTTCTGTATTTCGCGGGCGGCATGCCGAAACGCTTCTTGAAGGTGCGCGAAAAGTGGAATGGGCAGTTGAAACCGCTGATTGAAGAGACTTCGGCGATGGCTTCGTCGGAATTGGCCAGCACCCTGGAGGCGCGTTGGAGGCGCGCCTCGATTAGCCAGGCCCGTGGGCTCATGCCGGTGTGGGTCTTGAAGAGGCGGCTGAAGTAATCCGTGTTGAGACCGCTGGCCCCGGCCCACTCCTGAACGGTCACTTCTTGACCAAGTCGATCGAGCACCCAGTCCTGCGCCTTGAGCACGTAGTGAACGGTTTTCGCGTTGTCGCCACCTTCCCGTTTCGGCTTCAGAAGGTCCTGCAATTCAGCCAGCCATTGGAGGAGGGCGGCTGTGACGTGCAGGTCATTCCAGTCGCCCTTGCCGCCCATGGCATCGAGTGTGTCCATGACTTGCTGGAAGCGCTCTTCGTAGGCCTTTCGGTTTTTGAGGTGATAGTGGCGCTGGTAACTGAGCTGCATGAGCTCGTTGGAGATGCCATCGCGATCCAGCGACAAACAAGCCGATAGACTCGTTTGCGGTTTCTTCGGATTCTGCCAGTAGGAGAACACATCCGCGCCGCGAAGCACGACCAACTCACCCTGCTTCATGCTTTGCTCCACGCCGTTGATCACGGCACTGCACTCTCCGGCTTCCAGGTAGAAGAAGCAGACGAGGTCCGCACCCAGGCGCGAAGCTTCGATGGACCATTCTGGATCACCGCCCCAACGCCCGAACCACTTCACCCGCAATCCGAGCGAGGCCTCGAAGCGCGGCTTCCAGTCGTGGTGGTAGGGAAGGTCGCTCACTTTTCCTTCTTCATCTGCTCACGGATCCGGTCGTATTCCGGATTCACGCATTTGTCGCCCCAGCGCTTGAGCACGCAACGCAAGCCGATGTCACTCTCGGGCTGCTGGCCCTGGTCCCCCGTTTCTTCGATCCAGCCTGCGAGCATCCTGCGATGGGCCTTGAGGGCCTCGGCATGCTTGGGGTCATTGGCCAGATTGTGGATTTCGTGGGGGTCGTTTTCGAGATCGTAGAACTCCTCGGGCACGCGCTCGTCGGAGAAGAAGACCAGTTGCGCGCCCTTCATCTCGCCGGCTGCCATCATCCTGCGCAAGGCCTTGGAAACGGGCCAGGGATCCTTGTAGCTGGGCTGCATGTAGGGGCGGTCGGTGAGGTAGTTGCGCAAATACTTGTAGCGCGGGGTGACGACCGCACGGATCTTTTCGATGGTGTAGTCGCAACGATCCCTTGCTGCCACGACATACTCGCGAGGCCTGTGATCCGGTGAGAGGAAGTCCTGGCCCTCCATGGATTCAGGGACTCTGATGCCGGCGGCGGCCAGCGAGGCGGCGCAGATGTCGATGCCGCTGACCAGGTCGTCGCGCACCTTGCCCTTTGCAACCTTGGGTCCGGTGACAATGAGGGGCATGTGAATGCCGCCTTCGAAAAGCATTTGCTTGTGGCGGTGCAGTTTGTAGCCGTGATCGCTGAAGAGAAAGATGACGGTGTTGTCATAGAGGTCATCGCGCTTGAGCGCGGCGATGATCTCGCCGACCTGCTCGTCGGTCTTCAAGATACAGTCGTAGTGATGGGCGATCTCCTTGCGGACCTCGGCAACGTCCGGGTAGAAGGGTGGCACGGGTACGTCTGCGGGATCGATGGTCTTTTTGGCGCGTCCTCCCAACTTTCCGCCACCGAGTTGGACTTGGCCAAAAAAAGGTTTATCGCCACGACCTGCCCAGCATTTGCCGGCAACGGTGTCCTTGGGCCCCCAGCCACCCCGGGTGCGCTCGAAGTCATAGAAATCCTCGGTTTTCCACTCGAAGTTGTAGTCGTCCTTGCCGCCTTCGTTGAAGGTCCAGTAGCCGGCTTGGCGAAAACGAATGGGCAGCGGTATCACATCCTTGTGCAAGACGTTCTTGTCATATTCTCCCATGCTCTTGCCTCGAAACTGAGCGCGGCAGCTGCGGTGATTGTGCGCGCCAATACTGGTCTGCATCATGCCGGTGACAATCGCCGAGCGCGTGGCCGAGCAAACGCCTGCAGGCGTGTAGAAGCGCTCGAAGCGGATGCCCTCTTTTGCGAGGCCGTCCATCATCGGGGTTTCGATGACCTCGTCGCCGTAGCAGCTGAACCAGCCGCTGACGTCTTCGAGGTAGATCCAGAGAATATTGGGGCGGTCGTCGGCCTTTGCCGAGAGCAGGGTGAGACCGAAAGCAATGAGTGGGAGCAGGCGTGTCATGAGATTGGGAGAAACGTGAAATAGTTCGTGAAGTTATCGTGGAGCGGAACAGTGGGAATTCCAAAATTTGCGAAATGAGACATTCAGGCATCAAATTCGTCAGTAATAATTCGTCAGGGGCGGCGTAAGTATCCAATGACTTCACACTTCCCTCTCGCATTGTTCCTGTTGGTCGCGCCTCTTGCGGCCCAGGAATGGACAAGCGATCACGCGCCCAGAAAAGTGGCGATTCCAGCCTTCAAGGTGCCCAAGGGATTGGAAGTCACGGTGTGGGCCAGCAGCCCCGATCTCTACAATCCGACCAATCTGGACATTGATGCCGAGGGTCGCGTTTGGGTGGCTGAGGGCGTGAACTACCGCCGCCATAAGGGTCGTCGTCCGGGGGGTGACCGCATCGTCGTCCTGCAAGACACCGACAACGATGGCAAGGCTGACAAGTCCCACACTTTCGTGCAGGAAAAGGCCCTGGTTGCACCACTCGGCGTGGCGGTCTTTGATAACGTGGTGGTCGTTTCCCAACCACCCGATCTCATCGTCTATACCGACGTGGATCGCGATCTGAAGTTCGACGCCAAGGTCGACAAGCGCGAAGTGCTGCTGACTGGATTCAATGCCCGCAATCACGACCACTCCCTGCACTCCGTGACGGGCGGGCCTGACGGCAAGTGGTATTTCAACAACGGCAACTGTGGTGCCATCTTCACCGATAAGTCAGGCAAGACCTTCACCATGTATGGTGACTATCGAGGCGGCGGTGGTGATTGGTTTGTGCCCAGCAACACCGAGTTGGACAAGGCCAGTGACGATGGTTTCAAATGGACCTCGGGATTTTCTGTTAGAATGAATCCCGATGGCACCAAGGTGGAGATCATCGGCCATGGCTACCGCAACTCCTATGAACATGCGGTGAATTCCTTCGGTGAACTCTTCCAGAATGACAACGATGACCCGCCGGCTTGCCGCAACTCCTACGTGCTCGAATATGGCTGTGCCGGATACTTCACGCGGGCCGGCCGCTCCTACCGCACCGTGATGCGCCCCGGAGTCGATTTCGGCCTCAATCATTGGCGCCAACTCGACCCCGGCACCTTTGATGTGGGTGACATCTACGGCGGTGGCTCACCGACTGGCGTGGTCTATTACGAGAATGGTGCGCTCGGAGCGCAGCATGCCGGCACCTTCCTCAGCTGTGAGGCCGGCCGCAATGTGATCTTCAGCTACCAACCCACGATGAAGGGCGCGACCTACGAAATGGTTCGTCACTCGTTCATGGATTCCAATCCCGACGGTAAGTTCGTGGGCTCGGACTTTGTGGCTGGTCGGGCCAAGCTGCCCAGCGTCAATGGTGAGCAGGTTGATCCCAAGTTGTTCCGTCCCTCGGATGTCGCCGTGGGTGCCGATGGGGCGATCTACGTGACCGACTGGTTCGATCCCGGCGTAGGCGGCCACGCCGATCGTGACGATACGTGCTCGGGTACCATTTACCGGATCGCCCCCGTGGGATTCAAGGCCGGCCAGCCCAATGTCGATTTGAATGCCATCGATGGCGCTATCACCGCACTGCGCAGCCCCGCTCCCAATGTCCGCTGGACGGGGTTCAACGCGCTCAAGGCCCAGGGAGCCAAGGCGCTACCAGCGGTCGAAAAGCTGATGGCTGACGAGGATGCCTGGATTGCCATCCGAGGTGTTTGGTTGCTCCCGTATCTCGGCGACAAGGGCCTCGCCAAATGCCAGGAGCTGACCACCAGCAAGGACGTGCGAACTCGGATGGTTGCCTACAGGGCGCTCAAGCGTTCAGGCCAGGATATCTACCAACTCGCCAAGACGTTTTCCGCCGACCCTTCCCCTGCCATCCGCCGCGAAGCCGCGCTCGCGATGCGTGGGCGACCTGCTGCTCGAGCCATCCCAGTTCTGTTAGAGGTGGCGAATCGCTGGGACGGCGAGGACAAGAACTACCTCGAAAGCATCGGCCTGGGTTGTGAGAACCATGAGCCCGAGGTGTGGGTGGCGCTGCGTGAAGCCATGCAACAGGTCGACCCGATCAAGTGGGACGACAAGTTTGCGAAAATCACCTGGCGTCTGTGGCCTGTGGCTGCATTGGGGGATCTGAAGGCGCGGGCCTTGGCTCAGGGCCTGACCCAGCAACAACGCGCCTTTGCTTGCGAGTCCATTGCCTTCATCGACGATGCCGCCGCAGCATCGACCATGCTCGAGTTGGCTGCCGATAGCTCACCCGTGAAGGCCGAGGCCGTGCACTGGCTGCTGCTTCGCTCCACTGGCTCGTGGGCCAAATACGACATCCGCAAGGGCCTCAAGGAGCGCGGCATCTATGACCCCGAGAAGATTGTCGTCAATGAGATGAAGATGCCGCCCTTGCCCAAAGAGAAGAAGTTCAGTGTTGATGACGTGATGAAGCTCAAGGGTCACGCGGCCAAGGGCGAGGCCGCGGTCATGCGCTGCGTGATGTGCCACCAGATCAATGGGGTGGGACCTGCGTATGGTCCCGACCTGAAGGGTTGGGCGGCTCGCCAAGGCGTGGAAACCACGATTCGCGCCATTGTCGATCCTTCGGCCGATATCGCCCACGGTTTCAGCGGTACCATGGTCGAGCTGAAGGATGGCAAACGCATCGATGGAGTGGTCGTCGCCAACAGTGATCCGCTGATTGTGCGCTCCACCGGTGGCCTCACCCAACTGATTCCCAAGAACCGCGTGACCAAGACCCACCGCTTGCGCCAGTCACTGATGCTCAGCGCCGATCAGTTGGGCATGAGCGCCCAGGATGTCGCTGACGTGGTGGAGTGGCTGAAGACTTACTAGGAGAAACCATGGCGAACTCACCAAGGCAGACCGACCCATGAGGTCTTGCCGTCGTGATTCTGCTGCGGCTCTCCGGGAGTGGAGCGGCCATTCTCGACAAATGTTTTGAGGGTGGCAGTCATCTTCGCCACCCGCTCGGGATGCTGGCTGGCGAGGTTCTCGGTCTCTTTGAGGTCGTGCTCAAGATTGTAGAGCTCGAATTTGCCCCCTTTCTTCAGAGGCAGAACCAGTTTCCATGCGCCATCGCGCACCGCGTACTGGCCGCTGTAGGAGTGACTGACCAAGCTGGGCTTGTCTGGCAAATCCCTCGCCTTGCCGGTGATGATGGGCCACAGACTGGTGCTGTCCACGCCCTCGCTGTCCTTGAGTTTGCGACCAACCATTTCGGCGAAGGTGGCCAGGAAGTCATTCAGGCAAACCGTCTGCTCGTTGCGTGTGTCAGGTTTGATATGCTTGGGCCAGCGCAGGATGAAAGGCACGCGGTGCCCACCCTCGTAGATGCTCGCCTTGTGTGCACGGTGGTGGTTGTGGACATTCACGCCATTCTCGACGAGTTGTTTGAAGTTGGCCGCGGCTGCAGTGCCGTTGTCGGCAGAAAAAATCACCAGTGTGTTGTCGGCTTCGCCGGTCTTGCCGATCGCATCGAGCACCCGGCCCACCACATCGTCGGTTTCAATGACGAAGTCGATGTAAGGCAGTGCCGTCTTGCCGGCGAACTCCTTGCTGGGTGAGATGGGCGTGTGGGGTGAGGTGAGCGGCATGTAGAGGAAGTAGGGCTCCTCTTTCTTGGCGGACTCGGTGATCCATTCGCAGGCGGCATCGCGCAGCCCGGGCAGGATCTCTTCCAGCTTCCAGCCCTCCTTCATCAAGCCGTCCGAGCCGAACATCTCCTTAGGCTTCGGCACGCCAGGGGTGGCCATCACCTTGTTCTGGTCGATCCAGATGTAGGGCGGGAAGTTGGGCACGCCCACACCGAACCAGTAATCGAAACCGTGGTCGCGAGGGCCGCCGGTGCAGGGCTTGCTCCAGTCGATGGTCGCTTCTGCGGCCTTGATTTTCTCCGTGGCACCCTGCCAGGGCCTGTCCTGATCCTGGATGTTGCCATTGGCGATTTTGCCGTCCTTGGTCTTCCAGTGGAGGCCGAGGTGCCACTTGCCGACCATGCCGGTGTTGTAGCCGGCTTGCTTGAGCAGTTCGGCAAGGGTGAGTTCCTCGTCGTGCAAGAGAGGCTGCCCATAGGGCCAGAGCACCTGGCTCTTGAGTCGGGTGCGCCAGCAGTAGCGGCCGGTAAGGAGTCCATAGCGGGTGGGGGTGCAGACGGCGGAGGCCGAATGGCCGTCAGTGAAGGTCATGCCCTCCTTGACGAGCCGGTCGATGCGTGGGGTCTGCATGGGCCCCAGTTCATCGTTGTAGGCGCTGATCGAGTCGAAGCTCATGTCATCAGCGAGAATCACAACGATGTTGGGAAAGTCCTTGGGCGCGGCGCTCAGGAGCGTTGGAATCTGCAGGATCAGTAGCAGGGCAATGCCATAGCGATAAAAAATCATGAAGGGTTTAATGTAGTGAACTCCCCTCATTTACAATGATTTCCGGATTCCCCCGGCTTGCTTGGGAGAAATATCCAAAAAATGTCACAAATCGCCCTCTCTGCCTCAATAAGGGCATCAACCCTTGCCTTTCTACGCCATGAGCCTGCACGCCCAACTCAGTCCTGAAGCGCTCGCCCGTCTTCATGCGCAAAAGCGCAACTCCACCATCAGCTCATTGGTGATCGCCTTTTTGGTCATCGTTCTCATTGGTCTGGTGCTTGGTCTCTTTCTCTTGCCAAAGATCGCCAAGGAAGAGGTCGTCATTGTCACCTATTCCTACGAGCAGGAGAAGGAGAAGCCCGAGAAGAAGGTTCCCAAGGAGACCGTGCAGAAGAAACCATCTTCTCCCTCAGCCTCGGTAGCCAGAGTCATTACTTCTGCCGCAGTTGCCAATGTGGCCATTCCGGTGCCTGATGTGGAAGTCACCACTCCTTCGCTCGACTTTGGCGAGTCCTCGGACTTCGGCAGCGGCTGGGGTTCCGGCACCGGCGGCAACGGCTTCCAGTCCATTCCCTCAAGCATGCGCAAACGCTGCTCTTCCCAAGAACGCATGGATCGCCTCAAAGAGATGGGTGGCACCGCCGCCTGTGAAAAGGCCGTGGTCAAGGCACTCGACTGGCTGCAGGAAACGCAGAACGATGACGGCAGCTGGACCGGGAAAACCGGCCAGCCCTATCCCGTTGCCATGACCGGCATGGCCATCCTCGCCTATCTCGGCCACTGCGAAACTCCCAAGTCATCCAAATACGGCAAGACCGTGGAAAAGGGTATCATCTATCTGGTAAATGCCGCAATGAATGATGACGCGAAAGGCCTGATCAGCAGCCCCGGTGTTCCTGGTCATGCTCCGGCCTACGAGCACGGCATCGCGGCGTATGCCCTCGCCGAGTCCTACACCTTCTGCAAGGAGATCAATTTTGACATCCCCAATCTCAAGAAAGTCACCAAGAAAGCCGGAGAGCGCATCCTTGATGGTCAGACCAGCGCTGGCGGTTATGTCTACGGCCTGCCCAATGGAGGCAACAGCGGTGACAACTCCGTTGGCTACTGGCAACTGCAGGCCCTCAAGGCCTTCAAGCACACCAAGATCCTTTCCGACAGCAAGTTCAGGAAGGACATCCGCAATGCCATGGATTGGTTGGAGAAGGTCCAAGGTGGTGACGGCTCCATTGGTTACCGAGAGCAATCCAGCAAAAGCCCCGGCCTTACCGGTGGGGCACTGCTCTGCATGCAGTTCTGGGGTGAAGGCGACTCCAAAATGGCCAGGAAAGCCAGCGAATGGATTCGTGAAAACGTCAAGTTCGGCGAATTCGGCAGCACGGACTCCAACCTCTACTACCATTACTACCATGCCCAAGCGATGATGGGAGTTGGTGGCAAGGATTGGGACTGGTACAATGACATGGTCCGCGACAAGATCGTAAAGGCCCAGCAGTCCGACGGCTCCTGGAAACAAAGCATAGGGGGCCACGGCCCGGTCAACACCCACATGGCCACCTGCCTGGCCACCATGCTACTGGAAGTCTACTACCGCTTCCTGCCGGGTACCAATCATTGACAGTTTGACCATGCAGGGGCGCTCTAAGCCCTTGATCCACTGGCAAGTGAGGCTAAAGATGTCTCTCGCATGATCCAGCAAGGCATTCTCAATCCCGACGTCCTCGAGCTTCTCGCCCGTATCCGGCACACCAACCGCGTCGTCATCGCCGACTGGGCCTTTCCCTACTGGCCCGAAATCGAGACCGTGGATATCTCACTTTGCCGTGACATCCCGACCATCCAGGATGTGCTGGGGCTGCTTCAGCCTACCTTCAAGGTGGGCAAGATTTTCCAGGCTGACGAATTTCTCTCCACCAATCCGCAGGAGGTGGTCGATTCATTCGACGAGAGCTTTGCTGGCTTCACTACGGCCAGCGTCGAGCGCCCCTCGCATGAGGACTTCAAGAAACTGGTTCCCGACTGCATCGGCTTGATTCGCACCGGCGACACCACCGCCTATGGAAATGTCATCATCGAATCCGTATGATAAAGACGGCGGTCACTTTATGCCGGGTGGCCGAAGCGGCTGCCGGCCCCTTTTTGTTTCACAACGACCTGGCGACGGGTTTTGTCAAGGCCGCCGAGCACGGTTTCGATGCTGTGGAGCTTTTCTTGCCCGAGCCCAATGCTCACAGCGTAGCAGAGATTGAAGCACTTCAAGCCGAGTATGGTCTTGGTGTCGCCGCCATCGGCACGGGAGCCGGCATGGTCAAATACGGCTTGTCGCTCACCGATCCCGATGCGGGCCAACGCGAAAAGGCTACCCAGTACATTCTTGAAATGGTGGAGTTCGCTGGTCGCATGCAAGCCCCCGCCATTCTCGGTTCCATGCAAGGACGCTGGGGCGTGGAGGTTTCGCGTGACCAAGCGCTTGGCTGGCTCGCCGATGCCCTCAAGGTGATTGGCGAAGCCGCCGGCAAACACGATGTGCCTTTCATCTACGAACCCCTCAACCGCTACGAGACCAACCTCATCAACCGTGTGGGTGAAGCTGCCGACTGGGTGCGCGCCAATGATCTCGGCAACATCGTGCTCTTGGCCGATATGTTTCACATGAACATCGAGGAAGTGAATGTCGCGGACGCCATGCGCGCCGGGGGGGATCTCATTGGTCACGTCCACTATGCCGACTCCAACCGCCATGCGATGGGTTTTGGCCACACCGATGCGGCTCCCGTGATCGAGGCTTTGAAAGAGATCGCTTACGATGCGACTCTATCCGCTGAAATCTTCCCGCTGCCCGATGCCGATCAGGCGGCCGCCCAAACCCTGAAATCCATTCGCTCGCATCTTTCCTGAAAAGCCCATGATCCCCACCCGTCCACTCGGCACCACCGGCATTGAGCTGCCCATTCTTTCCTTTGGCGCCTCCTCGCTCGGCGCCGAGTTCCGCTCCATCACTCTGGATGAGGCCATGCGCTCGACCCAGACCGCCTTGGATCTGGGCATGAACTTCATCGACACCTCGCCCTTCTACGGTCGCGGCATGTCGGAGGTGATGCTGGGCATGGGCCTCAAGGGTGTGCCGCGCGACTCCTACATCCTTGGCACCAAGCTCGGCCGCTACACCGACAAGCATTTCGACTTTTCGGCCAAGCGCGTGGAGGAGTCCGTGCACACTTCCCTGCAACGTCTCAAGACCGACCACCTCGATATCCTGCTCATGCACGACGTCGAGTTCGTGGCCCTGCCCCAAATCTGGGAGGAGACGATCCAGGCACTGTTGAAGATTAAAGAGCAGGGCAAGGTGCGTGCCATCGGCTTCTCCTGCTACCCACTCAAGACCTTCCACACCGTGCTCGATCACATTGAGGATGAGATCGACTGCATCCTCGCCTACAACCGCTACACCCTGCAGAACACCAGTATGGCCACCGACCTGCTGCCACGCCTCAAGGTCAAGGGCATTGGCGTCATCGGTGCGGGCCCCTTCTCCGCGCGACTCCTCACCCATGCGCCCCTGCCCGATTGGCTCAAGGAGCCCGAGGAGGTCAAGCAGGCCGCTCGTGATGCGGCGGCCCTGTGTCAATCCAAGGGGGTAGACATCGCCCAACTTGCGCTGCAGTTTGCCTGCGCCCACGAGGACGTTACCTCCATGGTGGCGGGCTCCGCCAACCCCGACAACATTGCCAAGTGGGCCAAGTGGCTCGCCGAGCCAATCGACACCGAACTCCTCGCCGAAGTGCAGGCCATCTTTGCGCCCGTCATGGACATCGGCCACGCCGAAGGCCTTCCGGAGAACAACTAAGCCTTACTCAATTTTTATGAACGCCATCGAATTTACCGAACCCAAGGTCATCAAGGTTATTGACCTCCCGGATGCACCCGCGCCCGGTGCCGGCGAAGCGGTTGTCCGCACCCACCGCATGGGCATCTGCGGTACCGACCTATCCTGCTACTTGGGCAAGTTCCCCTTCTTTGCCTACCCGCGCACGCCCGGCCACGAGCTTGGGGTAGAAGTGGTTGCCATTGGTGAAGGCGTCAACAACGTGAAGGTCGGCGACAAGTGTTCCCTCGAATGCTACTTCAACGACCCCGCCACCAGGACCTCGCAGAAAGGCCACACCAACTGCTGTCCCGGCGTGAAAGTGATTGGCGTGCACATGGATGGCGGGCTGCGCCAAGGCACCTACACCGTGCCCGCCAACAAGCTGCACCCTGGCAACGAGCTCAGCTACGATCAGCTCTGCTTGGTCGAGACCCTGGCCATCGGCCACCACGCCGTGCAGCGCGCCAAGCCGCAGCCGGGTGAGACCGTGCTTGTCATTGGTGCCGGTCCCATCGGTCTGGCCTCCCTCGAATTTCTCAAGCTGATGGAAGGCGTGAAGGTCGTGGTGATGGACATGGTCCAAGGCCGCCTCGACTTCTGCGCCGACAAACTCGGCATCACCAATGGCGTGGCCTTCCATGCCGACGGCAGTCATCTGGAAAAGCTCAAGGAACTCACCGATGGTGAGCTTTGTGATGTGGTCATCGACGCCACGGGTTCACCCAAGTCCATGTCGACTTGCTTCGAGTATGCCGCTTTCCGCGGACGCGTGGTCTATGTCGGCGTTACCAGCGATGATCTCCATTTCCCGCACGCCCCCATTTTCCATCGCCGCGAGCTGACCCTGATGGCCTCACGCAATGCCACTGCGTCCGATTTCCCCGAGATCATCCAGCTTATTGTGGATGGCAAGATCGACACCGGCGCATGGATCACCCACCGAATTGGCTTTGGCGAGGTGCCCGAAAAATTCGCCCAGTTCACCGATCCCAATCTCGGTGCGATCAAGGCGGTCATTGAAGTAAACGACTGATGATCATGCTGCTCAAAATCCACCCCAGCGACAATGTCGCGGTTGCGCCGTCCGCCATTGAGGCGGGATTGGTGCAAGATGGGATCAAGTTGGAAATCACCGAAGCCATCCCCGCCGGTCACAAAGTGGCACTTGTCGACATTGCCGAAGGTGAGGCAGTCATTAAGTATGGCTTCCCCATTGGTAAAGCCACCACTGCCATCCAAGCCGGCCAACACGTCCACAGCCACAACATGGCGACGGGATTAGGGGCCGACACTGAGCTGGTCTACGAACCTGAGGCCCGAGAAGTTGCCGCCGCTGGCGATGTCCCCGCATTCATGGGTTACCGCCTGCCCGATGGTCGCGCAGCCACCCGCAAGGAGATCTGGATCATCAATACGGTGGCCTGCGTCAACGTGCCGAGCCAGCGCATCGCCGAGGCGGCGACGCGTGAGTTTGGTGGCAACAACGGAGCCGTCGACGGTATCTACGCCTTCACTCATCCCTACGGTTGCTCGCAGCTCGGCGACGACCTCGGCCTTACCCGCAAGGTGCTGGCCGGTCTGGTGCGCCATCCCAATGCGGCTGGTGTGCTCGTCATCGGCCTTGGTTGCGAAAACAACACCCTGCGCACCTTTCTCGAAGAAGTTGGTGCCATGGATCCCAATCGGGTTCGCTTCTTCAACGCCCAGGAAGTGGGTGACGAAGTGGAGCATGGCATCGAAGCGGTGCGCGAGATTACCGAACACTTGGCACCCGTCCAGCGTGAGCCCATTCCGGCCAGCGAACTGGTGCTCGGCATGAAGTGCGGCGGCAGTGACGGCTTCAGCGGCATCACCGCCAATCCACTTGTTGGCCGCATCGCCGATCGACTGACCTCATGGGGCGGCACGGTGGTGCTGACTGAAGTGCCCGAAATGTTCGGAGCCGAAGCTCCGCTCTTCAACCGTTGCGACGCGCCCGAGATCTTCGAGTCGGCAGTCGCTATGGTCAACGAGTTCAAGGACTACTTCCGCCGCCACGATGAGCCCATCTACGAGAATCCCTCGCCGGGCAACAAGGACGGTGGCATCACGACCCTTGAGGAGAAGTCCCTCGGCTGCATCCAGAAGGGAGGGAAAGCCCTCGTCAAACAAGTCGCCGCTTACGGCGAGCCCGCCACCCAATGCCTTGGCGGGCTTTGTCTGGTTCAGGCCCCCGGCAACGACGGCGTGTCCGCCACCGCGCTCACGGCGGCGGGCGCCCACTGTGTTTTGTTCACCACCGGGCGCGGCACGCCACTGGGAGTTCCTGCACCCACACTCAAGATTGCCTCCAACAGCGACCTCGCCCAGCGCAAGCCCAACTGGATCGACTTCGATGCCGGTCAGTTGCTCGAAGCTGAAGATCCGAATGCCGTGACCGACGACTTGATGCAACTCATCCTCGACACGGCTTCCGGCAAAGAAGCCCGCAACGAGATCAACGGCTTCCGCGAAATCACCATCTGGAAGCAGGGTGTGACCTTGTGAGTTCCCCTTCTTCTAACCCTTTTTGATATGATTATCCAATTCGGTGCCGGCAACTTCCTTCGTTGCTTCGTCGATCTGTTTGCGGCGCAACTCAACCGCGACCCTGAAACAGCCGTCGGCCCCATCCACGTGGTGCAGTCCACCGGAAGCGGACGCGCCGAAGCGCTGAACGCGCGCGACTGCCAGTACCACGTTGCCATCCAGGGCTTCCAGAATGGTGAAGTGGTCGATGGCGTGGAGTTTGTCGATTCGATTCAGAAGGTCTGGGTCGCCGCCACTGAGTGGGAAGCCATTCTCGACCTTGCGCGCGATCCCGAGCTCAAGCTCATCGTATCCAACACCACGGAGGCCGGTTTCAAGTTGGAGGACGGCGACACCATCGAAGCGACGCCTCCTGCCTCTTTCCCTGCCAAGCTGCTTGCCTGTTTGATGGCTCGCCACGCCGTGGGGGAGAGTGCTCCGCAAGTGATCCCCTGCGAACTCATCGAGCAGAATGGCCAGCGCTTGCGCGACCTGGTGATCGAACAAGCTGCGCGCTGGAACTTGGGAAGCGACTTGATCGAGTGGATCCAAAACGAAGTCCGTTGGATCAACAACTTGGTCGATCGCATCGTGCCCGGCACGCCCAAGCAACATGCGCTCCTCGCCGAAGACCCCTTGCTCTTGAGTTGTGAGCCCTACGCCATCTGGGCCATCGAGACCGAAGAGCCCTTTGCCTTTCAGCATCCCGCCGTGGTCACGGCAGCGGACATCTCGCCCTTCTACTTGGCCAAGGTGCGCATCCTCAACGGTCTCCACTCGGCCCTCGTCTGCCATGCCTTGCCTTTGGGCATCGAAACGGTGCGCAAAGCGGTTGAGCACGCGCAAGTCGGCCCCTGGCTGGAGCAACTCCTCGCCGAGGAAATTGTCCCCGTGCTCCATGGCCGCGTCGACGATCCCGCGGGCTTTGGCAAGGTCACCCTCGACCGCTTCCGCAATCCCTTCCTCGAACACAAACTCGAGGCCATCGCCCTCAACCATGAGGACAAGGTCAAGGTCCGCCTCATGCCCACCTACAACGAATACCACGAGAAGTTCGGCAAGGCGCCAAAGCTGTTGGAGGCGGCCCTCAAGGCGGGTGGCTTTGTCTGAGGTTTTGGCTCTACAAAGCAATATTTTAGACAAAGTCCAAAAAATATTCCATTGAATATCAGTAGCTTATGGTAATTTAGGGGTATGGAATTGGAATAATTCTTGATATCGGTCTGCACAGGCATACCTTGCGCCGCCGATGGTGAGCAAGCAACCAGACCCGCACCCTGAAATCCCCGACGAGATTGACGGATTGCGGATGACCAAGCAGCGCAAGGAGATCTACCACATCCTCATGGAGTACCGAGATCACCCGACTGCCAGTGAGGTCTACATGCGCGCCAAGGAGCGCCTGCCCAGCATCTCGCAGGCGACGGTATACAACTGCCTTCAAGCCCTGGTGCAGCATCAGATCATCCGTCAGGTCAACTTCGAGCGCGAGAGTTCGCGCTACTGTCCCAACCTGCGTGAGCACGTCCACTTTCACGACAGCGCGACCGGTGCTATCCACGACGTGGACTTCAAGCCCGGCTTCCAACTCAACGAGCTCCTGCAACTGCCTGAGGGCGTGCAGGTCGAGGACATCGAAATTACACTTCGTGGAAAACTCCCTCAATCATCCTGAGCTTCATCGCGGCGACCATTCCCGATTCCCCAATCTCCCATCCAAAATATCATGAGCCTGAGCATCCAAGACCTCAAAGCGTCCCTCGAAGACGGCACCGAAATCCTCAAGGGCGTGAGTCTCGACATCCCCAAGGGTGAAGTCCACGCCATCATGGGCCCCAACGGTTCTGGCAAGTCGACGCTTTCCAAGGTGATCGCCGGTCACGAAAGCTACGAAGTCACCGGCGGCAATGTGACCCTCGATGGTGAAGACATTCTCGACATGGGCATCGATGAGCGCTCGCGCGCCGGTATCTTTTTGGCCTTCCAGTACCCGGCGGAAGTTCCCGGTGTCTCCAACGCCAACTTCATTCGCGCGGCCCTTCAGGCCCGCCTTGCCGAGGGCGAGGAGATTGATGCCGTGGCCTATTACAAGGATCTCTACGACAAGATGGATCTGCTCGAAATGGACCGCAAGTTCACGGCTCGTGCCGTTAACGAAGGCTTCTCCGGTGGCGAGAAGAAGCGCAACGAGATCCTGCAAATGCTGATGCTTGAGCCTAAATACTGCATCATGGATGAGACCGACTCCGGCCTCGACATTGATGCGCTAAAAGTGGTCGCCAAGGGAGTGAATGCCATGCGCTCGCCCGATCGCGGCTTCTTGCTCATCACCCACTACCAGCGCCTCCTCGACTACATCAAGCCCGACCACGTCCATGTGATGGCCGATGGAAAAATTGTCAAATCCGGTGGTCCCGAGCTCGCTCTGGAGCTTGAGGAAAAAGGTTACGACTTCCTCAAGGAACTGGTGCCTGCCTGATCCGGCCCTGCCGTTCAAACCCTATTTCCAATTCATCTCTCCGATGCCCGAAGAAGCTACAGTAACCGTCGACCAAGAAACCCAGGACGCGATCAACATCGATCGCAGCAAGGGAGACTTCCGCTTTCCCGAACGCAACAAATACGATGCCGGTCGTGGTCTCACTGAAAAGACCATCGACTACATTAGTGACGTCAAACAGGACCCCGACTGGGTTCGCGAATTCCGTCATCGGGCACTCAAGACCTTTCTGGACAAGCCCATGCCCACCAACTGGGCGACTGAGGACCTCAACAACATCGATTTCGATATCATCCGCTACTACCTCTCGGATGGTGAGCGCCCCAAGCGTTCTTGGGATGAGGTTCCTGCCGACGTGCTGGAAACCTTTGAGCGCCTGGGTATTCCCGAGCAGGAACGTGCCTTCCTTGCGGGTGTGGAAGCGCAATTCGATTCCGAAGCCGCCTATTCCAATGTGAAAGAGGACCTCTCCAAGCAGGGGGTCATTTTCGTCAATTCCACCGAAGGCCTCAAAGAGCATGAGGAAATCTTCCGCCCCTGGTTCGGCAAGGTCATCCCGACCGGTGACAACAAGTTTTCCGCGCTCAACAGTGCCGTTTTTTCCGGCGGGTCGTTCATCTACATCCCCAAGGGCTTGAAGCTCAAGCAGCCGCTTCAGGCCTATTTCCGCATCAACTCCGAGAACTTCGGCCAGTTCGAGCGCACGCTCATCATTGCCGATGAGGGTTCAGAAGTGATGTACATGGAAGGCTGCACCGCTCCCAAGTTCGAGACGGCTACCCTGCACTCCGCGGTGGTGGAGCTCGTTGCCCTCAAGGGCGCCAAGATCCAGTATGTCACGGTGCAGAACTGGAGCAGCAACGTCTACAATCTGGTGACCAAACGCGGTCTTGCGATGGAGGACGCTGAAGTGCGCTGGATCGACTGCAATATCGGCAGTCGCCTGACCATGAAATACCCCGGTGTAATCATGAAGGGCGAGCGAGCTCGCGGTGAGGTGATCTCCATTGCGCTGGCCAACGACGGACAGCACCAGGACACCGGTGCCAAGATGATTCATGCTGCCAACAACACCACATCCAACGTGGTTTCGAAGTCCATCTCGGTGGGCGAGGGCCGCTCGACCTATCGTGGCCAGGTGCACATTCCCAAGCACCTGAAGGGCTGCAAGAACAATACCGAGTGTGATGCGCTACTCATCAACAGCAACTCGCGCACCGACACCTACCCGGCGATTAGCGTGCGCGGCAACCAGCACGCCACGCAACACGAGGCTTCGGTCTCGCAGGTGAGCGAAGAGATGCTCTTCTACATGCAGCAACGCGGCATCGACGAAGGCCATGCGATGTCCTTGGCGGTGAACGGATTCATCAACGATCTGGTGCGTGAGTTCCCGATGGAATACTCGGTGGAGCTCAAGCGCCTGATTGACTTGGAAATGGAGGGCTCGGTTGGCTAAGCGCCCTAGCTACCCCGAAACCATCTTTAGAATGATTACCATGCCCGCACATACCCTCCCGCAGTGGTTCACCGATCGTCAGGCTACCGCCAAGGAGCGTTACGAAAACTTGCCGATGCCGACCCGCCGCGATGAAAGCTGGCGCTTTGGCAATTTGAAGCAGCTCGATTTCTCGGGCTTCCAAGTCGCCGATCCTGTCGATGCCGATGCCCTGATCGCGCGCTCCGAAGGCCTTGAGAGCACTGCTGCCAAGTTTGTCTTCGTCAACGATGCACTCGTGTCTTCCGAATCCAATCTGCCCGACGGAGTGATCTGCCTGCCGTTGGCCGAGGCCCTCGAATCGCATTCCGATTTGGTGGAAGCCCACTTCATGAAGCAAGAGAGCCGTCTCGGTTCGGCCAAGCATGCCGCCTGGCACGAGGCCTCTGTCACCAACGGTCTCTTCGTTCACGTTCCCAAGAACGTGGAGGTGGATGGCACCATCGAAGTGCATCACTGGATTGCCGGTGCCAACGCGCTGTGCTTCCCGCACACCCTCGTCATCACCGGGGAGAGCGCCAAGGTCCGCGTGGTGGACATTTTTCGCTCCGCTGATGAAGTCAGCCCCGGCCTCGCCGTGGCCTACAACGATCTCTTCGCCGGTCAGAACTCCAAGTTGGATTACATCGCCCTGCAGGCGCTCAACGAAGTGACTCGCATGGTGCAGGTGAACGACACCTCCATTCGGCGCGACGCACGCGCCAAGGCCTTTGTGCTCAACACCGGTGCCTCCTGGGCCCGCAACGAGTCGCTCTCCCGTCTTGAGGGTTCGGGTGCTCACTCCGACATGCTTTCGGTCTCCATCCCCGCCCGCGAACAGGAGTACGATCAGCGCACCTTCCAGCACCACGTGTCCGAAGGCGCCTACTCCGATCTGCTCTACAAGAACACCCTTTATGATGATTCCAAGACGGTGTTTTCGGGTCTTATCTATGTTGACGAGGGGGCTCACCAAACCGACGCCTATCAGACTTGTCGCAACCTGCTGATGAGTGATCGTGCCGAGGCCCACTCCATGCCCGGTCTGGAGATCAACGCCGACCAGGTGAAATGTTCGCACGGCAGCACCTCGGCGCAGATTGCCGACGAGGAGATCTTCTACCTCTGCGCTCGCGGCATCGACCCGGCCCGTGCGCGCCAACTCATCGCTCGTGGCTTTTCGGTGGAAGTGGTCGAGCGACTGGAGGATGAGGGGGTCGAGGCACTGGTGCTGAGCTTTGTGGACGCGAAATTCGCATGCATCACGAACGGAGGAGCTTAATCCTTTGGCTTGCCTAAGTAGTTAGTCCCAATAGATCCCCCAAAAGTCTTGCATCTGGGGCCTTCGGGCCCTACCCCCACGCCCATGGCTATCGAAACCACCCTCATCCTATTCAAGCCCGATGCCATTCAGGGCAACCTGGTCGGCACCGTGTTGGAACGCTTCCAGAAACACGGATTCATCATTCGCGGCATCAAGATGATGGAGCTCAGTGACGAAATTCTCGCCGAGCACTACGCCCACATCGCCGACATGCCCTTCTTCCCTGCCGTGCGTGAATTCATGCAGGAGACCCCGGTGATCGCCCTGGCGCTCTCCGGAGAGGACGTCATCAACAAGGTTCGCGACCTCCTCGGCCCCACCGATTCCTGCGTGGCCGAAGCCGGCACCATCCGCGGCGACTTCGGTGTGAAGGACTCCAACTCCAAGATGCGCAACGTCTGCCACGCCTCCGACTCTCCCGAGTCCGCCGAAGCCGAGATCAAGCGCTTCTTTGGCGAAGGCGAAGTCTTTGACCTATAAGCTCCGCTGTGCGGAGCAGCCATGGGTCATGAGTTATGAGCTTTGCCCACTAGCCTGTGGGCGTTGAGCGCAGTTTGTGGTTTGTAGGTGCAACGACCGAGGGCCCGACGAGCGAAGCGAGTGGGA